>NZ_JABXKO010000036.1:0-117648 GCF_017114965.1 Nostoc sp. JL31
ACGCACGGATCTAACTGAGAGGTGCGGGGAATAATATCCCCCATCGACTCAACCACAGCACCAGAGCGTAAACTTTACCTTGCTGTTGGTGCGATCTCGCTTATAAAAATTTTTTCAACCAGGATGTGATTCAACTCATCCTCCACAAACATCAACTTCCACTCATTGTCGTCGATACAGAGACGAATGGCACTAAGAAAAGCCCAAAGACTTATTCTATCCTCGTTCCCAGCCTGGAGGCTGGGAACGAGTTCCGAGAGGCTCTGCCTCTTGTCAAGCTATGGAGGCGGAGCCTCCGAGAATGGTTTCCCAGCCTGGAGGCTGGGAACCAGTTGGGGCAAGGGCTGTATCTTAACTTAGTGCCATTCGATACAGAGACAGAGGAAATCACACAATGGATAAATTGACTGAGTATCCCCAGATAATTAAGCGTATCCTAACAGAGTATGTTGAACTATGTAACCGTCGTCCTAACGGAGACATCGAAACATTTTTGATTATGGATGAGCCAAAGGGGCACTATATCTGGATGAACCTTGGTTGGCAAAATGGCGAACGCATTACTGGTATGACTGTCTACATTCGGATTCGAGATTGCAAATTCTGGATTGAGGAAGATTGGACTGAAGATGGTATTGCAACTGACCTAGTTCGTGCAGGTGTTGCCAAGGAAGATATAGTGTTGGCATTCCATGAGCCTAAGATGCGGCAGTACACAGATTTTGCAGTAGCATCGTAGCGATGAAGCTTTGGTTTGAATGATCTTGCTCGCCGCTAACCTGAGCCGGATAATTAGCTCAGAATTACGACAGGTGAATTTTTGTTAGACTGCTCATCTGTGCGTAACCAAATAGTCACAAAAATAGGGTTTAACGCGTTAATCCTCAACTGGATATTAACTATTATGGCTGAAATGAGGTAAATTCGTTAAGACCACCTTAATTAGATAGACCTCCCACACTGCCCTATTCCCCCTTTCCCCTAACATATTTGTCAAATTAACTGTTAATTTTTAAGTTGTTGGGCTTTATAACAAAGACTACTAACAACTTTATTTAAGATGCTAAATCTGTTAAAAACAATTCGAGATGCGATCGCAAGTTGGTGGTCGGAGTTCACTCTCCAGACTAAACTGCTGGCTGTGGCCACAATGGTCGTTTCATTGGTGATGAGTGGTTTGACCTTCTGGGCTGTAAATACAATTCAGCAGGATGCGCGGATGAATGACACCCGCTTTGGTCGTGATTTGGGGCTGCTGCTTGCTGCCAACGTTGCCCCCTTAATCGCGGACAATAATCTCACAGAGGTTGCCCAATTTTCCCAACGCTTCTATAGCAGCACCTCTAGTGTGCGTTATATGCTCTACGCCGATGAAAACGGGGAAATCTTTTTTGGCATTCCTTTTTGGGAGGCTGAGGTAGAAAACTCCCTTACCATTAAACGGCGAATACAACTGCCAGAAGATTACCCTGGCGATGGGGAAAAGCCGATGGTGCGGCAACACACGACCCCAGATGGGATAGTTACCGATGTATTTATTCCCCTGATTGTCAATAAAAAATACTTAGGTGTATTAGCGATCGGGATCAACCCCAATCAGACCGCTATTATCTCCACCAATTTTACCCGCGATGTCACCATTGCCGTTTTTATCACAATTTGGGTAATGGTGATTTTGGCCGGAGTGATTAACGCCTTGACCATCACCAAGCCCATTAAAGAACTACTGGTGGGGGTAAAGCAAATTGCTACCGGGAATTTTAAGCAGCGCATTAATTTACCTTTAGGGGGCGAACTAGGGGAATTAATTTTAAGCTTTAATGAGATGGCAGAGCGATTAGAGCGCTATGAAGAACAGAATATTGAGGAACTAACCGCAGAAAAAGCCAAGCTAGAAACCCTAGTTTCCACGATCGCAGATGGGGCTGTATTGATTGATAACAACATGCAGGTGATTTTAGTCAACCCCACAGCAAAGCGAATTTTTGGCTGGGAAGCCGCTAATGTAGTCGGTTGCAATGTCTTGCATCACTTGCCAGCATCAGTACAAATCGAAATCACCCGTCCCTTGTACGAAATGGCAGCAGGGGAATGCGAAAGCGCCGAATTCCGAATTTTTATTAACCAACCCACCCCACGGACAATCCGCATTCTCTTGACTACAGTACTCAACCTCCAAAGGGAAAGTATTAAAGGTATTGCGATTACTATTCAAGATATAACCCGTGAGGTCGAACTAAACGACGCAAAAAGTCAATTTATCAGCAACGTTTCTCACGAACTGCGAACGCCTCTATTCAACATTAAAACCTATATTGAAACCCTGCACGACTACGGCGAAGATTTAGCTTTACAAGAACGCCAAGAGTTTCTGCAAACAGTCAACCATGAAACCGATCGCCTCACCCGCCTAGTTAACGATGTTTTGGATTTGTCAAAACTCGAATCTGGTCGTAACTACAGTTTCGACGGCGTAGATTTAGCCCAAGCGATCGAGCAAACCCTGCGTACTTACCAACTCAATGCAAAAGATAAATGTGTTGAACTTGTTCAGGAAGTTGGCCCTAATTTGCCGCTAGTATTAGGTAATTACGATTTGTTAGTACAAGTGTTTGGCAACCTGATTGGTAATGCCCTTAAATTCACCAAAGCCGGTGGTAAAGTAGCAATCCGCGCCTACCAACTAGATTTCAAACCCAGTCACACCGAATCTGCACCAGTGCGGATTGAAATTTCCGATACTGGAATTGGCATCGCCACAGAAGATCAACACTCAATTTTTGAACGCTTCTTCCGCGTAGAAAACCGAGTTCACACCCTAGAAGGCACGGGTTTAGGTTTATCGATTGTCAGAAATATCATCGACAGACATCGTAGTAAAGTCCATCTAGTGAGTGAAGTCGGCATTGGCACCACTTTTTGGTTCGACTTAGCCACCTTTGAAGAAAAAGCGCCACTGATACAAGTTGAACCTATTGCAGAAACATCCAACATCATCACAGCTTGAAGGTTAGGGATTGGGTACAAGAGGCAGAGGGGCAGAGGGGCAGAGGGGCAGAAAAACTTACTGCAACTCTCCCTTGCTCCCCACTAAACCCAAATCAAGACCTTAATATCACGAACAACAAACAGACTAATAATAAACCTAATAGCAACAGCAAAGCCTGATTGCGTTTTACCCAACTTTTCACAGTTATTGCAAAGCTGTTAGTGTAACGCTGCTGTTTCAACTCTAACTTTGTCTCTTCAATATTTTGGTAGAGGGTACAGTCTTTGGCATAAGGACGTTTAGGAAAATTGCAAGTATCATCAGCATGATAGGTGCATGTGTCGCACAGATACCCATCCCCAGCGGCGCGGTGCAATGGAATACCGGGATGACCGTAAGCTTTGAGTGTAGTCCGACAATAGGGACAACTAATAGCTTGACTATCAACAAGTTGATGGCAGTGGGGACAAGATACAGTAGCCAAAACCTTTAGCGCAAATAGGTAAACACTTTGATTCTAGCCATTTACAGGGATAATGGGGAAATACATACGTAGCCTGTTAATTTTGAATATGGCTAGCTCTCAAAATTGGTTACTTTATCAGCAGAAGTACTAATTTTGTGATGATTTTTTAGATTTTAGTAAGTGATTTCTATCACTCAACATAATTAAGGCTATGCCATAATCTAGCAAATATCAGGTTTTGTCCCAAGTCCAATAATTATTTAGAGGTAGAAAAATATTGCCTTTTAATCCTGAGCTGTGCCGTAACGAAAGCGAAGTTGAAAGCAAACTCATAGTGCAATATTTGCTACCGCAGCTAGGTTATACTCCTGACACCTGGCATCAAGAAGTTGCCATTGGTAGCATCCGCTTAGATTTTTTAGCATTTGCTGCACAAGTGATTCCCTTTGTCTTAGATGCCAACTCACCGCTGAGTGTTGTCATGGAGGCAAAGCATCCCAAACAAAACTTAAATCATCATGTCCCTCGACTCAGGCATTATTTAACCAGCTTGAATGTCAGATATGGATTGTTGACTAATGGCAAAGAGATTAGAATTTATCAAAAATTACAGACTGATATTCAGTTAATATTTCAATGTTCTGGGAAGGAAGTTGAAGCAAGGATAGAGGAAATTAAAGGTTTAATTGCTAGGGAAAGTTTCACAAATAGGCAGTCTAAAGATGATTTTGAAATTCAAGTACATGGAAATAATTCAATTATAGAAATTAAGAGAGAACATTCAATGAAAATAATTGCAGTTTATCACAACAAAGGCGGCGTTGGTAAGACAACAACAGTAGTTAACCTAGCTGCTGCTATTAGAAAAAAGGGTAAAAGAGTTTTAGTAATTGATTTTGATAGCCAAGCTAATACTACATTTGCCACAGGTTTAGTCAAATTTGATGATGAAGAATTTGATGATATCAAGGATTCTAATCTTCTCCAAGTATTACAATCTGAAGAATTGTATCCTATTTCGGAAGTAGCCAGAAAATCCAATTTCTGCAATCCTGAGATTGATGTTGTTCCTGCACACATCAATTTGATGAGAAATGAAACTGAATTGAATGCTCTTGATGGTAGTAGACTGATACTTATTGATAAGTTAGAATATGTAAAAGATAAATACGATGTTGTCCTTATAGATACTCCACCATCACTCAATCTTTATGCGATAATTGCTTTGATTACCTCAGACTATCTTATCATTCCATCGGATCTAAAACCTTTTGCAAACCAAGGATTAACAAACGTTAAAGAGTTTATCAAAGGTGTTAATACATTTAGAAAACAAATAAGAAAACCTCCTATTGAAATTTTGGGTGTCCTTGCTTGTAAGATATCTACTAACAATCAATTTGTGAGACATACTTTACCTAAAAGACTAGAAGCAATTCCAAAAAGGTATAATCTTCAAGTCATGGATACAGTAATTTATGATAGAGATGATCTAGCGAAATGTGCTGAAAAATCTCTGATTATAGGAGATATGGAGATAGCTGATCCCATGTCTGTACTTGATTTTAAGCCAGATTCAATTGCCGCACAAGAATTTGAGTTACTAGCAATAGAAGTTTTACAAAAAATAGGGTTAGATTAATGAAACTATCTACTTCACTTGTTGCTGTCAAGAAAATTACCTCCAGCAAGCCCCGTTCAACTTTTGCAGATGATGAGCTAGAACAAGCTGCTCAGTTAATTTTAGAATCTGAAGGGGTTGTTAACCCTATTGTAGTCCGCAGAACAAGTTTGCAATCTTTTGAAGTAGTAGATGGAGACTTTGAGTATTATGCTGCGGCTAGAGCTAGAGAAATAGATATTCGTAAAGGAGAGATGATTGGAGTATTTATAATTGAGTCTGAAAATGAGGAGACTTTAACAAAGCAAGTCGAATTATTTAGAAAATCAAAAGTTTTTATTAGCAACAATGTACCTACTAATTCAGATAGTATTGAATCCCGCTTAATCAATATGGAATCAAGGACTACTAACATAGAATCTCGCATGACAAACCAAGAATCACGTTCTGAAAAACGCACTAATGAATTGGAAGAAGAGTGGAAACGTGAAATTAAAAATATTTATAACAGACTGAACGAACTGGAAAATAGACTTCCCAAACCAATTGAACCTTTAGAAGCACTTAATACTTGGAATCTAACTAAACTGACTTCTAAGTTGAGCCGAGTTAATGTTAAATCTCAAGTAATTGAAAAGATATTCAATGAACGAGAAGCAAATGGCAAATACTCATCCTTTAGTAATGTGCTTGCTCGTATGAAAGGTAAAGGCTTAGGTGAAAAAACAATGCTAAAGATTATCGACAGTTTTGCAGAGGGTACTGTCTGACTTGATTCTATAAAGTTAAAATTGGTGGCTAATTATAATTATGGATAGTCTGGAATCTAAAATTATTGAAATATTAAAACGTGGCACTCCCTTAAGAGCAGTAAAAATTGCTGATATGCTGGGAGTTGAAAAACGGGAAGTCAACCATTACTTATATTCTTCATTGAAGAATATGGTTGTCCAAGATAGTGAGTTTAAATGGTCATTGAAGACAAATGAAATAGGTAATAATCAGCGTATCCCAACTCAACCTCCAAAACCTCAAAACCAATCATCAAAACCTGTAACGCAAAATAACGTCTACAGTTTTACAAAAAAAGAAATTCGACAAGATACTCCGATTCAACCACCAATTCGGCCAAATCAATCCTCAGAACCCGTCAAGCATGAGAAACTGGAGAAATTTCATCAGCAACATTTTCAACCAAACCCTCAAACTCCATCCTCACAACCTGTAAAGCAAACTAATCCTTATGAAGTTGTCAAAAGAGAACTTGCTCAAGTATCTTCTGAGGAAAAGGTAAAAATCCTAGAAAATGCTTTTAGACAAGATAGGTATGCAGAACTAGAAGATGAGCAGATAAATGCTCTCCAATCAATTTTAGAAGAGGCTAGGCGGGAAGTGAATATAGCTAATAGGGCTTATACACAAGGAAAACTAAGCTTTTGGAAGACTAACTCTTTAGCGATCGCACTTATATCAATAGCCTTAACTCTTAGTACATTTTTGGTGATTAGTCAACTGAGATCCAGTTCAACTTACCAACATACCCCAACTATTCCACAAAATAGGTAGATTTGCCATATTCTTTTCCAAATAACGTCAAAAGTAAGTTGCACAATATGTCAATCTCTAAGAGGTTGTTTTAAAAGTGTTTGGCTGTGTTTAATCACATTTTCATCCCCCTTAATCCCCCCTTGTAAAGGGGGGAAACCGGAAAATCTAGTTCCCTCCCCTTTGCAAGGGGAGGGTTAGGGTGGGGTAAACAAATATTTGATACACTACTACAGACTTTTCAAACATCCTCTAACTCTGCATCTGTCGCAGTGCATTAAACGCCTTACCTCGCAACCCAACTGGTAACAACGATAAACCTAAACCAGTCCAAGCTTTAGCAGTCGAAAAAGACTGTCCCGCCAAAACTAGCTCTCTGCCTTTTTGCGTTTCACCCTTTTCAATTAAACGCAAACCTAATAATAATTGTGTTTCAGTTAAACGATTTTTTCTGACTTTCTCTAATTTCTCAGACTCAAACTTATAACTTTCTAAATACTGAATTTTATCAAATAAATAAGGAATGGCTCGATTAATACCTTGCTGCTCTGGATGAGAGCGATATTCCATCAATAATTCTGGTAAGTAATAGCCCTTTTTTCCAGCCAAAGCTAGACGCACAAATAAATCATTATCCTCACAATTTTGCAGATTTGGCTGCATATATCCTAATTCTTGCAAGGTTTTACGGCGAAATAATGTCGCCCCAACTTGAAAACTTTGCTGAATAAATACGACTTCCAACAAATTATTTACAACACCTGCGGGTAAATTCTTCCTACCCCAGCGATGAGAATTTTCTTGAGTTTTTGCCTCATCCCGTACATTGTTAATATCAATTATCCAATGGTCTGTACCAACAAAATCAATGCTAGAGTCTTGAGCAAGAATAGCTGCTGTACTTGCGAGAAAATCGGGTGTTAGCCGGTCGTCATCATCAAATTTAATAAAATATTCACCACTGGCAGCATCAAACCCAGAGCGCATATTATTACTTTTACCAATATTTTGCTGATGACGGATATATTTAATCCGATCGTCTGTGTATTGTGACATCAATTCGGGTGTGCGATCGCTAGAACCGTCATCACAAATAATTAGCTCAAAGTCTTGCTCAGACTGCTTGAGTACACTGTCAATTGCGAAAGGCAGTAAATTAACTCGATTAAACGTGGGAATGGAAACACTAACTTTAGGCATTTTTGCAAGATGAGAGTGGACATTGCTCACTAACTAAACGCTTAATGAGCAAGGCTGGGCAAAAGCTAAGTGTAGGAAATAGTTTGATTAATTTTATTCAAAAGTTTTTTGATAAATCGATTGCTTTTAGCCGCTATGGTAGGTGGCTTTAATCGCTTCGGTTTTTGCTCTGGTTGCTTCAGAAAGCGATAATGCAAAAATTCATTTTTGTAACGGATATCAACATCTTCACCTTTACACAAGCGGGTAAATCCAATAGCAGAATAGCCCATATAGTGAAGGCGATGAATTGGTTTTAATCCCTGTTGGTTGTAAAGAACATTATCAATGTTCACAAATGGATTTGCATTAGCACAGTTACCAGTTCGATCTTCACCATTGGGACTGAGTGTAAAGTTAAATAGTGGTCGAGCAATTCTAAAAGTCATGTAACTAAATAAATCTGCGTCACACCACCAAGCGATTTCGTTAATCAATTCGACTTCCTTATCTTCTATCAATCGCTTTTTGAGTATTTGTAATTCTTCAACGCCTAAAATACCCTTTTTTGAACCAAAAAAACTAGAACAGTGTATTTCTCGCCTGATTTCAGATTCAGGCAAAGACATTTTTTGTTCTAACTTCGGCAAGTCGAAAGCTGCAACTGAAGTTTGTTTTGTGTGTTCCCAGTCATCAAACACAAAGTCGTATTGGTCTAGTTTTTCTAAAACCTTGTCCAACTTATTCATTGCCAAACTATCAGCATCATAAAATACAAATCTTTCAAACTCACCATCAAAAGCACACATTTTTCGGATTAAATTATTTTTTTTATTCCATTCGATAGAAGGTTTATTTTTTCGACCATTTCTTGGATAAGCGTTCCAAACTTGAACGGCAAAATCCTCCCATTTTTTGATCGAGCTTTTATCGTTAAACAGGGTGACATTCGGTCGAGAACGTATCTCCTGTTTAACTCGCTTTAAGCGGTCATCATAGGGAATAATACAAATCGGAATATCTGGACTAACATTCACCTCAATACTATTTAGCAAAGCTACTAGTTGGTCAAATACCACATCATTAGCAAGTGTGTAAATCCCAAAATTATCCATTGTAATAAATTATTTTGATCTTTGATTTACTGAGCAAAGCCAATTCTCTGTGAAGCTGCACATCATTTAAACCCCTCCCAACCTTCCCGAACTCGCAGGAAGCGTCGCAGGTAGTGGGGTAATTTCTACACATCTTTATACAGAATTGGTCTAACGCGAATAATACGATCGCTATTTTTTGACCTATTATTCTCAAATAATAATATACACATTTTCAACTTTATGCTGAAAATTAGTTTGGATGATACTAAACATTACCCACTTACTTAGAAGTGCCTAAAACTCTAGCTGTTAAACAATTGCCTCCTAGAAAATAATCTCAGCAACCCGGCGGTTCCCACACCCCAAGCACCATTAACTAATAAACCTGTCACTATTCCCACAAATTTCCAGCCGCCAGCGATGGGTTGACCCTTGAGCGGTGCAACCACAAACCAAGCCACTAGCGTCGGAGCAATTGCACCAAAGACTAAAGCTCCTAACCAATAGTTTTTATTATGTCGAAAACGAGGTGCAATTACTACCCAAATCAGTCCCCAAATGCCTCCCCAGAATGCATTTGACCAAATTTGCGGGATTCCTAATGGTTGTGTCGGTGCAGTTGAATAAGGGGCGCGAGGTGTAAAATTTACTGCATGTAGCAGCGCCAACACACCTTGATGAAATAGCAAAACAGAGACAAAGCCTGCAATAAATCCTAAAGCAAATCGAGAGAAGGCAGCTTTTTGAGTCATTACTTATACAAAAAGGTACTTATTTGCAGTTGCAGATGTAACTTTAATAATTGACATTTACCATTCCCTATTCTCCATTTTCTCTAGAGCTTGCTTCTGAGAGTTGTCTATGATAGTTTGCTAACTAGTCTCAAATACAGTAACTCCATCAAATTACCGTATTTTGTTGATTTTTATTGTTGATACAGCCGAAGGAGTGGAGAGTTAAGAGTACCTAAGTACTCTACCAAATATATGACAAGTGAAAAAGCCAATCTTGCCGATTCAGAAGTAAATACCTGAACATAAATCTAAATTTTTCAATTCATCTAGAGCATTTCTTAACGAAGCGCTTGCTGCGATGGCTACGCCCGCCGCAGGCATCGCACTCAACATCGCCAACGTTAAGGATGGAAGCGGCAAATTTAGTTTCTTAAACTTGGTAGCGAGGATAGCACCCTACAATGAATATACGTATGCAAACTATTCACAACCGTAAAGTCAAAGGCGGAGGCTAAACGTTGGCACAATTCCAAACAGAACCTCTGGCTTTATCAGGCTCTCAAAAAAATTGGGTCTTACTCGGTGTAGGACTTGGGGTGTTCATGTCTACCCTAGATGTGGGCATTATCAATGTTGCTTTACCCACATTGGTGCAAGCCTTTGGCACTACTTTTCCTACGACCCAATGGGCTGTATTGAGTTACCAGTTGGTCAGTTCTGGTTTAGTTTTGGGAGCAACCCGCTTGGGGGATATGTGGGGTAAGAAGTCCTTATACCAGGGGGGACTTGTTCTGTTTACTTTCAGTTCGCTACTATGTGGTTTTGCACCTAGTATTGAGTGGTTGATTGGCTTTCGGGCACTGCAAGGACTAGGTGCTGTATTCATCTCTGGGCTTGGTTTGGCAATTATCACAGAAGTTTTTCCCTCTTCCGAACGAGGTCGGGCTGTTGGCGTCATCGGTAGTGTAGTGTCACTGGGAATTGCTTTTGGCCCCTCTGCTGGCGGATTGCTCTTAAGCTGGTCAGGCTGGCATAGTATATTCTTCATCAATGTACCCTTGGGGATCATCGCTAGTTTCTTAATAGCTCGTGTAGTGCCACCTTCTGGACGCATTGAGGGCAAACAGACATTTGACTTTTTTGGAGCCATATTGGCTTTATTGACTCTCGGTAGTTTTGGGCTGGGTATGACGTTAGGGCAAAGCCAGGGCTTTAGCAGTACGAATGCATTGATATTATTAGCGATCGCATCTGTGAGTTTCACTACTTTTTTGGTAGTTGAAGCGATTCTAAAGCAGCCACTACTAGAACTAAAGCTGTTTCGCAACCTTCAGTTGAGTATGGGTTTGCTAAGTGGCTGGTTAGCATTCATTGTTATTGGCGGTTCGCTACTCATCGTCCCTTTCTTTCTAGAGAGGGTCAAGCAATATCCGACCGTAAAAGTAGGGCTATTACTAGCCGTATCACCTGTACTTAGTGGGTTAATTGCCCCACTAGGTGGAATCCTTTCAGATCGCTTTGGCGCTCGACTAATCAGTTCAATTGGGCTGGGGTTGATGATTGGCGGGTGTCTGGGGATTAGCACCTTTGATGCTCAAATTACTGAGTTAGGTTATGTATCGCGGTATTTTATTTACGGCATTGGTCTGGGTTTATTCCAATCGCCTAACAACAGCACTGTTATGGGATCAGTACCAAAAGAGCGGCTAGGGATTGCTTCTGGGCTTTTGTCTTTGTCACGTACATCAGGTAACACCGTAGGAGTTTCTGTAATCGGGGCAGTATTCGGAGCCTTAATCGCTAGTATGTCTGCGGGTGCAGATGTCTCTGTTGCCCCTCCTGATGCGATCGTTGCAGGGTTCCAAGGAACTTTTCGTTTTGCAGCCCTAATACTTTGTGGGGCGGCTGTTGCATCCGTTTTGAGGATCGGTAAGAGGTGGGAGGCAGGGGAGGAATAATTAATGCTCAATATTCAATTATCAATTACTAAGGAGTTAGATAAATGACAGGTAAATTAGAAGGAAAAGTGGCAATTATCACTGGGGCTTCAGCGGGAATTGGAGAAGCAACTGCGATCGCCTTAGCAGTAGAAGGAGCAACAGTAGTACTCGCTGCTAGGCGTGGCGATCGCATTCAGGCATTAGCAGAACGCATCGAAGCTAGTGGTGGCAAGGCATTACCTATTGTCACTGATGTAACTGATGAAACCCAGGTAAATAACTTGGTGGCAAAGGCAAATGCAGAATTGGGAAGGGTCGATATCCTCGTGAATAATGCCGGGATTGCCTTGCTGGGAACTATTGAAGCTGGAAATAGCTCAGACTGGCGGCGATCGTTTGACCTCAACGTACTAGGACTGCTATATGCGACTCATGCCGTTTTGCCTTTGTTGAAGGCGCAAAAATCGGGGCATATAGTCAATATCTCCTCAGTGGCTGGCCGGACAGCGCGGGCGGGCGTTGGTGTTTATAATGCTACCAAATGGGGTGTTAATGCTCTCTCGGAAGCATTGCGTCAAGAAGTCCACAAGGACAACATCCGCGTCACCATTATTGAACCTGGGTTGGTGGATACGGAAATTGACAGCCAAATTACCGATCCCGTTGCCAAACAACGGATTGAAGAACGACGCAAGTCAATTCAACCTCTGCAAAGCGAAGATATTGCAGCTGCGATCGTTTACGCCCTTACGCAACCACCACGCGTTAATGTCAACGAAATCCTCATTCGACCAACGGGACAAGAACATTAAAGCTAAAGGGCAGGCTTAATGGGCGTGCCCTTTTTTAGATAAAATCTTTAACCCAATTTCAACATAAGTGATGAATCTTCAAAACTATGGACGCTGTATTATTTGATATGGATGGGACTCTGCTGGATAGCGAACCGCTAAGTGATATTTTTCTAATCAAGTTTTGTAGGGAAATTGGTTTCGAGTTAACAGAAAATATCCTAGACAAATTTAGGGGTTCTGATGGTCGGACATTCTGGACATATCTCAGCAGAGAATTTAATTTATCCTTATCAATAGAAGAGTATGTATTGAGAGCAACATCGGATTTTGTTGAAGAGTTAAAAAATAACTCCAATCTTGCACCTATTGAGGGAGTTAAAGAACTGATCGATGAGCTTTTTGATTTGGGAGTGCCTTTAGCCTTAGCATCTTCAGCTTCTAGAATAAGAATTAACACAGTTTTAGAGTGCTTTAATATGCAAAATAAATTCAGTGTAAAAATATCTGGTCAAGATGTGGAACGAGGTAAACCTGAACCAGATATCTTATTATTAGCATCTGAAAGGATGAATGTTAATCCTAATAAATGCGTTGTGATTGAAGACTCAGAAAATGGGATAAAAGCTGCTAAAAAAGCAGGCATGAAATGCGTTGGTTTTGCTGGATTGAAACATAATAAGCAGAATTTATCAAGCGCAGATTTAATTGTGAGTGCCTACTCAGATGTGAATTTTTACAGATTACAGCAATTATTCAACTGAGAAAGTTAGCTCTTACTTGAATCTGGCTAAGTATACTAAGAAATAAACCTATATATGGAAAGCTTTCAATTACTTTTGCTTTTCAAAAATCAAAGTTAATTCCCCATTTAACATTTAGCATAATTATCTCACTTAGTACTTACTAAATCTTAGAAAGAATCGCTTGGGCAGCAGCTTCATCGGTAATCAGTCCTGTAATTAACTTGCCATGCAGAGCAGCCAAAATCGCCTCCGCCTTTCTCACACCGCCCGCCACACCAATAATTAGTCGATGAGCCGATTGTTCGAGCGCGACACTGGCAACCCGGTTGTTTGTCCCCTCTTGCAGCAATACTCCGCGATCGCTGTAAGCCCAACCTGCAATTTCTCCTACTGCTCCCAGTTCAATTAATTCAGCTACCTCATCGTCATTGATGAAGCCGTCTTGATGTAATGGAGCATTCCAGGCAATATGACTAATTCCGACAAAGGTTACTTTGGCTTGCTCTGCAAGAGTCTTGACGGCGATAAACGATCGCTGTGTCTGCAAAAGTTCTCGTTCTTCAATACTAGTCGCGACAACCGGAGTCGGCACTGGGTAAGCTTGAGAACCGACGCGATCGGATAAATGCATAACCACTTCGTGACGACCTGCACGCCCAGAATGAGACATATTCCCAATAATTGACACAATCTTATGTTGGGGTTGGTTCATTGAGGGGATCTGCTCTACCATTGTTCGCAATGTGCGACCTGATGACAACGCTAGTATGGTCGGGGTTTTAGCCATCAGGTAAGCCTCTAGGTGGGTGGCAGCACATACACCAATCCCGTATAATGTATCACCACTACCTGCGTCAGTTGGTACTACTTCACAAAGTGACAGAGCAAAGCGATCGCGTAACGACTCAGCCAGAGCAATGCATTCACTCAGGGGATGATCGAGTCGAAATTTAATCAATTTTTCACTGACCGCCAGTGCCACTAAGCGTTGTGCAGCTTGCCGGGACACATTGAGCTTGGCGGCAATTTCTTCTTGCGTGTTACCAGCGATGTAATAGAGCCAAGCAGCATGAGCAGCCAAGTCTAATTTGCGCGCCCGAAGGGGGGTGGCATCGCGGCGCTCTAAAAAAGGTTGTCCCATATACTACCTGCAAAAACTATGTATCTATCAAAGGTATGATTGCATTTTATCGATTATATGCCCAAAGATATAATCTTTGCTCAATTATTTTTAAAATTCTATTCTCCCCCAGTAACCTCCAAGTTAAACCCAGTAATGTAGCTTGCTTCTTCGCTCATCAGAAACGCTACTCCATTTGCCACCTCTTCCAGGCTTCCTAAACGTCGCATTGGCACTGAATTGATCATCTGTTGCTCAACTACTTTGGGATCGGCATCAAAGTATTGCGATCCCACTGCTGCTTGCAATTCGGTTTGTCGCGTCCACATAAAACCAGGGCCAATCAACGCAGGCGAGAGTGCATTCACCCGAATGCCATAAGGAGCCAAGTCTTTCGCTGCCGTCTGAGTAATTCCAATCACTGCAAACTTTGAAGCAGCATAAGCCAACATATTTGGTGGCCCAACTACCCCGGCATAACTCGCCATATTAACGATCGCACCTCCACCTGCATCGCGTAATTGTTGTGCAGCTGCCTTGAGAATATGGAAAACGCCGACAACGTTAATATTGATCACCTTTTGAAAGTCGTCTTCAGGATATTCGTCAGTCTTGGCAAACACTCCTTGATAACCCGCATTATTAAATACATAGTCAATTCGCCCAAGTTGCTTTACAGCGCTAGTAAAAGCTTTGGCAACATCATCACTAGCTGTAACATCACAGCCAAACGTGCCAACTGGAACGTTGTAACCTTTTAGTTCCCCAGCCACATCTGCCATCTTCGGTTCATTCAAATCTAGCAGGGCTATTGCTGCACCATTGGCAGCAAAACGATGTGCAGTTGCCTTGCCAATATCTCCTGCACCGCCAGTAATTAGGATCGTCTTACCTGCAAATTGATAAGTTGCTTTTGCCGTCATAGATTCAACCTCTTATTGAAGAATTGTTGCAAATGACCGTGATGGAAATCAGATTGGTATGATTTCTATTATTGAGCTTTTGCCCAAAATTAGAGCATAAAATCAAAAATTTATTTCGTTCGGTTTTTTACTTTAAAGGAGTTATGCGATGCGTATCCGCCGCTTCGCTAAAATGCTAGCTGCATTTCTCGCTGGAGTAATGCTGGTGCATCTGCTATATGCTTGCTCACCGCGCTCCCAAGCCGCCCAGAAAACTAAACTAACGATCGCCACTGTTAATAATGGCGACATGGTGGTGATGCAAGGGCTTTCTCGCAAATTTGAGGAAGCTAATCCTGATATTCAACTCCGGTGGGTTGTGCTGGAAGAAAATGTGTTACGCCAACGCACAACTACAGATGTTGCAAGCCAAGGTGGGCAATTTGATGTCATGACCATTGGTTCCTATGAAACACCAATCTGGGCTAGACGGGATTGGTTGAGACCTTTGGATCTAGGTGCAAACTATGACGTAAATGACCTGCTTAAACCTATAAGAGAAGGACTTTCCAATAACGGCAAACTATATGCCGTGCCATTCTATGGGGAAAGTTCCATGCTGTATTACCGAAAAGACTTGTTTGAAAAAGCCGGGATTGTGGTTCCTCAACAGCCAACTTATCCCCAAATGAGAGAATGGGCAAGCAAAATCCACGATCCAGCGCATGGGGTTTATGGAGTTTGCCTGCGCGGAAAACCCGGTTGGGGTGAAAACGTCGCATTTGTTTCCACATTGGTTAATACCTATGGTGGACAGTGGTTTGATATGAAGTGGCAACCAACGATCAATACTCCAGCTTGGAAAGAGGCGATCGCCTTTTATGTCGATCTGCTCAATAAATATGGGCCGCCAGGAGCTAGTTCCAATGGATTTAATGAGAATCTGGCGTTATTCTCAACAGGTAAATGCGGTATGTGGGTAGATGCAACTGTTGCCGCAGGGTTGTTATCCAATCCCAAAGAATCCCAAGTGTATAACAAAGTTGGCTTTGCTCGTGCGCCAATTGAAAAATATCCCAACGGTTCAAACTGGCTTTGGGCTTGGGCGCTAGCAGTTCCAAAAACCTCAAAATCACCAGAAGCCGCACAAAAGTTCGTTGCTTGGGCAACATCAAAGGAATACATTCAACTGGTTGCTAAGGAAAATGGCTGGGTTGCTGTACCACCAGGGACTCGGACTTCCACTTATGAGAATCCCAACTATCGAAAAGCTGCACCCTTTGCAGAAATCGTGCTGGCAGCAATCCAATCTGCCGATGTTACCCGTCCATCTGCACAACCAACTCCTTATAAGGGAGTTCAATATGTGGATATTCCAGAATTTCAGGCGATTGGTTCTTCTGTTGGGCAAACCTTGGCGGCGGCGTTAACCAATCGGACTTCGGTAGATCAAGCGTTGCAACAATCCCAGAAATCCACTGAACGCTTCATGAAACACACGGGTTATATCGAATGAAAAGAGGGGCTAGCGATAAAATCTTTACTTTTCTCTCTGTGTCTCTGTGGTGAAAAAATAATTAATTTAACCGCAGAGGCGCAGAGAACACAGAGTCAAGATAAATTCGGAGCCAATCTCACCCACAAAACTTTCACAATCTAAAATCCAAAATCTAAAATTCCATTAGATTATGTCTTCTTCATTAGCGGTAAAACCTCAATCCGAAACGCCACCACCCACCAAGCAACGGACTACGCGGCAAGTGTCAACCTTACCTCTGGTTGCGCCTTCGGTCGTTCTCCTGCTGCTGTGGATGATTGTGCCTCTGGTGATGACTATATGGTTTTCCTTTCAGCGTTATAACTTGCTGAATCCAGATGCACGCAAATTCATTGGGATTGAAAATTTCACTTTCATCCTCAGTGACTCAGCTTTATGGACATCGATCGCCATCACAATAGTTTTAGTTGTTTCCGTTTTAGCAATCACAATTGGTCTGGGGACACTCCTAGCAATTCTCTTTGACCAAGACTTTTATGGTCGTGGAGTGGCGCGGGTACTAGCAATCTCCCCATTTTTTGTTATGCCCACAGTTAGCGCCCTGATCTGGAAAAATATGCTGATGCATCCAGTGAATGGGCTGTTTGCTCAAACTACTAGAGGTTTGGGTTTAGGGGCGATCGATTGGTTTGCCAGCGTTCCATTACTTGCCATCATTATTATTGTTTCCTGGGAATGGCTGCCCTTTGCGTTGCTGATTTTGTTGACTGCAATTCAGTCACTCGATCGCGATCAGTTAGAAGCTGCGCGGATGGATGGCGCAAATGCGATCGCTCTATTTCGTTTCGTCATGCTACCCCATCTAAGCCGCGCCATTTCGGTGGTTGCCATGATTGAGACGATTTTCTTCCTCACCATCTTTGCCGAAATCTTTGTTACCACAGGCGGCGGGCCAGGACTTGCAACCACTAACCTTGCTTATTACATTTTCTTAAAAGCCTTGCTGGAATTCGATGTCGGCGGTGCATCAGCCGGTGGATTAATTGCCGTAATCCTTGCCAACATCGTGGCAATCTTTTTGATGCGTAGTGTTGCTCGTAATTTGGATACTTAACATGGGAAGTAAAACCTCGAAGATTTGGCTATGGACATTGCTCGGCTGGCTTGCTGCCTGCATATTGTTTTTTCCAATTTTCTGGATGTTTCTCACCAGTTTCAAAACTGAAGTCGCGGCAGTTTCAACTCCGCCCCAGTTGTTTTTCCGCCCGACATTGGAGAATTATATTGCCATCCAAGACCGGGCAAATTATTTTAATTATGCGTTTAACAGCGTAGCGATTTCCCTCGGATCGACTATAGTCGCGCTGCTGCTTGCCGTACCTGCCGCCTACGCAATGGCATTCTTCCCAACCAAACGCACCAAGGGCACTTTACTCTGGATGCTGTCCACCAAAATGCTGCCACCCGTTGGTGTGTTAGTACCAATCTACATTTTGTGCCGCAACGCCGGATTACTAGATACTCACATCGGTTTGATTATTATTTATACCCTGATTAATTTGCCAATCGTCGTCTGGATGATTTATAGCTTCTTCAAAGAAGTTCCCAAAGAAATTCTCGAAGCCGATCGCATGGATGGGGCAACCACACAGCAAGAACTTGTGCATGTGTTGTTGCCATTGGCAGTACCCGGAATTGCATCCACAGCCTTGCTTTCGATTATTTTGTCATGGAACGAAGCATTTTGGAGCTTGAACTTGACAACAGCAGATGCCGCGCCACTTACAGCCTTTATTGCTTCCTTTTCCAGCCCTCAAGGATTATTCTGGGCAAAACTTTCAGCAGCATCAACATTAGCGATCGCACCCATCCTCATCTTTGGTTGGCTGAGTCAACGGCAATTAGTCCGAGGTCTGACTTTTGGTGCGGTGAAATAAGGCAGTTCCAAATAAAAAAATATCCCAAAACAAACGCTCTATTTCTCCTCTCTCTGTGTTCTCTGCGTCTCTGTGGTTCGTAATTCATTTCTTGGAAATCCTAAGTCAACCCAGAAGTTCTTAAACCACACTCCTCCTACACAATAAAAAACTTAAACCCATTAATGGAAACATTTTATGTCAACAGTTGCTTTAAGAAATATCCATAAAACCTACGCCGACACAGAGATCATCAAAGGCATTGATCTCGACGTAGGCGATCGCGAATTTGTGGTTTTCGTCGGTCCCTCCGGCTGTGGAAAATCAACCTTACTCCGTATGATTGCTGGACTAGAAGAAATTTCCTCCGGCGATTTACTCATTGATGGACAAAAAGTCAATGATGTGCCACCCGATAAACGTGGTTTAGCAATGGTGTTTCAAACTTATGCCTTATATCCCCACATGACAGTGGCAGAAAATATGGCCTTTAGCCTCCGGCTTGCGGGTATGCAGAAAGCCCAGCGTTATGAAAGGGCGCGTGAAGTCGCTCGTATCCTGCAACTAGAGCCACTCTTGAACCGGAAGCCCAAAGAACTATCAGGAGGACAACGCCAACGGGTGGCGATCGGTCGTGCTTTGGTGCGTAATCCCAAAGTATTTTTGTTTGATGAGCCACTATCCAACCTGGATGCTTCATTGCGGGTGCAGATGCGGATTGAGCTTGCCAGTTTACACGACAGCCTGCAAGCCACCATGATTTATGTTACCCACGATCAAGTCGAGGCAATGACCCTTGCTGACAAAATTGTGGTGTTGCAAGGCGGCATCATCGAACAAATGGGTTCTCCCCTGGAACTGTACCATCATCCCCGTAATCTATTCGTCGCCGGATTTATTGGTTCACCGAAAATGAACTTTATCTCGGTGACAGTTTCAGCCCTCAATGACTCTGGTGCAACAGTCAGACTCCCTGGTGATGCAACCGTCATGATTCCGGTGAAGCCCAAAACCCTGTCAGTTGGGGATAGAGCAACATTAGGGATTCGTCCCGAACATCTGCTACTCGATCAAAGTAACCCAAGCGTGAATGGTGAAGTATTAGTCGTAGAACGATTAGGCGGAGAAACCTTTCTCTACATCAAAATTGCCGGTGGCGAAACCATAGTTGTGCAAACAGACGGAGATAATCCAGCCAAAATGCACGATTACGTTCCGATTTACATTAACGGTGAGCTTTGCCATTTGTTCGATCGCGATGGTGAAGCCATTCCCAAAGTTCATCGTCACCACCTCACCCAGAATGAATCCCATGAACAGCAATATCAGCACAGACTCAGCAATCAAGCTGAATGAAGCATCTCTGTCTCATTTAGGCAATAACATTCGCGTACCCAGTTACGATCGCCATCAAATTACTAACGGTATTGTCCATATTGGTGTGGGTGGGTTCCATCGCGCACATCAGGCGTTATACCTGGATAATTATTTTCATCAAAATCCCGGTAGTGAATGGGGAATCTGCGGGGTTGGGCTACTGGAATTCGATAAACGGATGCGGGATGCACTGAAATCACAAGATTGTTTGTATACCTTAGTTGAGAGATCCCCAGAAGGCGATCGCGCTCGTGTGATTGGAGCAATTACCAAATATCTGTTTGCCCCAGATAACCGCCAAGCAGTGATTGACACCTTAGCAGATCCTAAATGCCGCATCGTCACCCTCACCATTACCGAAGGAGGCTACTACTATATTGAAGGTAGCGGTGAATTCGATACCAATCACCCAACAATCCAGTACGATTTGCAGCATCCCGATGAGCCAATTGGAGTATATGGCTTTTTGACAGCAGCCCTTAATCGCCGCCGTCAACAGAGAATAGCACCGTTTACCGTGTTGTCCTGCGACAATTTGCAAGGTAACGGCAACATTGCCCGCAAAATGTTAACCGCATTTGCCCAAATGCAGAACCCAGAATTGGGGCATTGGGTTGCCGAACAAGTAGCCTTTCCTAACTGCATGGTCGATCGCATTACCCCCGCTACCACACCAGCAGATATCAAAATGGTGGCGGAACAGTTTAACATCGATGATGCCTTTCCAGTTGTTGCCGAACCCTTCCTTCAGTGGGTAGTGGAAGACAATTTCAGTGCAGGTAGACCTGATTGGGAATCCGTTGGTGTTCAGATGACTAGCGATGTTCATCCCTACGAGATGATGAAAATCCGGCTGCTCAACGCCAGTCACTTGTTAATAGGCTATCTCGGCTCCTTGGCAGGTTATACATACGTTCATGAAGTCATGGCAGATCCATTGATTCGACAAGCTGTTGATCGTTTGATGGCAGAAGTTACGCCCACACTTCAACCTGTACCAGGGATTGATTTGGACAATTACAAAAAAACCTTAATTGAACGCTTTGCCAATCCCAAGATTCGGGATCAACTCCCGCGTCTTTGCCTGAATAGCTCCGCTAAAATGCCAAAATTTGTTCTCGGCTCAGTCCGTGACGCGCTGCATCAAGGAGGAGCCATTGACTACATGAGCCTAACGGTTGCTGCTTGGTTCCGTTACCTCAACGGACAGGATGATCAAGGTAACACCATTCCCATTGATGACCCAATAGCAGGTACTTTGACTCAACTAGCTCATTTAAGTGGCTCTGATGCCAAACCATTGCTCAATTTAACTGAGATTTTTGGCGATTTGTCCCAATCACCGCTTTTTGTTGATGCAGTTACGAACCATTTACGCAGATTGTATGAGTTTGGAGCGAAAGAAACATTAGCCCGATTCTGATAGAAAACCGATTTTCGATTATGAGTGGAGTCTATACCGAAATGCGAATTGAACCATACGAAGATAGTCATCTTGATGCCATCAAGAGCCTTTCGATTCGGGCATGGACTCCGGTTTTTGATTCGCTTGAGAAAGTGATGGATCTTGACGTGTACCGCTCATTCTATCCCGATTGGCGTGTAAGCCAGCTTCATGCTGTCGAGGGAGTCTGTACTGCTGCGGACACAAAGGTGTGGGTTGCAATCGACTCCGGTTCAATCCTGGGCTTTGTAGCCGTGAAACTCCACCACGAGAGCAGCATGGGAGAAATCTATATGGTTGCCGTCGATCCAGACTATCAACGTCAAGGTATTGGCACCGCTTTGATGGAATTCGCTCTTGATTGGATGCAAGTTACTGGGATGTCCGTTGCTATGGTTGAGACCGGAGGCGATCCAGGCCATGACCCAGCACGTTGTACCTATGAAAGGCTGGGTTTCCGGCTGTTACCGATCGCCAGGTACTTCAAGAAGTTGGGTTAGTTAACGATAAAGGATTTGGAGGGGCAATTGAGGGACATCATAGTTGGCTTAGACTTGGGTACAGGAGGAGTACGAGCGATCGCAGTTGCTCTGCAAGGGCAAATTATCGCTCAGTCAACCAGAAGCTATCCCCTGTTAACTCCACAACCCGGTTGGACGGAACAGAACTCATCGGATTGGGTTGAAGCAAGTTTGAATGCTCTCTTCGATGTTACTCAACAGCTAAACGGACATCGTGCGATCGCCCTCGGTTTATCTGGACAAATGCATGGCATGGTTCCTCTCGACGCTCAAGGTAAAGTAATCAGACCGGCAATTTTGTGGAATGACCAGCGCACCGGTAAAGCTGTTGCTGAGATTGAAGCCGCTATTCCCCGTCAGGAGTTGATCCAGCGCACTGGAAATCCAGCAATTACAGGATTTCAACTGCCGAAGCTTCTATGGTTGCGGACTGAAGAACCACAAGCATACACTCGGTTGTGGCAGATTCTTTTGCCAAAAGATTATCTGGGATATGTGCTAACTGGCGAAGCAGTCACAGAACCATCTGATGCTTCTGGTGTCGGCTGTCTGAATCTGGCGAATCGGCAATGGGATACAGATATTCTCCATACTCTTGATATCAATCCAGCATTATTCCCCCCAGTCATCGAATCTACTGCGATCGCTGGACGGTTAAAATCAGAAATAGCCGCCCGTGTGGGTTTACCTGTGGGATTACCTGTGGTTGCAGGTGGAGGTGATAATGCCGCCGCCGCCATCGGTTTGGGCATCTCATCAAGCAACCTGAGCCGGGGTAGTTTGAGTATTGGTACATCGGGAGTGATCTTTGCACCGTGCGATCGCCCAATTCCCGATCCAGAAGGTAGGGTACATTTGTTCTGCCATGTGGATGGTGGCTATCATTTGCTGGGGGTGACGCTAGCAGCAGGTGGTTCTCTGCGTTGGTATCGAGATATATTTGCACCGCATATATCCTACACCGATTTGATGGATATGGCAGAGCGATCGCAGCCTGGGGCGCGTGGTGTTCTATTTCTACCCCACCTCGCGGGAGAACGCAGTCCCCACCTCGATCCAGATACTCGTGGTGCTTTCGTGAATCTGTCATTAGCTCATACCCAGGCAGATATCACTCGTGCCGTCCTGGAGGGGGTTGCAT
This sequence comes from Nostoc sp. JL31, assembly GCF_017114965.1. NCBI lineage: Bacteria > Bacillati > Cyanobacteriota > Cyanophyceae > Nostocales > Nostocaceae > Nostoc > Nostoc sp. JL31. The sequence continues at coordinate 23,028 of NZ_JABXKO010000036.1, forward strand.
TTAGCTTGCGGGAGGCATTGGAGGTAATTAGTGCGATCGCTCCCCTCGATCAACTCTTAGCAACGGGTGGAGGCGCACGTTCTCACATCTGGTTACAAATTTTGGCAGATGTTTTGCAAACCAAACTTATTGCTCCCAAAGCCGAAGAAGGAGCTGCTTACGGAGCAGCTATTTTGGCAATGGTGGGGATTGGTGTTTATCCGAATTTAGAAACTGCACTCAAGATTTTACCGCAGGCTAGTAATGTAGTACAGCCGCAGGCAAATCCTTTGTATGAAGCAGGGTTTAACCGTTACAAGCTACTTTACGATACATTGAAAGCTGTTCGTTGATAATTAAATTATCTTAAAGTTAGAGTGAGTTACTGAAGATTTACAGAAAAAATAATCTACATTATGTCACTCAGTCGTAGCGACCTCGAAGCCGGAAATATACAGACTAGACTATTAGAAGCATCACACTCTGGAATCAAGCTAACTACCCTGAGTGAAGATGAGTTACAGCGATCGCTTGATAAAATACTACAACAACAGCCACCAAATTCTGATATCTGGATATTTGCCTACGGTTCGCTGATTTGGAATCCCCTAATCACATACGTCGAGCGCCGTGCTGGGATCATTTATGGTTGGCATCGGTGCTTCTGTACATGGATGATCCTCGGTCGCGGTACTCCAGATAATCCCGGATTACTCTTAGGACTCGATCGGGGTGGTAGCTGTCGTGGGGTTATTTATCGCATTGCTGCTGCCGATGTCCCATCTGAATTACTGCTGATTTGGCGACGAGAGATGTTAGCTGGTGTCTACATTGCTCGGTGGGTGAAGGTATTTGACGGTACGCAGGAATTTTCAGCGATCGCTTTTGTTGCTAATCGCCAACATCCCAGATACGCTCATCAGTTACCATTCACAACTACTGTTAATAGCATTGCCACCGCATCAGGAAAATTGGGTTCCTGCGCTGATTATCTGATGAAAACTGTTGAAGGATTGATTGCAGAAGGCATTAAAGATAGACAATTACTCTTATTACGCAAACAAGTGTTGGCAAAACAACAAGCGCTTTTAGTTAGTGGCGATCGCTCTACTTTACCGCCTATTTCCGGGCAACAGCCATGATGTGAGCGCTCATCCCCAGTATAGAGGGTTCGGTTTCTAACCAGCGAATCGCTTCTAAAAGGCGATCGCGGCGACCTACATCATTCCAGTGTTCCTGAAAGTTTTGTAATAACCAGCCTGGCCCTTCAATCGCTAAAATCTTTTCAGAATGTAAACCCACTTCTTCAACCTCTGCTCTGAGTTCTTCTGGATGATGAAAGAAGGTTTTTGTAAAGTAGCGAGGATGGTTGTTTGGGTTGCGGTGTTGACCATCAATCAAATCCTGTTTAACAATCTCTACAAACTCTGGATCATCTAAATGTCCCCGAAATAATCCATCTAAGGTTGAAGCAAAGCGAGAAACTCCCGCAGCAAAAACAAAACCTCCAGTTTTTAAGATCCGATGAGCTTCACGCAAAGCAATAATCCGATCTGTGCGCTCGGTCAGATGATACAAAGGCCCAAGTAAGAGAACAGCATCAACACTATTATCTGCCCGATTGAGTTGCCGAGCATCTCCAACTGCCAAACTAGCTAGAGGATATTTCGGTTGAGCTTGAGACAAGTGCCGGGCTTGCTCTATGTGCAAAGGAACCGCATCAATGAGGTGGACTTCATAGCCTTGTTGAGCAAGCCAAAAAGAATAAACGCCAGCACCACCGCCAACATCGAAAATCACTGCGGGAGGAGGCGGTAGGTAGCGGCTAATAAGTTCTTGGCTTCGGGCTAATTCCAGCAAACCTGCACCTTTTGATAACCGGTCTTGCTCACGACCACTCGCGTAATGGATTAACGCTTCATCTCCAAGCAGATTGTTTAATTCAGATAAATCTGGCATCGTGAATCTCAACTTCAATCAAATCATTATCTTTAAGGTTATATAGCTCCCGAAGTTAAGTACTTACTTTCATCATAGATTATGTAGAAAAAGTGGTCGTAATTTGGCGAAAATAGTATTGATGCCAACATTTTTAAAGTTATTAAAAATATTTACCTTCTCAAATTGATTTCGGTGCAGTAGCTAATGTTTTACTCATTTTAGTAACTGGAACAAATATCCCACTTCTTAAATAATGAGGTGGTTTTTGGATGGCAGTAAATCCCAGTCGTAAATAAAACCCTTCAGCATAAAGGCTAGCAGTTGTAATTACCTTATCTATACCTTGCTCAGTTGCTTCGTCGCAAAAATGTTGAACTAAAGCACGGCCAATCCCTTTACCTTGATATTTAGGATGGACATACAGCCCGATAAGTTCATCAACAATGAAACTAGCAAAACCTATAACAACATTTCCCTCCATCGCAACCCAGAAAGATTCGGTTTTCATACTCTTCAAGATATTTGAACCATCAGGTTTATCGCGGTAATTGCGCCAAGCTAAAAGTTCTTTTTGGGTGTAGAAAGTTGCAGGTAAAGCTTTGATAGCAGCAATATGAATTGCACTCAGCACCCACGCATCTGTTTCTTGGGCAGGTCGAAGAGATATTTCGTTAGCGCTCATAGGTTCAGGGCTGGCATTCAGATTACAAGAAGAGGCAGGGGGAAAGAAGTATGAATGAAAACTTTAGTTCTGGGGCATTTGCCCAGTTTAAAAAGAAGAATTGTTCTATTTATACACTTGTTCACGAAAATCTTGATCCAATTGCTCCCCTAACTTGCCCAATAGTATAACTCTTGAAATATAATCTACAGTAATCTTATCGACAAAAAGTATAATAAGCTTTAATCAACACTAATTCTATCGGTAAACCGTATATTATGGATAAAGCAATAAAATAACCGCCTTCAAAAGACAAATTTTGAAGTAATTAAGCAATATCTTGTGATATTTGGCTAATTTTGCTGGGTTTATTTTGAATATCTTCTCAAAGCTTGCGCCCTTAGAGTGTTTACCAAGCTGGCAGACATTAGAAAGTCAAAAGGAGTGAATGTGATCAACGCCATACAAATTAACGAAAACTTGACAACAACAGGACAAGTCATACCGAAACAGCTTGAGCAAGCTATTCAAGAAGGTTTTAAGTCCGTTCTCAATTTGCGATCGCCTGATGAACTAGGATTTTCTAAGGATGAGCAAAAAGTAGCGGAAGCATTGGGGCTGTATTATCAAAATGTTCCACTCAAGGTGGATCTCAAAAATTTGAATGAAGAGGTGATTACCAAAATCCTCACAACACTCGAACAAATCCCAAAACCAGCAGTTGTGCATTGTGCCGCCGGGATGCGGTCGACTGGAATTGCGCTGTTGAGTATCGCTATCCAGGAAGGATTAACACCAGAGGAAACCTTAGCAAAAGCAAGAAATCTCGGCTTTGGATTCTTTGAACACGCTGGTGTTAGTCCCCGATTGAAGCAATTATTTGTGGACTACGTTAACAAACACGCAAAGGTAGCTTTACCTGCTAGCTGCTCTTAGATGTTAGTTATTCTAATTGTTATGTGCTAATAGATTAGACGGTTGCTATACAAATCATTGAAGAAGAATTCAGAAGTCAGAATTCAGAATCAAGATTCTCTCTATCTTTGTGCAGCGCGTAGCTTGTTTGTTTGCAGCGGTGGCGAGTCGTACAGAATTCAATTCTGTTAGCGGATAGCTAAGGTTTAGCCCATTCTGGCTCCTGACTTCTGAATTGTTTCTTCTTCAAAATTAAAAACTGCTCTTGCTGAAAGTAGACAAGAGCAGTTTTGAATAGCAAAGCCCAACATAAAAATTTAGGCATCTTCAAGTTCAAATTGAGCCACCGTAACAGCATTAAAAGCGAAAGCTAAAACTAATGGCATCGGCGACTGAAACCAAAAGGTAAAAAGAACAGCTAGGATTGTGCCAATTACTGCGGACATTGACCACAATCGTTCTTCCAAAGTCAGTCCCTTTTCGGCTTTAATCAATCTGAGAACATGAACTGGAATTGGCTCCGGCATTACCCCACCCGGAGGGAAAGCCCAGAAGTTGTTACGTCGCTCAACAAATAAATCTGTCCAGCCATTTTCTTGGCACCATGCCTCAATCCATTGAAGTGAGTAATGATTCATCATCGGGTTTCAGAGTTCGGTTTGTGGAAGTTGTGTGCTTGGTGAATGTAAACTCTTAGAGATTCCTGAAGAACTAACTAATCGCTATAAAATTAACGCTAATTGTCGAACTTTAAGCTTTGTTAAGCAATTGAGACGCATATAATTACGCTCAAACCTTGCTTTCATTAATTAAAAGACTAACAGTTCATGGGGGATGTTGAATTTAAAATACAATAAACTTTACTTGAAACATGGAAAGTCAAGAATTTTAAATAACTCAGTGAGTATTACTGCTCAATAAAACTCTTTATATCTTGAAATTCAAATCTACAAATGAAGAATTGTAAATAAATCAACGAGCGTAGGCATAGCCCATACTAAACATTGCTTTATTCAGCTAAATTATTCCTTGAGAGTTAGGAATTCAAAGTTTTATCTTCAGCAAGAGCGATAAGTTATGCTCCCCGTCTCTGTTTTGCTAAAGCTTGCTTGATGTGACAGGTAATTTATACTCAGTCATTGCGATCTGTATTGTATTTAATAATTATTGTTCTGAATATCTAAATTTTAGTGCGATCGCCTACGGCGGGGCTTCGCCCATCGCAGATTGCCACTCTCTACCCCAAGTAACAGGGAGAATTTTGCTAAAGTAAGAAGCTTATGCTCTTTTTGCGTTACAAAATATTAAGCAACGGAAATACACGTTCTCCAAGTCCAGTAGCAAAGCTGCGAGTCTTAATTTAGTACGATGCAGTCTTGCTAATATTCAAGTGCGGTAATTAAATGCGGGGATTATACACCAAATTGGCTCTTAATATATTTTGGCGGCAAACACTAGCATTCCTTCTCGGAATTATTATCTGGTGTGTGGCCAATCCAGCAGTGGCAGTAGACTGGACTCATCCACTGTCATTTAGCAATGCAGAGCTATCAAGACGTGATTTTTCAGGTGAAAGTTTGCAAGCTGCGGAGTTTTCTAACGCCAATATGGAATTGGCTAACTTTACAAACGCTGACTTACGGGGAGCAGTCATGAGCGCTTCGGTGATGACAAAAGCAAATCTCCACGGAGCGGATTTAACGAATGCAATGGTCGATCAGGTAAACTTGACTAAGGCAGATTTGAGCGATGCAGTTTTCAAAGAAGCTCTTTTGCTCCGCGCCATATTTAATGATGTAAATATAGACGGTGCAGATTTTACAGATGCAATTTTGGATAGAGCGCAAATCAAAGAACTGTGCGAAAAAGCCAGTGGTGTGAATTCCAAAACAGGCGTGCAAACTCGTGATTCTCTAGGATGTCAATGAAACGTGTTGGTGTAATTGGTGGGGGACAACTTGCCTGGATGATGGCGGATGCAGCACAGAAGCTAGGAGTAGAATTAGTAGTACAAACTCCAAGCGTTCACGACCCGGCCGTGTCAATCGCTCAGGAAACTGTTTTCGCACCAGTTGATGATGCAAGTGCTACGGAAATATTAGCTCAAAAATGCGATGTTATCACCTTTGAAAACGAATTTGTTAACCTGCAAGCTTTATCTGGTTTAGCACAGCAAGGCGTTTATTTCCGTCCCAAATTAGAAGCTTTAGCTCCTCTTTTAGATAAATATCATCAGCGTTGCTATTTACGCGACTTGGGATTACCAGTTCCTCAATTTTTCGCTCTCGACGAGGTGGAAAATGTCAAATCAAAAATAGAATATCTAGGTTTTCCAGTAGTTTTGAAATCCCGCCGTCATGGTTATGATGGTCAAGGTACTTTCATAATTCAGGATTTTGCTACTTTAGAACAAAAGTTAAGTGATGAAACCACAACAAAAACTTTAAATCAATCACTTTTCTTGTTAGAAGAATTTGTCCCCTTTGAAAGAGAACTAGCAATAATTGCAGCTCGTTCTGTAAAGGGAGAAATTGTCACTTATTCAGTAGTGGAAACCCAACAAGAACAACAAGTTTGTCGGCGGGTGATTGCGCCAGCCGAGATTACGCCTAATCAAGTAGCAGAAATCCAAGCGATCGCACATACTCTATTAAATAGCCTAGAAGTAGTGGGAATTTTTGGAATTGAGCTATTTCTCAGGGCTGATGGCAAAGTTTTGGTCAATGAAATCGCACCCCGTACCCATAATTCTGGGCATTTTTCTCTTGATGCTTGTGAAACTTCTCAGTTTGAGCAACACCTCCGAGCCGTTTGTGGTTTACCTTTAGGGAATCCAGCTTTACAGTGCGCTGGTGCTGTAATGGTCAACCTACTGGGGTATGAAAATTCTCACAGCGACTACCAAAGCCAGCGTCAACAAATAGCAGCAATTCCCCAGGCGCACGTTCACTGGTATGGGAAGACAGAATCACGTCCTGGGCGGAAGTTGGGACATGTCACTGTTTTGCTGGATAATCAAAATCAAAAATCGGCGACTGCATACGCCAACGACATCGCCCACACCATAGAATCTATCTGGTATCCCAGGTAAATTGATCAGAAACTTTCGATATTGAACACACAACATCTTTTGAAAAGCTATAATGAGTGAGTTGCACTACGACGTTGGTGACTGCCATCAAGTTTTTTGATCTATGCCTTTAATGACAAGGGAGTCAACTGTTCTCGTGGCAGTATACCGGGCATGTACCCGGAAACTTTAAACGAGGAATTTAGGTTCCCACCTGGATAAACCCAGGTCATAAACTTAGGTAAAACGGCGTCGCGGTGAACTTAAAATTATTAGCTCCCAAAGTCAGTTAGAACTTGGGAGCTTTAATTATTTAAATCAGTTTAAAATAAGCGAACTGACAGTAAAGATTGTTATGTTTTTGGGAAACCTAGATACTGAGGTTTCAAGAATTAAGCCCTATGGTCAGCATTCCCGGATATCACGTTAGCAAAGAACTCTACAATGGTTCTCGAACCTTGGTTTATCGCGCTAATCGAGAAACTGACCAAAAATCTGTGGTGATTAAGCTAATGAAAACCGCTTATCCCAGTTTCAGCGAATTGGTACAGTTTCGCAACCAGTTTACCATCGCCAAAAATTTGAATCTACCTGGAATCATCCAAACATACAGTCTGGAACCCTATCAGAATGGCTATGTGTTAGTGATGGAAGACTTTGGAGGAATTTCCTTGAAGGAATGGGGAGTGAGGGGAAGGGTAGAATCTCTGATGGAGTTTTTACAAGTAGCGATCGCTCTGTGTAATGCATTAGATATTTTAATTCGTTATCGGATCATTCACAAAGATATTAAACCCGCCAATATTTTAATTCATCCAGAAACTAAAGAAGTTAAGTTAATTGACTTTAGTATTGCATCTCTGTTGCCACGAGAAACTCAAATCCTCATGAGTCCTAATGTACTAGAAGGGACACTCGGCTATTTGTCTCCAGAGCAAACTGGACGGATGAATCGGGGAATTGATTACCGGACTGATTTTTATTCTCTGGGTGTAACTTTTTACGAATTACTAACAGGGCAATTACCATTTCAATCGCACGACCCGATGGAATTGATACATTGTCATATTGCCAAACTTCCGTCTTTAGTGCATGAGATTAATCCGCAAATTGCGCCTGTACTCTCATCTATTGTGAGCAAATTGATGGCGAAAAATGCCGAAGACCGCTATCAGAGTGCATTTGGGCTGAAATATGATTTAGAAAATTGTTTGGCTCAACTCAAGGAGACAGGGAAAATTGTAAGTTTCCCAATTGCTCAACGGGATGTGTGCGATCGCTTTATTATCCCAGAAAAACTCTATGGTCGTGAGCATGAAGTTGAAACTCTGCTCAAAGCTTTTGACCGCGTTACCAACAACCAAACAGAATTAATGCTGGTGGCTGGTTTTTCTGGTATTGGTAAAACTGCTTTAGTTAACGAGGTTCATAAACCTATTGTCCGGCAACGGGGCTACTTCATCAAAGGCAAATTTGACCAATTTAATCGGAATATTCCCTTCTCCGCTTTTGTGCAGGCATTTCGAGACTTAATGGGACAATTACTGAGTGAAAGTGATGTCCAATTGTCAACTTGGAAAAATAAAATTTTACAAGTGCTGGGCGATCAAGGGCAAGTCATTCTTGAGGTAATTCCTGAACTAGAACAAATTATTGGTCAACAACCACCTGCAACGGAACTTTCACCAAGCGCAGCCCAGAATCGCTTTAATTTACTCTTCCAAAAGTTTATTCAGATATTCACCACAAAAGAACATCCATTAGTAATTTTTCTCGATGATTTGCAGTGGCCTGATTCTGCATCACTCAAATTGATGCAGTTGTTGATGAGTGATTCAGGAAGTGGAGCTTTACTTTTAATTGGGGCTTATCGAGATAATGAAGTATCTACAGCGCATCAGTTGATGTTGACTTTAGCGGAGATTCGCAAAGCCAATGCGACAATTCACACCATTACTTTAGCTCCGTTAAGTAAAGCTAGTTTAAATCAATTGCTGGTTGATACCTTGAGTTGTTCAGATAAAATTGCCCAACCCCTAACTAAACTCGTCTATCAAAAAACTCAAGGAAATCCATTTTTTGCAACGCATTTTCTCAAAGTATTATATGAAGACGGACTGATTAGTTTTAATTTTGCTCAAGGTTACTGGCAATGTGATATTGCTGCTGTGAAGGCACTTGCCCTTACCGATGATGTTGTAGAATTCCTAGCGTTACAGTTGCAAAAGTTGCCAACAGCAACGCAAAATGTGTTGAAATTAGCTGCGTGTATTGGCAACCAGTTTGATTTGCTAACCTTAGCAATTGTTTCTGAACAATCGGAAACCGAAACGGCAGCATCTTTATGGAAAGCTTTGCAGGAAGAATTAATTTTACCTACTACTGAAGTTTATAAATTCTTTCAATATAGTGATCATGATTCTGACTCAAACCCATTAAATTGCAATTTCCAAGTCCCCATCTACAAATTTTTACATGACCGAGTGCAACAAGCGGCTCACTCTCTAATTCCAGATGAAGAGAAACAATTTACCCATCTTAAAATTGGTCAATTACTCTTGCAAAATACCTCTGAGTCACAGCAAGAGGAGCGAATTTTTGAGATTGTCAGTCAGTTAAATCGGGGAATATTGCTAATTACCCAATCGGCTGAACGTCAACAATTAGCTAAGTTAAATCTGAATGCTGGTCGAAAAGCGAAAGAAGCTACCGCTTATGGTGCAGCAATTCATTACTTCTATTCTGGAATTCAGCTGCTAATAATTAATAGTTGGGAAATCGCCTACGAATTAACTCGAAGTTTATACGAAGAAGCTGCCGAAGCTGCTTTTCTCAATCATGAATTTGAGCAGATGGAATCTCTTATCCAGGTGGTCATCGAACAAACAACCACCCTACTAGATAGAGTGAAAGTTTATGAAGTTCAACTCCAAGCTTATCAGGTGCGGAATCAATCATTCAAAGCGATCGCAATTGGGCGTGAACTTCTCGCTCAACTTGGGGTAACATTACCTGAATCAGTCACACCTCCAGACATTCAGGAATCTGTAGTCAACACGCTCTCTACCTTGGCTGGCAGAAGTATTCAGGGCTTAGTTGATTTGCCATTGATGAATGATCCCAAAGCTTTAGTTGCTTTGCGGATTATGGCTAGCATCGCTCCCGCCATCCATCAGGCTGCGCCTTATCTGTTCCCAATTATTGCCTGTGAAGAGGTGAATTTATCTCTTAAATACGGCAATGCACCACTTTCTGCACCAGGGTATGCAGATTTTGGAATTGTACTTAATATTTGTAACCAACTGGAGTCAGGCTCAGAATTTGGCCAGCTAGCTTTAATGCTTGTGGATAGATTTCAAGCAAAATCTGTTCAAAGCATGACTATATTTAAAGTGGCTGCATTGAATCAATGTAATAAACAACATGTTCGCACCTCAATTAGTTTATTACAGGAATCCCATAGTTTTGGATTAGAGACAGGCGATTTATTTCATGTGCTAGCATCGATGATTTTCAAGTTATTCTATGTCTATTTAAGTGGCACAGAAGTTTTAGAAGTTTTGCTAGCAAATATCAAAGCTTACGAGTCTAATTTTGCCAAAAATCAGCGCTTATTAAATTGGTCTAGTATAGTCTGTCAAAGTATTAACAATTTAACTGCATATAGCGATAATCCAGAATGCATTTTTGGTGAATATTGTCAAGAAGAACAACTCTTATCTGCGCTCATTAAAGAGAACGACGAATTAACACTCCATATATTTTTCTTAAGTAAGTTAACACTCAGCTATCTATTTGAGAACTTTCCGGCGGCAGTTGAGAATGCAAATCAGGGAGAGCAATACCTCAACGGTGCAGCAGGAATGCTATCTGTGCCTGTTTTCTACTACTATGATTCTTTGTCTCGGCTAGCTGCCTATCCAACGGCTGAACCATCTCAACAAGAGCAATTACTCTTAAAGGTTGGCGAAAATCAAGAAAAATTGCAGTTTCGAGCCAACTTCGCACCGATGAATTTCCAGCACAAATTTGATTTGGTGGAAGCAGAACGGCATCGAGTTTTGGGCGAAAAAATAGCAGCAATAGAATTATACGATCGCGCCATAACTCTAGCTAAAGAAAACCAATATATCCAAGAAGAAGCCCTAAGTAATGAACTAGCTGCCAAGTTCTACCTCGACTGGGGCAAACAAAAAATCGCCCAAGTTTATATGCAAGAAGCTTATTATTGCTATGCTCGTTGGGGCGCTAAAGCCAAAACTGAGGATTTAGAAAAACGCTATCCTCAACTCCTGGCTCCCATCTTACAAGGGCAGCATCATCGCTTTCAACTGAATTCAACTGTCGAAGCATCATCATTTCCACATCAAACCATCCATACAAACCTTTCTAGCAGCAGTATTTCGGAAGCCCTCGATTTTGCCACCATCTTTAAAGCCGCACAAGTTCTCTCCAGTGAAATTCAATTAGAGCAATTACTCACTACCCTTTTGCAAGTAGTAATGGAAAATGCTGGGGCACAAAAAGCTGCATTACTCGTACTCCAACAGGGTGATTTAGTGGTTGAAGCTGTAGCCACTATCAATGAAGGAGTCACTCTGGTATCTGTACCATTGTCAATTAGCGAAGGCATTCCCATTACACTGCTAAACTATGTCAAACGCAGCTTAAAAACTGTTGTGCTGGATGATGCAACAGCACAAACTGATTTTATTGCCGATTCATATTTTATGCAGCAACAACCTAAGAGTGTGTTGTGTACGCCAATGTTAAATCAGGGTAAACTTATTGGGCTGCTATATCTAGAAAATCCGCTGACAATTGGTGCATTTACAAGCGATCGCACTGAAGTAATCCAACTGCTATGCGCTCAAGCTGCCATCTCTCTAGAAAATGCCCGTCTTTATCAAGAATCTCAAAATTATGCCCAACAGTTAGAGCGATCGCTACAAGAACTTGAGCATACCCAATTACAAATGGTGCAAAATGAAAAAATGGCAACCTTGGGTAATTTGGTTGCTGGGGTAGCACATGAAATTAACAATCCGATTGGATTTCTCAAAGGCAGCCTTAACAATGCCAAAGAGTATACTCAAGACTTACTTGCTCATATCCAATGCTACCAACAACATTATCCCAATCCAGCGATCGCAGTCATTGAGCATGGCGAAGAAATTGACCTAGAATTCCTGACTGAAGACTTACCAAAGCTAGTAGACTCGATGAAGGTGGCTTCAGAAAGGATCAAAGATATTAGCATCAGTCTTCGCACCTTTTCCAGAGCCGATACAACCGAAAAAGTTGCTTGTAACCTCCATGAAGGGATTGAGAGTACTCTATTGATTTTGAAGTATCGCCTCAAAGCTAACGAAAAACGTCCAGCGATCGAAGTCATCACCGAATACGGTAAATTACCGCCTGTCAAGTGCTTTTTAGGACAGTTAAATCAAGTATTTATGAACATCCTCGCTAACGCAATCGATGTCCTAGATACTTCCTGCGAGGGGCTTTACTTTGCCCAAGCGCAAGCTAATCATCACCAAATACTGATTCACACCGAAGTATCAAGCGAACAAAATATGGTGGTAATTCGCATCAAAGATAACGGTCAGGGGATGCCAGAGGAGATTAGATCGCGGATCTTCGACCACCTATTTACAACAAAAGAAGTTGGGAAAGGAACAGGATTAGGATTAGCGATCGCTCGTCAAATTGTTGAGGAAACCCATGATGGACGGTTGAGTTGCAATTCTGTGCTTGGCGAAGGAACAGAATTTGTCATTGAGATTCCAGTATTTTAACTAATTTGCGATTTTTCTCTCAATGCATAACGCTTCTAATTTTTCGGTAATCTGGAGGACAGGAATAGCATAATTCTACTAAATCTGTATAACTTGATTCTAAATCAGGTATCGTTCAGAGTTAAAATGACACAATTGCCTTAAATTGTGGTTAAAACTACAAAAAATTGTTAAAACAACTAACTAATACCGTATTTCCAGCCTCGGTCTTCCGACTAGAGAGTGGTTTAACTTTTATTCATCAAGAAATTCCCACTACTCCTGTAGTTGTGGCGGATGTTTGGGTGCGTGCTGGAGCCAGCTTAGAGCCAAAACCGTGGTTTGGCATGGCGCACTTTTTAGAACACATGATTTTTAAAGGTACGGCGACGCTACCCCCTGGAATGTTCGATTCCAAAGTTGAAAACCGAGGTGGCGTAAGTAATGCGGCGACAAGCTATGATTATGCTCATTATTCACTCACCACAGCTGCCCCTTATTTAAAAGATACTCTACCCTACTTGGGAGAACTACTACTCAATGCGGCAATTCCAGAAGATGAATTTAGCCGAGAACGGGATGTAGTCCTAGAAGAAATTCGCTCATGTCAGGATGATTCCGACTGGATAGGATTTCAAGCTCTAATTCAAAGCATCTATCCGCATCACCCTTACGGACGTTCGGTGTTGGGTACTGAGCAAGAACTGATGCAGCAGTCACCAGAAGCAATGCGCTGTTTTCATCACGCCCACTATCAGCCGGAAAACATGACGGTGGTAATTGCCGGAGGTATAGCCCAGCAACCAGCTTGGGAAATGGTAAATCATTCATTTGCTGATTTTGCCGAACGCTCGAATTGTCCGCAGTTTGAGAAAGCGACAAAGCCAGCGATCGCCGGAATTCATCGTCAAGAATTGTGTTTACCACGCATAGAGCAAGCGCGATTGTTGATGGCGTGGCTGGTACCCGGAGTAGAAGATATCCGTACTGGCTATGGTTTAGATTTATTGTCAGTGTTATTAGCAGAAGGGCGGACTTCGCGTTTAGTGCGTGATTTACGAGAAGAGTTGCAATTGGTACAGGGAATTTGCAGTAGTTTTTCTCTACAACGGGAATCGAGTTTATTTACAATTACTGCTTGGTTAGAACCAGAAAATCTGGAGGAAGTTGAGTCTTTAATTTGCGCTCATTTGGATGATTTGCAAACTAAAGGAATTAGCGAACAAGAACTTGCTCGGACACGCAGGTTGCTATGTAATGAGTATGCGTTTTCTACCGAAACACCAAATCAACTTACAGGGCTTTACGGATATTACAATACCATTGCCCAAGCTGAATTAGCAGTGACATATCCCCAGCAGATTCAGTCATTTGGTGCCCAAGAATTGCAAAAATTAGCTAAACAGTATCTATCGCCCCAGAATTACGCAGTTACTGTACTTAAACCGTGTTAGTTATTGGAAATGGGGCATGGGGCATTGGGAATTGGGCATTGGGCAAATGACAAAGGACAAATGACAAATGACAAATGACAAAGGACAAAGGACAACCTTGCTGCAAAAATCGCCCATCCATCGCACTGTATTGAACAATGGCATTGTCGTGCTGGTGGCAGAAAATCCGGCTGCGGACATTATTGCAGCGCGAATTTTTGTGCGTGCCGGTAGTTGTAACGAAAACCGGGAGCAAGCAGGGTTGGCACATTTGCTCTCAGCAGTAATGACAAAAGGATGTGATGGACTTTCTAGCTTGGAAATTGCAGAAAAAGTCGAGTCTGTAGGGGCGAGTTTGAGTGCCGATGCTGGCACTGATTATTTTTTGCTATCTTTCAAAACGGTAACATCTGATTTTGGGGAAATTTTAACATTGGCAGGCCAGATTTTGCGATCGCCGACTTTTCCCGAAACTCAAGTGGAACTAGAACGGCGTTTAGCACTCCAGGATATTCGTTCGCAAAAAGAGCAACCATTCAATGTCGCCTTTGAACAAATGCGGCAGGTAATGTACCAAAATCATCCCTACTCCATGTCAGTGCTGGGAGATGAAACCACGATGAGTTGCTTAACTCGTGCAGATTTAGTAGAGTATCACGAAACTTATTTCCGTCCAGATAATGTAGTAATTAGTATTGCAGGTAGAGTTACACCCACAGATGCAGCAGCATTGGTGGAAGAAGTTTTTGCTGATTGGCAAGCGCCAGCCCAGGCACTACCAATACTGAATTTACCTGAGATTAAGGTAGAACCGCAGGTAAGGGTTAAGCCAATACAGACACAACAATCAATCGTGATGCTTGGTTATTTGGGAACATCGGTGAATTCTGTTGACTACGCCGCCTTGAAGTTGCTGTGTACTTACTTAGGAAATGGGCTTTCTAGTCGCTTGTTTGTCGAATTGCGGGAAAAACGTGGTTTAGCTTACGAAGTATCCGCCTTTTACTCCACAAGGCTATTTCCAGCCTCGTTTGTAGTTTACATGGGTACAGCACCAGAAAATACCAGCATTGCCCTAGAAGGACTGCGTACAGAAGTAGATTTGTTGTGTACTACTGAAGTATCCGAAAGCGCACTCCAAGCTGCTAAAAACAAGATCCTGGGGCAATACGCCTTGGGTAAACAAACGAACGGGCAAATTGCTCAAATATACGGTTGGTATGAAATTTTGGGCTTAGGAATTGATTTTGACACCAAGTTCCAAGAATTGATTGCGGCGGTGAGTGCCCAGGATGCGATCGCTTCAGCTTGTAAATATTTAAAAGAGCCTTACTTGTCTTTAGTTGGTCAAGAAGAAGCAATTAATCGAGCGATCGCGTAACTGAGAATGTGCCGCAGCGAAGGTCCTCGGAGATATTGTAAAATACAGCAGCTGTTTTTTAAACCAAGCGGCTGTACCATTAGCATGAGAATATTCTGGGAGTAAATTCCATGCAACGCAGCCTGACAGCAAGTATTTTGAGTTACTTAAAATTACTATATCCAACTGTAAATCGCTGTAAAATGGAAAAACGGCAAAAGGGTTGGCGGCCAAAGAGGTCTAAATCTTTATCAGCCATTGAAATACTCTTGTTTTCCGCTACGCCTCTGCTCATTGCCTCAACGACTTTAGTATCAATAGCAGCGCCACAAAAAATTGCCCAAGTAAATCCTCAAGATAGTATTAACCGTCCTAGCCTGAAAGTTGGTAGCCAAGGCGAACGCGTATCTGAACTTCAGGCAGCTTTGAAACTTTTGGGTTTTTATTCTGGTGCAGTAGATGGTATTTATAGTGAGAATACAGCTAGTGCTGTTTCCCGGTTTAAACAAGCAGCTGGCTTGAATCCAGATGGCGTTGTTGATGCCAACACCTGGCAACGACTTTTTCCTAATCAACCAGTAGCAGCATCAACCGCCCCTTCATCCCAGCCAAGATTTAACTCAGCTACAAATTTTCCTGTTCCAACTCAGGCTAGTAATCTCACCAACGTTGCAAATCCCAACCCCAACCCTCCGAGACAAGCTGTAACACAAGTTCCGACTAGACCAAAACCTACTACTCCAAAAAAAGCTGTAACCCAAGTTCCGACCAACCCTGAACCAAGACCTGCTACTCCCAGAAAAACTCCGACTTCTAGCACTAAGAAAACGCCGTCGCGTACTACATCCACTACTAGAACTCAGTCAAACACAACTACAAAACGAACTCCTGGTATTCAATACACCTCAGAAGGTTTGCCAATTTTGCGTATAGGATTACGTGGTTCTGAAGTTGTTAAGTTGCAACAACAGCTGAAAAAGCTAGGTTTCTTGAAAGGTGATGCCGATGGAGACTTTGGCGAGACAACCGAAGCAGCAGTGAAAGCTGCACAAAAGCGCTATGGTTTAGAACCTGACGGCGTAGTTGGTGGCTCTACCTGGGAGGTTCTTTTGCGGCGTTAGGCATAGTATGAGCATAGCCAGCATCTGCTTTGCGTGTAAGCAAAAACGCTGACAAAATGCTCCGAAGTTCTGAGAACCTATTTCTTTTTTGGAAATTCCCAAGTTACAGAGGTTTTTCAATTTCAATAAACCTCTGTAGGGGTTTTGCGCTTCAAAGCATTTTTGATGAATTTAACTAAATCACCGTAAGTTCTCCACTTAAATTGTACTCAGGTCGGTGTGGGTAGTTCACTGCGGTACATCCTGCAATACGATAAAGATATACCGATTAGAAGTATCTCTCTTGCCAGCACTGAAAAATTACATTGATTTTAGGCTGATAAAAGATGATGGCAACTTTAGGAGTCAAATACAACAACACTCGATCGTGTTACAAATCGCAACTGGCAATAGTGAAATTAATTAAACTTACTGCTAAATCCTCTAAAAAAACTTATGCAACACTTTTTATTAACTTGGCTCGGTACTGCGGTGGCGTTATTCATTACAGCTAATATCGTTCCGGGATTCTTTATCAAGAATTTTGTGACTGCCTTAATCGCTGCCTTTGTAATTGGTCTAGTTAATGCATTTATTAGACCAATTTTACAGATTTTGACGTTTCCAATTACCTTGCTCACCTTTGGTTTATTTACATTGGTGATTAACGCCTTAGCCCTTTGGCTGGCAAGTATCCTAACTCCTGGTTCTGGTTTTGAGATTCAGGGCTTTTTACCTGCTTTGTTAGGTTCAATTGTGCTGGCAATTGTTTCTAGCATAATTAACTATTTTTTGAGAGTTGTTGACTAGAAAAATTAGGAAACTTTTGTAATACTAATATTTTAAGCTTGGGCAACAGCAAGAGTTACCGCTCCTAGTTGCCCTTGTATTTGGAAAATTTGTTTAGGAACTAAGAACTTCACCCGCAATTCCTCTATGTTTGTAAAGGGGAAAACAGTCAAAGATGTGAGTTGAGAGGCTGCAAGAATAGCAGCTGCCTCTGCTACGCTAGGCGTACCTACTTTATCGTCGGTAATTGTGGCAGGGTTCGGGACACAGACAGAGCTAAGAATTTCCGCAGAAAAGGTTTTTAAGGGCAAATTGCGGAGGCGACAAAGTTTGACTAAGCCTACTTCCGAGGCTTTAGTGTCAATGGTAGCAATCCCTGCGATCGCACTTGTAAAAAGTTGATTTTCTCGAAATACTTGCTCAATTGCCAGATCGATCAACTCCCATGATGTTCCCCGTTTACAACCGATTCCTACCCATAAAACCTGTTGTATTTGCTGTATTTCCTTACTCAGGCTGTCAGGGTTTGACATGATTGGGTTTACTCCAACAGCCAACCAAATAAATCTCCTACTGTCAGTCTCAACTCACTTGCAAAATCTGGCACTGGAAGTAAAGCTTCTAGTTCATCCAACATGACTGGCTGTTGATTGCGGATATATACAAATACCGTTTGTTCTTCTGGATCGATCAGCCAACCCATTTGTGTTTCATAATTCAAGCAATGTAGAATATTTTTTGTAACTTTTGTTTGTCTTTGGTCAGGCGATAGAATCTCAATAGTCCAATCGGGAGCTGCTGAAAATAAATTTGCTACCCTGCCATTTTCTTTGCGGGGTATTCTCTCCCAGGTAAATATCGCTACATCCGGGACAATTGATCTGCCACCAAAAGTACACCGTAGTTCTGGGTATGCTCGTGCAACTTTTTGGGGTTTCAATACAGCATTAATAAAAATAATCAATTCACCTTGAATAGTGCTATGTTCTCCCTGTGCCATTGGTTTTTGAATAATTTGGCCATCGATGTATTCACTAGCGGGCTTCGTTTCTGGTAACATCAGAAATTCTGCCAAAGTTATATTTTTTGATGGTGTCCGTACCATTTGCGATCGCCTCCAGTCCAGCAATTCTAATAAAAAAACCGCAAAGGAAACAAAGAAGCTTTAACTTAACTCTTACTCTGCGTACCTTTGCGCTACCTCAGCGTCACTTTGCGTTAAAAAATATTACATCCTCTCCAATACCTGAATTCCCAACAAAGATAATCCCAGCTTCAGAGTTCTAGCAGTCAAATCACACAGAATCAAACGGGATGTGCGCTGTGGTTCCTCCGCCTCTAACACCTGAACTCCCTGATTGCGATCGTAAAACTGATTAAACTTTTTACTCAGTTCGTACAAATACTCACATAAACGATTGGGAAGCAAGTCTTGCTCTACACTACTAATAACTTCATCCAGTTGAAGTAAATATTTTGCCAGCGCTAATTCTGTTTCATGCTCCAACAAAACAGCATTGTTTCCCAACTCCTTAAAGTTAATATCACCCTTGCGGCTAATCCCTTGAATCCGCGCATAAGCGTACAACATATAGGGCGCAGTGTTACCTTTAAAATCCAGCATTTTGTCGTAGCTGAAGATGTAGTTACTAGTACGATTTTGGCTTAAGTCTGCATACTTAACTGCGCTGATTCCAACTACTCTAGCAACTTCATTAATGAATTCTTCACTTTCTTGGCGTTCTTCTTCTTGTAATCTAGTGTTTAGGTCAGTATGGGCACGAGAAACAGCTTCATCTAATAAATCCCGCAAACGCACACTGTCCCCAAAACGAGTTTTGATTCTTTTACCATCTTCTCCTAACACCAACCCAAAGGGAACATGCACTAATTCCACATCATCAGGAATCCATCCAGCTTTACGTGCCACCTGAAAAAATTGGGCAAAGTGGTTTCCTTGTCCAGCATCTGTTACATAAATTATCCGCTTTGCTTGATCCTGCTGAATTCGGTAGCGCAGAGATGCTAAATCTGTTGTGGCGTAGTTATAGCCACCATCTGATTTCTGCACAATTAAGGGTAAAGGTTCACCTTCTCTATTTGTAAACCCTTCTAGAAAAACGCATTTTGCCCCTTGATTTTCTACCAGTAATCCAGATTTTTCTAAATATTCCACAACTCCTGGTAGTAAGGAATTATAAAAAGATTCGCCGCGTTCAGTTAACTTGATATCCAGCAACTCATAAATTACTTGAAACTCCCGCCGCGACTGTTCGCACAATAGTTTCCAAGCATGGAGTGTATCTTCAGCACCTGCTTGTAATCTGACAACTTCTTGGCGTGCTGTTTCTTGAAAAGCTTCATCCGCATCAAAGCGCAATTTGGCTTTGCGATAAAAAGAGACTAAATCACCAATATCTAAAGCATTAGCGGTGGTAAGCGCGTCTGGGTAAACTTCCCGCAGATAGGCTATTAACATTCCAAACTGCGTACCCCAATCGCCTACATGATTTAACCGCAGTACATCATGTCCTTGAAATTCTAAAATTCGGGCGATGGAATCACCAATAATCGTCGAACGCAAGTGTCCGACATGCATTTCTTTAGCAATATTGGGACTGGAAAAATCCACAATTTCCCGCTTTGGCGTTTGCGCGGCTGGAACTCCCAGCCTGGGATCGGCTTGAATCGCGTTTAGTTGTGCTTCTAAATATGCTGTTTTCAGTTTGAGATTGATAAATCCTGGGCCAGCGATTTCTGGCGGTTCGCAGATTTCGGATACATCTAGTTTCTCAACGATCGCACCTGCGATCGCTCTTGGTTGCTTTCCTAACTTTTTACTTAGGGATAAAGCCACATTCGCCTGATAATCGCCAAATTTAGGATTGCTAGCAGGAACCAAAATGGGATCTACTCCAGCCAATTCAGCGCCAAAAGCTGCGATTAAAGCCTGCTCTACCTGAGCTTTTAGTTTTTCTTGTGTAGCGTTCATATATAGATTTTATCTGTGAAAGGGGGAATGTAGCTCTGGAAAAGCTTGATTATTTTAACCTTAAAAGATATTCATTAAGTCTAAGCAAAGACTGTCATTTTAAAGTACAACCCCCTCAAATTGTCTCCCATTCTTGGCATAACTTCTAGATTCTGATTATACCGAAGTCGATTTTGACAGACTACTAGTACCGCAAGGCGGAAATCAAAAGTCAAAAGTCAAAAGTCACGCATAATTGTATTCCGAGCTTCTTGCACCATTTGAAATGGTATGTTTATTTCCGCGCCCGCTGTACTAGTTAATCAAGTCAACGAAAGTGTAATACGTAGTAAACACTTTAGCGCTTAAAACAAAGACTAAACTTATTTACCCAGGTTTCATTGATTTGATAGATTACTACGTTTCCCAACGTAAGTACGGAGATCAACTCTATTTGTATAGCAGCGTATTAACTGAGGCAAGGCTTAGTTGATACGGATGGCAGCGCACCATTGCTTATCTACCTCATTTAAATGAAAATTCCTATAGATTAAGCTTTTAGCTTTTCACTATATAAATTGCATATCTTATTTTCATAAAAAGTATAAATTTTTAATTAAGTTTCAATCATGTATAAGTTTAATTGCTAAGTGTTAATAGCAGTGTAATACCAAATCATAAGTGTATTTTTTCAGTAGAAATACTTTAGATAAAGAGCTATTTAAATATACTAGCAAAAGTAAATAAACAGATTGACGTTGCAGAAGTATAGCTGTTAGAAGTAAGAGACAACTGAAGACAGATAACTGCTCAAAAAGCATTATCTAAATTGTTTTTCCTACTTAATGGCTCATAATATGAAACCTAACTTATTCACAGCCTTGATTGCTGCTACAGCTACCTTAACCGGATTAATTTCTAAAGTAGAAACTGCATCTGCTGCTGATTTTAATTGGAATAGCTCTTGGACTCAACCAACTATATATAATAAGTCTCAAACTGGTTTTAACGACACTCCTTTCCAACAATTTGTCCAAGCAGAAAGTGTTGCACTTCCAAACAGCGGACAATTTAAATTAGACCCCAATAAATTAAACCTAAAATACGACCACGATGTTTCTGTTTACTTTATCAATGAGGGCGCAGGTTATAGAAACCAGTTAGCCTTTGAATCTACAGGAACTACTAATAAGTCTGGGCTGCTTTTTAATGATATTTCCTGTCAAGGAAATGGATGTGTTAGTGGTGACTGGGGTGGTAATGCCCTAAAACTGGGTGATGGCGTCAAAGTTGGTAATGTTACCGCAGGTACTCAACTCGACTTCTGGTTGAGAGCTGATGGTTTGATCCGTGGCAACTCTGCCAATATCTTTGGTACTGACACTGCCTCTAATGCTGACGGACTACAGCACGCAGTTGCTTACGCTTACAACAACTACATCCTCTTGGCATTCGAGGATTTATACGGAGGTTTACATGCTTCAGGGGTAGATTCTGCAACTGGTAAGTGGAATGAAGGTTCCGATCGCGACTTTAATGATGTTGTCGTCGTTCTTGATATCGGCGAGGCAAACGTTAAAGCGTTAATTGGTGCTACTGTTCCTGAACCATCTGTTACTCTATCAATGTTTGCGGTGGGAGCAGTTGGTATGTTTGGATTGCGCCGCCGCCGTCAAAGTCGCACTTCTAACTAAACTTTGAGACGGTGCTTAATATAAAGTGCATTTAGTTCTATTGGAAAATAACAAGTGATCGATCGCATTTTCACCCGTATAAATAATGTACGGGTGATTTTACGTTTGTAGTGGCATTTATATTTTATCTATTGCGATCGCGTTCTAAATCATCAATGACTTTTTGCAAATACCACTCGTCTGACATCCCAGGATGATAATCTTTGTTTTGCTGAATCAATCGTTCGGCAATTTCCCAATATCCTCCAACCATTCGTGAAAGTCGCTGACGTAGCAGGTGATATTTTTGCTTTTTTGACTCTGGACTAAATTTCTGGATTTTTTCTAGGCTATTTAAGACTTGTTGATAATTTTCCCAGTCTTCTTGTTGACAAAAGATACTCGCCGCCCGTTGATAATCTTCAACGGCGTTTTGTATTTCTTCTAAGAAAGTATAGGCAATACCGCGATTGTAATAAGCTTGAGCATCATCAGAATTGATTTGCAGCGCTTGGGTGTAATCTTGAATTGCACCGAGATAATTGCCCGTTGCCCGATAGACATTACCTCTGGCAATATAAACTAAGACATCTTCGGGTTGCATCTGGAGTGCTTGGTTAAGATCAGCGATCGCACCTTGATGATCTCCCAAGACAGAACGTGCTTTACCTCGGTTGCGATAGACAATGGCATCTTGAAAATTTAGTCGTAATGCTTGATTAAAATCTGCGATCGCTTCTCGATAATTCCCCATTTTACAACGCACAACGCCACGACAGCAGTAAGCTTGAGCATCTTGCGGATCGGCTTTTAATACCCAGTTTAAATCGGCAAGTGCTTCTTGAGTATCTCCCTTTTCAGCCTTTTCTAATAATTGCGTAAAATAATCATTGGTGGATAAAATTGGCGCATTGCTGGAACGCGATTCCTGAAGGGTAGGTAATTCTTTAGGTTGTAGCTGTTTAATTCGTTCCAAAGACAAACGACAATTCTCTTTATCCTGTTGCTCTAGATATAACCCAGCAGCTTTTTTAAAGTTAGCGATCGCATCTTGAATAAAACCCTGTTTGCGCCGCACCATTCCCCGCAGATTATAAGCAGCAGCATAATTGAGATTGAGACGAATCGCGCGTTCAACATCGTCTAGCGCCCCCGATAAATTTTTCAGCGCTACCCTAGCTAATCCGCGACAATAATAGGCCTCTACACTGTCAGGATTCAGCTTCAGGGCTTCGGTATAATCTGAAACAGCTTTTAGAATTGCGCCTGAGTCATAATGTGCTAAACCCCGTTGCAAATAAGCTTCGCTAAAGTAAGGTGTCAGTTGTAAAGTATGGTTAAATTCCTCAATTGCTCCCGCGTAGTCTTTTTGCCTAGCCTTTTCCAATCCTCTATTGTAGAATTCGTCATTCATGGCATTTGTTTGGTTGATTCAGTTAATTGAATTCCAGCAGACTTCTTTCGTAGCCTAACCTATGCACTCATCTTCATATTTTAAGTATATTTCATCCTTTATGTGAAATAAAACTAACATACTACTTTCCAATAAAAAATTGGGGAAATGACTAGATCAATTCCCCATATATTGTAGATTGTAAAATATTTACAGTTGACTAAAATCCAGAAGTTAGGAGTCAGAATAGGTTAAGAATCAGCAGAAAATTTGTGGAATCAATATACTAATAATACTGAATTTCTTCTTCTTTCTGGGTGCTGATTTTTTTCACTAAAATTATTCTGAAAGCAAGCTGGGAGAAGTCAGAACAAAAACATCCCAATTTCCTGGAGCCTCAGTTTGTGGTTTTATAGGATTGGCGTAGTGAAAAAACTCATGGTCATTAACCAATAGGAGTTCTCCCGGATTTAAAATTTTGCTAAATACAGGCTTTTGTTTTTTGGCAGTATACAGATGTGTTTCTCCACCTTGAATATTATCTCTATCTACTGAGAATATGCCAATAAAATCAGTGCCATCTTGATGGATACCTTCAGGTGCTGGATTACCAAAATTTTCTGGAGAACAACTAATTCTAATTTGATGAACTCCAATTTCAGCTTCAGGATGAAGTTTACAAGAATCACTAAATGCCAAAACAAGATTTTTGAAAATATCAAGTTCTATGAGTGCATCATCTAATTCTGCAAACTCTCTTTTGATGTCACCCACTAATTGATTATACTCTTTACTTTGAAAGAAGACGCCATGAGGTAATTTGATTAACTGATTTCCAGAGACTGTGAACCGAGATAATCTTCTAGAACGATAATTGTTTTTGATATAAGGGTCAAGAGGCATATTATTAAAAAATGCCTTAAAACCTTCTAGACTGATGGAATTTACCTTTCTAAGAGTAAATAGAAAAGCATATTCTAATTCCGTTGCTGTCCACACTTTTTGCATAGGATTTACCTCCTTGCACGTTGAGATTCTCCCAGATTTTTATGGGAGGCTTGTAATACTTAGTATATGCTACTTTTTATTACTATGTTGTTAATTTAACTACAAAAATTGACAATCCATGATATACGAAGTTACCCAAATTCTGTCAGAGGGCAGAGTAGCTACTGAAAAGATTTGCAGATATGGGTTCGGTGGGCAAAGAATCAACGTATATTTACAAACAGCAACAAGGTTCCATAATGATAGATTGGCTTTACCGTTACCCACCTTTAGGTAACTGTAATAATCTATAATGCTTGTCATTCAGTTATTTAATGACTGACTGACAAACTTTGAGCATGGAATGAGCATCATGGTAAATAGCAGCAAAACACCGTCTGGCAAGGCAAAGAAAGGGCAGTTATCTCCAATTCAACTCCGTAGCACGGGGTTTGTTTTTTGATTGGGTGCGATCGCAGTAGAAAATTGTATTCCTAAAAAAGTAGGAAAAGTAGGATACGTAGCTTCAGTAAAATCTAAATAGTATTCTTTCCCTACCTCAAAAAAATTTACACCGTCACAATCATTAACCATCATCCCAAGTCTTCCACTTGAAACCTGCTTCCGATAGTTGTTTATCTTCTTCACTACTTCCCAGAGATGGACACTCAGCTATTTGCCTCAAGGTTTATTAGCAAACTCCCATTCTTCTACGGCGTAATCTGCTAGCTCCTTGTAGCATCTACCTATATAAATGTCACCATTACTTAATTTTTGACTTTCCCGTAATGTTGCTATAAATGGCTTATTTTTACTACGCCAAGGAATATTTGATTTGTTAATTATATTTGTAATTGGGCTTTCTTTATAACCTCCCCAACACCATTTTATTGAACGTTCTAGCTTTATCCCATCCCATTTTCCTAATTGAGGTTTTTTATTTAAAAGATTACTTAATAGAGATTTAATTATTAACTGTGTATATGTTTTAGTACCGTGTAATTTGATAATTGTATTAAAGCCTAGATTATTTTTTTGGTAATCTGCATAAGCAGATATTATGTTTTCTTTACCTTTTTTGCTGACTGCGTTATTATTTAAAATTTGATTTATAAATTGAGAAAAAGTTATATTAGGATCTTGAATTAAAGGTAAAATGTCTTGAAGCTGCCGTAAGTAAATTTCTTCACTTTTTGACATACTTCTTCCTTCATTATCTGCAATAATTAGTTCAATAATATCGAAAAAATCATTGACTCTTCTCATTTCTACCTGAACTTCAAAATGATATTTATCTTTATTCCATTTTTCCAGTAAGTTCAGTAATGCAGTTACTCTATGTCTGCCTCCTATTATGTAATTGTTTCGTATAGGATTATCATCATCATTATCTTCCTCTCTTTCAATTTCTACGTATGCAATACTAGGTAATCTGAAAAATTTATTATATTTTTTCAAACTGTTCATAATATCTAGTAATCTTTTAGAATCTTCTTCAATAAGAGCTTGATTAAAAGTTTTTTCAGTTCTTTCAAAAGCTTTTTCCAGTTTATCTGCTGTCATTATTCCTATATATGGTTCATAACCTTTTTCATAGCTTATCCAGTTTTCTTGATTTTGAGAAAAACCACTCATTATTTTTTCCTTGTAATTCTGTTTATAGAAAATGATGAATTATATATTTTCTGCATTTAAAGTGCTGAAACTATACTTCGGTTTTACCTACTAAGTGAAAAATATTGCAACAGTATAACTACTAGAACATCTGTAAAAACTTGTTAAAGAACAGGCGATTACTAATATCGATCAAGCAATTCTGACTAATTGGAGGTCAATTCCTTGTAGGCTGTCGATCACAGGGTTTACAGTCTGGCAATGAAAATCGATCGGCACGGACGCGCTAAGGTTCTCACCCAGTCAGAGATACAGCTATAGATTTAAGGCTAGAGTCAATTTCCTAACCCTAGCCTTAAATTTATTATTTATATATATTGCTTTTCAACTATCTGTAGTTTAGACAGAACGTTAGAAATAAAGCTCTAATTACTGTTGCCTTCCTTTCTTTTCATCCAGTGCTTTTTGAATAGCTTCTCTACAAAATTCAGGAGGATTGTCTTGTTGCTGTACTTCCTCTTTCATGGATTTTGTCATGCGTAAGTTCATCTTCTCGGTAAGCGGCTCCTCTCGTTCTGACTTAATTGGCTTTAAATTTTCAGGAGTTCCTTTAGGATTAGGCATTATTGAGAGATGTAAATATAGCTTGAATCTTTTGGAAGCG
Organism: Nostoc sp. JL31; assembly: GCF_017114965.1. NCBI lineage: Bacteria > Bacillati > Cyanobacteriota > Cyanophyceae > Nostocales > Nostocaceae > Nostoc > Nostoc sp. JL31. Next base: position 49,358 of record NZ_JABXKO010000036.1, read on the forward strand.
AAACATTAGAGTGTTTATTCGATGGGTACAGAAGCCTGAGAAACTTGTTACCCATCGATACCACTTTTAAGGAATGGCTATTCTATGTTTACACGAACGGAACTCGAAATCAAAACTATTCAAGACCTTCGGGACTTGTGTCGTAGATACGGTATTAAACCAACCGGGAACGCTGGATACAAAAATTCATACATTGTAAGCTTGCTGGCATTCCCAGCGATCGCACTGAACCAGATGCAAGAAGGTAGGGGATTAAGACGGTTAAGTTTTGAAGCTTTCCAAAATATCGGTGCTGCACTCGATCAAATGAATTCTCCAACTGATGAACAAGCAGCGCTTATCAAAATCACGATGGAAGGTAGACGTTTTCATTCTCCATTGTCATGGGAACAACAAAAGCTTCTCAATCTCTACATAGCTAAACAAAAGCTAGAAGAGGTGATGTATTTGTTGGGGGAATAGATAACTCAAAAGCTTAGTTAATAGCAAGGACTCTAGATAGAGTCCTTTTTTTGTGCATATTTTCAAAATACTTGGAGTAGTACTTGGAGTTTTCAGAAGATAAAGGATAGATAGACAGGAAAATAATATTTTTGTACTACTTTTCTACTCATTCTCAATAGCAAGTGATAATGACTCTCTCGATACTTTGATTAATGCCTAAAAGACCCTCTAACCGGGTACTGGTAAGGGAATGATGGAATGAATGTACAGGGAATTAAGAATAGATGGCCTAGTGAATAAAATGGCTGTAATGCTTGTATGGTAAGGTGTGAGATAGACTTAGAGTCGTACTTAGAGTATATACGAGATGATTAGTATGTGAGCATATATTGAGTATTGACAATAAGTATTTATTTATACTTATTTCCGCCAAGTTATTACTTGAAATATGATACCTGAGCATTAAATGAGCATTTATTGTAATTTATAGGTTGAAAGTATTGAGAATGCTAATATTCAAGTACCCACCTTTGTATCCCGGTATTTTACTCAAGCGTTACAAGCGGTTTTTTGCTGACGTTCAACTGACTTCTGGCGAAATAGTGACAGCGCACTGTCCCAATACTGGGCCAATGACTGGAGTATCAACACCTCTAAGTGCAGTACAGCTTTCCAAAAGCGATAATCTTAACCGCAAATTGGCTTACACTTTAGAACTCATTCAGGTACATGACAATGAGCCGACTTGGGTAGGCATAAATACTTTTTTGCCCAATCGGGTGGTAAAGTTAGCTTTGGCGAAACATCTTTTTCCAGAATTGGGCGACTATAGCCAAATCAAGGGTGAGGTGGTTTATGGGCTAGATAAAAAAAGTCGAGTGGATTTTTTTCTGACGGGGAGTAATGAGGAACGCCCGATTTATTTAGAAGTGAAAAATACAACTTTATCTGAAGGGAGATTAGCCCTATTTCCTGACACGGAGACTACAAGAGGGCAAAAGCACTTGCGAGAACTGATGGCGTTGTTACCTTTGACTCGTGCAGTGATGCTTTACTTTATCAATCGCGGTGATTGTATCGAGTTCTCCCCTGGCGATCGCACAGATCCTGTATATGGTAAATTGTTACGGGATGCGATCGCTCTCGGTTTAGAAGTCTTACCTTGCCGTTTTGACATTTCCCCCGAAGGTATCCGTTATTTAGGTTTGGCAAAACTAAAAATTTGATTATTAAGAGAAACTAGCAATTGCAACGTTTCTACACGCATAAAACAATAAATCCATCTAGACACGATCTAGATGGATTTATTGGTAGTTGATGTTTACTAAAAAACATTCAACCAGACTGTAATGAAAAAACGACTATAGCTAGCCGCCACCCCAGAAATAGCATTCGCTATTCTGACGTTTGGTTATGCAGGAATCAAAACTGTGTCAATGACGTGGATAACACCGTTATCAGCAGCAACATCTGCTGTTGCAACTGTTGCATCATTGATCTTAACGCCATTAGAAGCGTCAATTTTTACATCTGAACCTTCAACTGTTTTAGCTGTCTTCAGCTTAACTACATCAGCAGCCAGTACTTTGCCTGATACAACATGATAGGTCAAGATTTTCTTGAGCTTTGCAGGATCTTTCAGTAATGCGTCTACAGTACCTGCTGGAAGCTTGTTAAATGCTTCGTCAGTTGGTGCGAAGACGGTGAATGGGCCTGCGCCTTTAAGTGTATCTACCAGACCAGCCGCTTCGATCGCTGCAACTAGTGTCTTGAAAGAACCATTGTTGGTAGCAGTGTCTATTATGTTGGCCATGTGATTTACCTAGTTCTGTGTAACTTGTTACAAATCTAAACTATTTATCCAATAAAATCTATCTATCATTAGGCGTATGCCAAATAGTTTTTGTTATTGATATTATAAGAGTTTATATATATTTTTATACAAAGAAAGAATTATACGTACATTACCTAAGTGGATAAGTTATAAGCACTGCTAGATGCACCCAGTCTTTTTTTTACACAGTGGTAGGGGCGATGAGGCGATCGCAGACTCGCTTGCCGTCGGCGCTATCCGCCAGTCATACAGAATACCCAACTGAATTCTGACTCCTGACTCCTGAATTCTGTTTGATAAATATTTTTGTTATAAAAAGACGGTTGCAGACAATGTAACAATAGCGATCGCAAGCAAATAATTTTAGCCATACCCACCAGTGAACGCCCCTACCAATATCTCTGCACAAACTCAGAATCGCAAAGCCGATCACATTCGCATCTGCTTAGAAGAAGATGTTCAGTGCGATCAAATCACCAATGGATTGGAACGTTATCGTTTCACCCATTCTTGCTTACCTGAACTCAACCACGACGATATTGATATAAGTACAACTTTCTTGGGAAAAAAACTTGACGCACCCTTGTTAATTTCTTCGATGACTGGCGGAACAGAACAAGCCGCAATCATTAACCAGCGTTTGGCCAAAGTCGCGCAACACTACAAAATTGCAATGGGTGTCGGTTCTCAGCGAGTAGCGGTGGAAAAACCCCAGGTGGCTGATACTTTTGCTGTCCGTAAGTATGCGCCCGATGTTCTGCTATTTGCAAACTTGGGGGCTGTGCAACTTAACTACAAGTACGGCTTAGATGAATGTTTGCGGGTAGTTGATATTTTAGAAGCTGATGCCTTGATTTTACACATTAACCCTTTACAAGAGTGCATTCAACCCAAAGGTGATACTAATTTTCGGGGTTTGCTTGACAAGATTTCTATATTATGCTCAAAATTACCAGTACCAGTGATTGCGAAGGAAGTTGGTAACGGCATTTCAACAGCGATCGCACAGAAACTTCTTGCCGCTGGGGTAGCAGCAATTGATGTCGCGGGTGCGGGTGGTACTTCTTGGGCAAAAGTAGAAAGCGAACGGGCAGAAAGTCCTTTGCAACGTCGCTTAGGGAGGACGTTTGCCGATTGGGGTTTACCGACAGCAGAGTGCATTACAACAATTAGAGCGATTGCCAAAGATGTGCCCTTAATTGCTTCGGGAGGTTTGCGTCATGGATTGGATGTTGCAACCGCGATCGCCTTGGGAGCAGATATAGCTGGTTTAGCAATGCCTTTCTTACAAGCAGCAGCAACATCGGAGACAGCAGTTGCGGAACTCACTGAGGTATTAATCGCTGAAATCACCACAGTCTTATTTTGTACTGGCAACACCACCTTGTATCAGTTAAAGCACTCTGGCAGTTTACAGCGCATAGAATAGGTAAATAGGTCATTGGTCATTAGTCATTAGTCATTTGGTTATAACCAATGCCCAATGCCCCATGCCCCATGCCCAATGCCCAATAACTAATGCGTAATTTTATCAAACAAACTTTTGCTAGTTTAGTTGGCACTTTACTAGGACTAATTATTTTCGGTGGTCTGGGAACCACTGGACTATTCTTGCTGATATTGGCTGCTAGCTCGTCTAAAGATACTGGGCCAAATGTGAAAGATAAGTCAGTGTTGGTTTTTGACTTGTCAATGAAAATTACTGATGGCGAACCTAGTTCAGGGGAACTGTTTCAAAACACAATTTCAGGTGTCGATGAAGATAGAATGGCACTCCGCAAAGTTGTGGAAACTTTGGAAAAGGCGCGGCGCGATCCGCGCATTGTCGGGATCTATGTGGATGCAACGAACACAAGCCAAGCTGGTAACGTCGGCTATGCTTCCCTGAAAGAAATTCGGAAAGCGCTGGAGGAGTTTCGCGCTGCGGGGAAAAAGATTGTGGCATACGGCAGTGATTGGAGTGAAAAGGAATATTACGTTAGTTCAGTGGCAGATTCCATTGTCCTTAATCCTCTGGGAATGATGGAAGTCAACGGTTTGAGTTCACAACCAATGTTTTTGGCGGGAGCATTACAGAAGTATGGTATTGGTGTTCAAGTTGTGCGGGTAGGGAAATTTAAGGGAGCCGTTGAACCGTTTATTCTCAACAAGTTGAGTCCAGAAAACCGCGAACAAACTCAGAAATTGTTGGATGATGTTTGGGGAGAGTGGCGCACTACTGTCGGCGCAAGTCGGAAAATTGAACCCAATAAGTTACAAGCGATCGCAGATAATCAATCCTTACTAGAAGCCACACAAGCCAAAACTAGCGGTTTAGTCGATCTAGTACAATACCCCGATGAGGTTGTCGCTGACTTGAAAAAGTTTACAAATAGCGATAAAGAAGACAAAACATTCCGACAAATTAGCCTGAATAGCTACGCACAAGTTTCTGGTAAATCTTTGGGTGTAGAACGTAACTCCAAAAATCAAATTGCCGTTGTTTATGCTGAGGGCGAAATTGTCGATGGCAAAGGAGAAGATGGCCAAGTAGGAGGCGATCGCTTTGCGAAAATCTTCAACAAGCTGCGACAAGATAAAGATGTGAAGGCTGTTGTATTACGAATTAATAGTCCTGGTGGTAGTGCTACCGCAGCCGAAGTCATGCAGCGAGAAGTGAAATTAACTCGTGAGGTAAAACCAGTTGTAGTATCAATGGGTGATGTCGCCGCCTCTGGTGGTTATTGGATTGCTAGCGACTCTAATCGCATTTTTGCAGAACCAAATACCATTACAGGTTCGATAGGGGTGTTTGGGATCTTATTCAATGGGGAAAAGCTGGCTAATGATAATGGTATTACTTGGGATTCGGTGAAAACCGCACGCTATGCTGATAGTCAAACAGTTTCGCGTCCGAAATCGCCTCAAGAGTTAGAAATTTATCAGCGCAGTGTTAACCGTATTTATAATATGTTTCTGAATAAAGTTTCTCAAGGTCGGAAACTCCCAGAACAAAAAGTAGCAGAAATTGCCCAAGGAAGAGTTTGGTCGGGTGAGGCGGCCAAAGAAATTGGTTTGGTGGATGAAATTGGCGGTTTGAATACTGCGATCACATACGCTGCCAAGCAAGCGAAACTAGGAGAAGACTGGGAAGTACAAGAATATCCTCGCACTAGCAGTTTCGGAGAACGCTTTTTTGGGCGTGCAACAGAAGAGGCGCGGACTGCTTTCGGAATTGAGGGGGCGCAACTCAAACAATCCAATCCCCTCACCGCTGAATTTCAGAAATTACAACAGGAAGTAGAGATTCTGCAAAAGATGAACGATCCACAAGGGGTATATGCCCGCTTGCCTTTCAACTTGAAGATTGAGTAGATGCTTTTTTGAGCATCTGTGGTCAAAACTCAATACAGTTCAGATAAACCCAAAACGCAGATTGTAGAGACGCGATAAATCGCGTCTTGTTTATCGCGGCGAGGCGCATGAGTTCGCCTCATCAGCCATAAACCAGCTGACATTTACTGCCCGGATGTGTAAAGTAGTTGAAAGTCAACCACAATTTCCAACCTTTGACAGAATTTTAGATTTGGAATTTTGCTGAAGCAGCCCGATTAAACTAGTGCTTAACTATGAAAAATCTAAAATTATTTATTCAGACCAATTTATTCACATACTGATCCAATCTAAAGTCTAAAATACAAAATTGAGTAAAACATCCATCTATGGCTAGAAAAACACAACGTCTTTTACTGCTAATTATTTCTTGTAGTATCACTGGTGTAATTTTAGGAGGTACTGCTGGTTGGGCAGAAAGTAGTATTTGCTTGGAAGACAGTAAGGTTACAAGTGAGTGCCTAACCCAAGATCCATTCCAAAAAACTATCCAAGGAATGAGTACTGGATTGTTAGCTGGGGCTGGGGCCGCTTTTGGTGCAGTCTGGCAGTTACGGAATGAAGATTGAGCATGAACTACTACTAACCCGGAACTCCGGGTTAGATTAGGTTTCTGTACTAATTAGCCAATGCCTCCACTTTGACTTTCGCCCAGCATTAAAGTCATGTGGGTCAATTATCTTAATTTATATGGCTTTGGAAGAATATCGGTCTATTAATGCACGAGCAAATTTCTGGTGTTGTTCAGCTAGATGTTGAGGAGAGATGAACTGAGCATTGCCCATGAAGCGGTACACCCAGCGACAAAACTCCTCCAGCGATCGCGTATAACTTTTTTAGTGCAATATGCAATATATAGATAAGTAAAAAATGAAGATACATAAAGTAAAGCTAAGTAATGTAAGAGCTTATGAAAATGCAGAAATCGAGCTTTCTCCAAGCATAAATTTAATAGTAGGAGAGAATAATAGTGGGAAAACAACAATATTAAGAACATTACTTTTCCTGCAAGACAGATCGTCATTTACGACACAAGATATAAGGATAAATGAGGAGATTGGAGGTATAATACTTACTTTTGAGGGGAATATAAAGAAATATTTTAATCCAGTACTTGCTAATTCAATTGATAACAAAACTTATCTTGAAATCACTATTAGTAATCAGGGACTAATTATTAATGGAACTGATTTTAATCAAAATTGTATTGTAAATATTGAGCCTAAAAATTTTATCTATCCATTTCTTTCCAAGAGAAAAGTTACGCAATTTAACGAAGGTATAAACCTTCAGAATTCAAATTCAGTTATAGGAAATTTTTCTAATTTATATGCCAAAGTAGATCGGATTACTACAGATGGTTTGCCAGCGAAAAATGAGTACGTAAAAGCTTGTAGGGATATTTTCGGCTTTCAAATAAGTTCTTTTCCGTCCAATAACGGTAAAAAATCTGTATATATTGTGGATAACCATCAGCATATTCCATTAGAACTAATGGGAGAAGGGATAGTAAATATTTTAGGATTAGTTCTGGATCTTTGCATGGCTAAAGACAACTTATTTTTGATAGAAGAGCCAGAAAATGATATTCATCCCAAGGCATTAAAAAAGCTTTTAAGTTTTATTATTGAAAAGTCAAAAACAAACCAGTTTGTCATAACTACTCATTCAAATATTGTTTTGAAGTATCTTGGAACTGAGGATCTGAGTAAGATTTTTAAGGTAGATATGGAATTTGTAGATAAGATTCCAACTTCTTCAATTACTGAAGTTGATAATTCACCTAAAGCAAGAAGAGAAATTCTCGAAGATTTAGGTTATGAGCTTTTCGATTTTGATATTTGGGATACATGGTTGATTCTCGAAGAATCATCTGCCGAAGTTATAATTAGAGAATTTATAATTCCTAATTTTGTGCCTGGGCTTAAAGAAAGACTAAAAACTTGCTCCACAGATGGTGTTGAAAAAGTGCCAGACAGGTTTTTTGCTTTGCATAGCTTGTGTCTTTTCTTTCATTTACAGAAAACCTTTAACCAAAAAATTTGGGTCTTAGTTGATGCAGGTGAAGAGGAAACAAGAATCATCGACAATTTAAAGAATAAATATAAATCATGGAATAAAGATAGTTTTTGCCAGTTCAAACAACATGATTTTGAGAAGTATTATCCTGAAGAGTTTCAGGCAGAAGTAGATAAAGTGCTAAAAATACCAAACAAAAAGGAGAAAAGGAATGCAAAAAAAATATTACTTGACAATATAAAGGAGTGGTATACAGAAAATCCAGATATTGCCAAGGAAGCTTTTAGTAAATCTGCTTGTGAGGTAATTGACATTCTCAAGAACATCGAGAAAGTTGTTGCAAAGCATTAAAAGCTAACATATCACCAGAGCCGAACAGTGAGAAGTAATTGCTTGATATTAATTTGCTACTTGTGTAGGCTCAGTTCAACTGTTATGTGGCTTAGTCCGTTGATGGGAGGCTACAAATGGTCAAAACCCAGGATCATTGTCTAACTTTGCTATCCGTTGCAGCTAACACTTCGCTGCAACAGACTGAATCGATATCTGGGTTGGGATGCAAAGAAGCAAACGTCTGGGTGCATTTGCATTTTTGGTAGCTTATGGAGAATAATCACAAAGAAAGCAGCTTTGGCGTCTTCGTGCGAGAGAATAAATATAAAATATGGCGATCGCAATCGATTTTGGTACTAGTAACACAGTCATTGCTCGTTGGAACCCTGTAACCCAGCAGCCAGAAACCCTGACTCTACCAGGTTTATCAATTAAACAAAGTCTCAATCCGCCACTGATTCCCAGCTTGGTTTATGTTGAAGACGCAGCCCAAAATAAAGTCTTAGTCGGGCAACAAGTACGCGATCGCGGTTTTGACCTCAAAGGCGAAACGCGATTTTTCCGCAGTTTCAAACGCGGTATCGGTGCAAATATTCAAGGTTTCTTACCCGAACTAGATGGGCAAATTGTCACCTTTGAACAAGTAGGGCAATGGTTCCTCACCCAAGTAATTGAACAACTAGCACCCCTGGAAGGTGGCTTAGATTCTCTCGTGTTAACCGTACCTGTAGACAGTTTTGAAGCCTATCGTCACTGGTTAGGGAAAGTTTGTCAATCCCTTCCTGTCGAACAAGTGCGAATGCTGGATGAACCCACAGCCGCCGCCTTGGGTTATGGCTTGGCAGATCGAGAAATTCTCTTGGTGATTGACTTTGGTGGCGGTACTTTAGATTTGTCCCTTGTCCGGTTGGATCAAGGTGTACAAGCAACCAGCAAACCACTCGGATTTATCCTAAAGTGGGGTAATAAGTCCTTGGCTGAAGATTCAAAACAAAAAGTCAAAACTGCCCGTGTATTGGCGAAAGCTGGGCAAAATTTGGGCGGTACTGATATTGATAATTGGTTGGTAGATTACTTTGCCAAAACTCAAGAGTTAGCAGTAAGTCCGTTGACAACAAGATTGGCAGAACGGGTAAAAATTCAGCTATCAACTCAAAACCAAGCTAGTGAAGTTTATTTTGACGATGAGACATTTGAAAGTTATGAACTGGAACTAAACCGCGATACTTTTGAAAATATTCTTAAAGAACACGCATTTTTTGAGTTACTAGATGAGTCGATGACGACACTGTTGCAGCAAGCAAGACGCCAAGGGATAGAACTTCCAGATATTAATGCAGTTTTATTAGTTGGTGGCACCGTGCAATTGCCGGCAGTGCAGACATGGATCAAACAGTACTTTGAGCCAGAAAAAATCCGTTGCGAACGTCCCTTTGAAGCGATCGCTCAAGGTGCATTACAGTTAGCCCAAGGCATACAAATCAAAGACTTTCTCTACCATAGTTATGGTATCCGCTACTGGGATCGTCGCAACCAGCGTCACAAATGGCATTCTTTAATTAAAGCTGGACAGGCATATCCAATGAGTCAGCCAGTGGAATTAGTCTTAGGTGCTTCTGTGGAAAATCAGCCTAGCATTGAATTAATTATGGGAGAATTGGGAGCAGATACAGGTAGTACCGAAGTTTATTTTGATGGCGATCGCTTAATTACTCGCCGTATGGACAATAGTGAAATCAGCGTTAAACCCCTCAACGATCAAGAAGGTGCGAGGACAATTGCCCAATTGACACCAGCCGGATATCCTGGAAGGGATCGCATTAAAATTCTCTTTCAAGTTGATGAACAACGCTTTTTGCGAATCACCGTTGAAGATTTGTTGACAAATGATACGCTGTTAGAGAATCAACTTGTGGCACAGTTGAGTTAGATATAATGCACATCATTAGTCGGAAAAAGCTGCGCGAATTTTGCCAAAATTATGCTGATTCCTGTGATGCACTTAAAAACTGGTACAAGGCTGCCAATAAAGCTACATGGAATAATCTTGCCCAGGTGCAAGCAGTTTATCCTCAAACAGAAGCTGTTGGTAATTTTACTGTTTTTAATATCAAAGGCAACAAATACCGTCTGATAGTTGATTTGGTTTATAGTGACCAAATAATTTATCTTAAATACATTTTGACCCACGCAGAATACGATAAGGATAAATGGAAAAATGGCCCTTACTTTTAACCGTGAAACTTATGCTAGTTTGCTTGCTAAATATCAACCCAAGGTTATTAAAACAGATGAGGAAAACGAGCAAGCTACTACGCTAGCAGAGGAACTGTCTCATCGAGTTAACCGAACTTTGGAAGAGTCGGCATTATTAGACCTGTTGATTGCTCTGATAGAAAAATATGAGGATGAGCATTATCCAATGGGAGAATCAACAGCACACTCAATGTTCCTCCATCTAATCGATGCTCAGAGTGTTAAGGAAGCTGAGTTAGTAGCAATTCTTGGTTCAAGAGAGGTTGTTTCTGAAGTTATGAGTGGAAAACAAGAAATTACTCAGGAGATGGCTAAGGTCTTAGGGAACTTTTTTCACGTTGATACTAGTTTGTTTCAGAATTAAGCGATGTCTACGACGGGCTACGCCTTATTTCTATTTGCCCATTTTTAACCATCCAAAAACTTGGTTAACGCTTAGTGTCAGTTCAATTTCTGGTAATACAGGCAAAAAATCTTCTCGCTGGAGTATCACTGGCTGTTGCTCCGGTAGAAATACCAAAATACTGAGGTCATCAGGGTCAATAAACCATCCTAGACGACTGCCATACTTCAGACAGTGAAGAATGTTACCAATTACTTTGTTGGGTTTTTGTTCTGGCGAAAGAATCTCAATTATCCAGTCTGGTGGAAGTTCAAAATTATCAGGTACTTGATTATCAACAGGGAACGGTATGCGTCCCCACTGAAATACAGCTACATCAGGTACAATTGAGCCTCCGCCAAAGCTACACCGTAATTCGGGAAACGCATAGGCAATCTTTTGATTCTCCGTGACTTCATTGATAACAGCACAAAGCTTGCCTTGTAAGCGGCTGTGTCTCCCTTTTGGCATTGGCTTTTGAATAATCTCTCCGTTAATATATTCACTCGCAGGCTTTGTTTCTGGGAGCTTCAGAAACTCTTCCAATGTGAGAGGTTGAGTAATTATGACGCTCATAGCTCCTGAATCCCTTGAAGATTGTTTTTAGTCTAGCAATTATGTATAGCCCTCTTTTGTCACTTTCAGAAAATAATAATCGAAGCAACATTCTGAAACTTTTATGTAGCCCAGCTTTGAGCTTTTATTTTCTAACAGTAACTCAAATTTGTAGCCAAAACCTGGAGATGTAAGCCCTGAAAGGCTTTCAGCGATTGGGTTCTACCAAAGTGACAAAAGAGGGATAGACAGGTGCTTAACTCCATGAACGCACCCGTCTATACATCAAAGGAAAAATTGCAGATATTTATTACGAATTAGCAATTATTTCCGTACAACTACTAATGTTCCCGTTGAAGTCCAGTTGTAAAGCTTGCGAGCTTGCTTAACAGGTAAATTTACGCAACCGTGACTGACTGGAGTCCCAAAACGGTTATGCCAATAAGCGCCGTGAATGGCATACCCTCTGTAGAAATACATTGTGTAAGGAACGTCAGGAATGTTATAGCCTCTGCCTCGCATTCGATGAGTACGATACTTAGAATTAATCCGAAATCTACCTATGGGTGTAGGAGTTGCTCGCTTACCTCCAGAAATGCGATATGAATGAATAAGTTTATTACCTTCCCATGCACGTAAACGTTGCTCTGACAAATCAATTTCAATCCAGCGAGGTTGGCTAATATTATTAGATACAGTGATGCTGTTTTCATCGACTGACGTAGCTGTTGCTGTAGTCGAGTTGGGTGTACCTGTTAACGGCGATGACCAAGAGAATAAAGTCACCACCATCAGCGCCACGCCTGTACAAAAAGTTCCTGAAGAACGAATTCCACCACTGCGAATCCAGGATTGCATTATGCCTCACCTTCTAAACTACGCAAAAATCATGAAGTGAAGTAATTTTCTGGAAAACTACAAATTTCCAGATCGACTACTTGCTTTCTGTGCAGGATTTACGCAGTTCATCTTGTATTTGTCATTTGTCATTTGTTCTTGGTTGAACAATGACCAATGACTAATTACAAAAGACAATCTTTACAAAAATCTGTCATTTAAATGCTTAAATACAAACTTTCCCCAAATTTATATTTGCATTTTTAATTTCATACAGAAATTGTCAGGATTTCCACTTATTTGTTGGGCAAATCGTTAAATGCCCTTTTCTAGATTTTATTTCAAATTCAGTAATTCCGACTCCGAAGATTCCCAGCATAAAATATTGCTGGGAATCACTTAATTGTCTTGATTTGTTGTTATTTATAATTTTACCTAAATTGCCTTTTGGCTGCTTCACCTACTATTTATGAATAACTATTGGTGTCCCTACAGATGCCCACTCGAATAGCCATTTTGCATGTTTAGGTGCAATATTCACACAGCCGTGGCTTACTGGAGTGCCAAATCTCTTATGCCAATAAGCTCCGTGAATAGCGTAATTACCTTGATAAAACATCGCATAAGGAACGTTCGGAACATTGTAGTTTTCTCCCTGCATTCGCGTAGTTTTGAACTTAGATTGAACGTTAAAAGTGCCAACAAGAGTGGGAGTAGCTTTTTTGCCAGAGGAAATAGCACTTCCATAAACCACTCTGTCACCTTCCCAAGCTATTAATCGTTGTTTTGAAAGATCGATTTGAATCCAGCGCTGATTTGATTGTTGTAATGTTTGGATTTTTTGTGCAATCACTTGATTTTTGGAATTCGCCCAAACTTGACTAGTTCCAGTAGTAGTAAAAACACTTAAGGACAGTACTGTACCAGTGAGAATTATTTGTAAGCGACGCACCCAGTCAGGAGAAATTTGTCTTTTCATTTTAGATACACTCACACTCAAATCATGGGGTATTGAGAAACTTATCAGGTTTCACCTTTATTTCCATATCTATTGCTTTAATAGACGTGAATGTTTGATGATTTGATTCTAAATTAACCTAACTGTTGCATTAGGTTTTTTGCCTGAGTTGCGATCGCTTCCCAATTTCCCTCTATGACAAGCTTTTGGGGAAATAATTCCCCGCTCAAACCAACAGCGATTGCTCCAGCTTGCAAAAATTCTTTGGCATTTTCTAGAGTCACGCCGCCAGTAGGAATTAAGGGAATCTCACCCAGCGGCCCTTGCAAACTTTTGATATAGTTAGTCCCTCCCACTGCTTGCACGGGAAACACTTTTACACAGCTAGCGCCTTGACTCCAAGCGGTAACAATTTCTGTAGGAGTTAGCGCTCCTGGTATAATAGGCACATTTTTTTCTTGTGCTGCTTGAATCATTGCCGAATCAACGTGGGGTGTGAAGAGGAATTGCGCCCCAGATGCGATCGCATCTTGTAACTGCTGCACATTAAATAACGTACCAGTGCCAACGATACAGGCTGGTAATTTCGAACGTAGTTGACTGATTAATTCCCCAGCGCGATCACTATTCCAGGTAATCTCAATTAGCTGCATTCCCCCAGATGCTACAGCCATTGCCATTTGTTGTCCCACTTCGATATGAGGAGCACGGATGACTGCGATCGCTCGGTGTTTTTCCAACTGTGATAACCAAATTTGATTAGGCATTTTGACTAGAGATTGGGGATTGGGAGTAGGGATTGGGACTAGAGGACAGTTTTCAATCTAGTAAATACCTAATTTTTAATACTAATGCCCAATGCCCCTCAAGAGTGCTGAGTAATAGACTTCTTGTAGAAGTGGGCAAAAGGCTAAGGGGTAAAGGTATGGCATCTTCCCTTACCCTTTAACCCACATTTCGCACTTCAAGTTGAAGTACAAAGAAGTTACAGCTAATCAAAATGCAAAAAATTAGGATAATTAAGAAAATAATACTCAACGAATCTAAGTTTGAAGAGAAATAATCGAATATAAAATATTTTTATCATCAAATACTTTATGGTCTTTCAGAAATCTAAATTCTCTTTGCCTTCGGCACGCTTCGCGAACGCAGGACTGTTGATTTTTATAATTTGTAATAATTTCTTCTGGTTTTAATTTCTCATCTTCAACTAAATTAGTTGCTAAAATAAATCTTCCAGCTTCTTTTCTTATCATTGCTAGCTACTATTCCTAAGCGAGCGATATTTTTAACTTTTATTTCTAAGATTGGAAACAATTTTTGTGCCTTTAATATATTTTTTAACTTTTTGATTGTCTCATTTTTTCTGCCTGAGCTTTCTGTGTATTTTTACTTACTCCCGTCAGTCTTCTCTTTGTCACATTCTATGTTGCGTTTTGAAGTGCGGAAAGTGGGATAAAAGAATGTAGAGACGTAGCACTGCTACGTCTCTACAAGGGTAATAATGCATATTTAATTTCACCACAGTCTATTAAGAGAACTGGGTTGAGTAGCTGTGAATAGGCGAAATTAGGTGTAGGGTGGGGCATCACCCACCCAAAAATACTGTTATCCAATTACCTCAGCAGTCTTCTTCTTATCCAACTTGAGAATCAACACACCCAAAGGTGGCAAACATAAATCCAGGGAATAAGGGCGACTGTGCAAAGACCAATCATCCGCCCACTTACCGCCTAAGTTGCCCATATTGCTGCCGCCATACTGACGCGCATCACTATTGAACAACTCGGTATAAAATCCCTTTTGCGGTACACCAATGCGGTAGTGGGAATGGGGCTGCGGTGTAAAATTGCAAACTATGATCGCAAAATCATCAGAATCCTTGTCACGGCGCATAAAGGAAACTACACTATGGCGATTGTCGCTACAGTCAATCCACTCAAACCCAGGTTCAGCAAAATCCTGGGTGTACAAAACTGGTTCAGAACGATAGAGATGGTTCAATTCCCGGAAAAATGTTTTTAATTGTTGGTGGGCTTCATGCTGTAATAAATGCCACTCCAAATCAGCCCAAGCATTCCACTCACTCCATTGCCCAAACTCCATGCTCATAAACATAGTTTTCTTGCCTGGGTGAGCAAACATATAGCTAAATAAACAACGCACATTAGCTAACTTCTGCCATGTGTCTCCCGGCATTTTGCCGATGATATTGCTCTTGCCATGTACCACTTCATCGTGAGACAGAGCCAGCATGAAGTTCTCACTGTGGTTGTACCACATACTAAAGGTAATATTGTTCTGGTGGAACTGGCGGAACCAAGGGTCCATGCTGAAGTAATCCAGCATATCGTGCATCCAGCCCATATCCCACTTCAAGTTAAAGCCCAGTCCGCCTGTGTAGGTGGGCCAAGATACCATTGGCCAGGAAGTAGATTCTTCCGCAATTGAGAGAATACCGGGGAAATAGCTAAAGATAATGTGATTTACCTGACGCAGAAAATCTGCTGCTTCTAGGTTTTCTCTGCCACCGTACTGGTTGGGCAACCATTCTCCTGGTTCGCGGCAATAATCGTTATAGAGCATTGAGGCAACAGCATCGACACGAATCCCATCAATGTGGTACTTATCAAACCAGAAGAGGGCATTTGCTGCGAGGAAATTACTAACTTCACGGCGACCGTAGTTGAACACCAAAGTACCCCATTCTTTGTGTTCGCCTTTGCGGGGGTCAGCGTGTTCGTACAGGTGGCTACCATCAAAGAAAGCTAAACCATGTCCATCTTTGGGGAAGTGACCAGGAACCCAATCCACAATTACTCCCATATCATTTTGGTGACATTTGTCAACAAAATACATGAAATCTTCGGCGCTGCCAAAACGGGAGGTGGGGGCATAGTACCCAGTTACTTGATAACCCCAAGAACCATCAAAGGGATGCTCCGCAATGGGTAGCAATTCAAGATGGGTGTATCCTAATTCTTTGACATAAGGAATGAGTCGGTCAGCTAGTTCCCGGTAGGTAAGGAAGCGTGCGCCCGGTTTCAGTTCAGAAACCACAACTACAGGTTCCGTTTCACCATTGGGGAGTTTAGCGGGTTCTGCACTCGAAGCGTGTAACCAAGAGCCTAAATGCACTTCATAGACTGAAACGGGCTGATTCAGGGGGTCAGTACGACGCCGCCTTTCCATCCAGTCTTCATCACTCCAACTATAAGCATCTAAATCAGTGACAATGGATGCCGTTTTCGGACGGGGTTCCTGCTGGAAACCGTAGGGATCAGATTTTTCGTAAATGTGTCCTTCAAAATTTTTGATTTCATATTTATAATGCTCTCCCACACCAATTTCAGGAATAAACAATTCCCAAACTCCGGTAGGGCCTTTACGCATCTGGTTTTTACGTCCATCCCAGAGATTAAAATCTCCCAACAATGAAACATTACGAGCGTTGGGTGCCCAAACGGCAAAATAAACGCCTTTAACGCCGTCTATTTCCGTGGGGTGCGCTCCTAGTTTTTCATATATCCGGTGATGGTTGCCTTCACCAAACAGATGCAAGTCAAAGTCTGTCAAGCGGGGAGAACGGAAAGCGTAAGGGTCATAAATGACACGCTCATGTTCTCCTTCTTTAATCCGTAACTGGTAGTTTGCCAGTTCGGTAGTTTCAATGGTGCATTCAAAAAAGTGAGGATGGTGCACCGTTTGCATTGGGTATTCCTTGCGTTGTTCAGGAAGAACGACCCATGCTGCACTTGCATTTGGTAAATAGGCCCGTACAGCCCAGACAGTTTTACCGTCTTGTTCTATGGGATGAGAGCCTAGTATTTCAAAGGGATCGTTATGCTGATTCCAAACGATGCTGTTAACCTGTTCAGGGGCGATCGTGGTCATGGACATGAAGCTACCTAAGTGAAATAACGTGATTGACTAAATCTACTTTTTTAATATCTATATATATTCTTTACATTTATTTGCAATTTTGTCGCCACCGTTATCCTACATCAGAATGGGGTATTGGACATGAGGCATTGGGCATAAGGCATGGGGCATTGGGCAGAGGATGAATGACTAATGATAAATGACGAATTTATCAAAAATTTAAAAATGGGAAAAACTGCAATAAGGTTTTACGTATACGAAGCAAGAAAATCTGTTCCCGAATTTTGGGGTCTAGTTTTGGGGGCGGGGCAAGTTGGAGCTGCGCTTGTAATTGGAGATACTCGGCAGCTGTTAGGAATCTTCCATCAATAGGCGATCGCGCTTCTATAATAATCTTTGTCCGTAATATTTCTTCTGGGGTATCCTCTGGCGGCGGTAATGCTATTGCTGCCGATCTCCAATAGCTACTTAAGGTAATCGAAGTTACACTAATTACAATTAAGCTCAGTAATTTTATAGACTTTCTCGTTTTAACTCTCCTCATCTCCTGAACTACGTTCACAACGCAGGATGAAAATCTGTTTTTCCCATGACCAAATTTTCCCAAAAAAAATCTGGCAACATCAAGGGCGATTACCAGGTCTTTCCCGATACGGAATAGACTACAGGAATGCTCAAGAGCAATTGCCAGCGATCGCAATAAATTATTTTACCCTCTCAAAACTCAGTAGTATAAACAATTTAAAATGCCAAACGAGGGAAGTATCTGCCAACAAAATAGCTTAGATTGACTCAACTCTCTTGGACTGGTAACAAGGTTTGAGCGGGTGGGAATTTCAGGAGGACACTTGGTAGAGGACATAACCCTCTTTACCAGTGGCCTCTACTTACTGCCCTACTTAGTTGATATTTGAGCAAACTCTAGGCTCTGATAAACCGGCATAAAAATGAGGCTTTTCGTGAACCCAATTAATTCGAGCGATATTTCGAGCTATGTAGTGAGGAATGCTGTCACTAAGTAGTTCTGGGGGCGATTTAAACTAAAGTTTAAGATGCCTTATTTAGGAGTAGCAGGAGTGGTCGCTGCGGGGGTAGCGGCAGGAGTAGTCTTAACAGGTGCGTCAGTTGGTTCACCTGTAGCAGCTGGAGTAGCAGTACCAGCACCATCACCACCACCACCTTCACAGGCCCCAAGAATTGCAGCCAGACTTAACATTAGAGCAAAACCAAAGATTTTTGTTTTCATAACTCCTCTTTCACCAATTGTGGCTAGAACAATTTTTCGCCTGTTGAATACGATACCGTATTTATTGCTTTTTTTAAATTCTGTGAGATTACATAATTAAAAAAACCAATCCTTTGGGGTATTGTTTTTGGAATTACGTATCCTGATTAGTTTCTCTTAACTCAGGAGCAAAACGAAAAATACCAACTTATTTCGCAAACGAAGCTATGATAGCAAAAAATTTTATTTTTTTCACAGAGTATTGCATCTGGCTACCTGACGTTGCCATACTTTAGGTGCGATACCTAAAGGGTAAGCTGTCCAGTTTCTAATCACTGATTGCAAACATTGCATATCTATGGGATGCAAACATTGATACAGCTACCTATCAGAAAAGTTAAAAGGGTATAGTCTGTTATGTGTGCTGGTTGCACAAAAGGTGATTTAAACCTTAGCAAAACAGACAATCAATCTAAAGTGCAGTATTTCCCATCTAAAAAAATTTAAAAATTTATGGTAGTTGCTCGAAAATCTACTGTTTCTACAAGAGGTAATTGGTTCCGGCGAGATTCTATCCTTTCTTTAAAAAGGCGACGCTCTGCGCGTATGGAGTCAGCAGCACGGAGCGCTTCTACAGCAGTATCCTCTCAAAAACAACAGCGTTCCTTAAAAAAATTAGCGGTTTCTCCCACAAATGAGGCAGTTATAGCCAAATCAGGGAAACAGTTGGGTAGACAACAATTACCAAATCTCAATGAGCAGTTGAATGCGAACCAAAAGACTCTGGGGGTAGGTTTTCTTGGCCTTCCCACAATGCCTAATTCTGGAGCCTTACCTTTGTGGTTGCTGCGCTTATATACCTTTCATCGTTATTCGTCAGTTGTGGCGTTCTTGTTAGTAGCATCGACACTTGCTGTTTATGCTTGGACAGTCTATTCTCAAGAGCTTTGGGGTCAGTCATATCGGAGACTGCAAAACCTCCAACGTCATGAACGGCTGCTAACGACAACCAACGCGACGCTGAAAAATAAAATGGCTAATGAAGCAGAACAACCAACAGCAGGGCTGGTATCGCCAACTCCTGAAGGAATGATTTTCTTGCCTCCAGCATCTCAGAGTCCTAAGCCAGCATCGCCTAAGACAACGCCAAATTCTGAAACGCAACCGCAAACACTCTCGCCACTGGGATACTAATCGTAATTCGTCAGAACCCAATGCAGAAGTCACCAAGCAAAACAAAATTCAGAAAGTTTCGGAATTCAAAATTTACAGGGCGACACAAGGGTGATAAACGAGGGCTTTTGGGACAATTAGCCTCTAATATACAAAACCAAACATCCAACACTAAGTCCCGGCTGTTCATCGTCTGGGGCGTATTAATGGTATCAGGGTTGGGGTTGGCTATTAACTTGTATAATCTACAAATTGTCAAGGGACCAAAGTTAACCGAGTATGCACGCAACCAGCAAATGGTGAATGTGCGACCTTTTATGCCCCGTCGCCCAGTGGTAGATCGCAATAGCGAGCTGTTGGCTATTGACCGTCCTGTATATACTTTGTACGCTCATCCCAAGCTGTTTGATAAGTCTAATGAAAGTATGGCAGAGCGACTTGCGCCAATTTTGGCAAAAGATACTGCTGAATTGGTGAAAACTTTTCAAAGCAAAAGAAGCGGAATTATCCTTGCGCCAGCCTTACCAGAAGAAATTATTGATCGCGTCATTTCTTTACGCTTAAATGGTCTGGAGTGGACTCAAAAATACTTCCGATATTACCCGCCAGACGATTTGGTTGCTGATGTGGTGGGCTATGTGAATGTTGACCGCCGTGGTCAAGCTGGTGTGGAATACTCTCAAGAGAAGTTGTTAGAACGTCCTGTGCAAACGGTACGCCTCAGTCAGTCGGGTAATGGGATCTTGATGCCGGATCTTGCGCCCGAAGGTTTTTTGCATTTTGACGATTTGCGATTACAACTCACTATCGATAGCCGTCTGCAACGAATTGCTCGGATTGCGCTCAAACAACAGATGGAGAAGTTTGCCGCTAAACGTGGGGCGGTAATTGTCATGGATGCATTGGATGGTTCCTTACTCGCCCTCGTTTCTCAGCCTACTTATAATCCTAATGAATATGCTAAATCTGATATTTCACTATTTAAAAATTGGACAGTAGCGGATCTTTATGAACCGGGATCGACTTTTAAGCCTTTGAATGTGGCGATCGCTCTGGAAAATGGCATCATCAAACCAGATGATATGTTTAATGACTCCGGTTCGATTCGAGTCGCTAATTACACCATCAAAAATGCCATGAATAATGGTAATGGGCGAATCAGCATTGCTCAGATTTTGCAATATTCTAGCAATATTGGCATGGTGCAAATTATCCAACGTCTAAAGCCTTCAATCTACTACAACTGGTTAGAACGCTTAGGGCTAGGACAAAAAGTTGATACAGATTTACCTTTTGAAGTCGGCGGACGGCTCAAAAGTCAAGAAGAATTTATCGCTTCGCCAATTGAAGCAGCTACTACTTCCTTTGGTCAAGGCTTTTCCATGACACCCTTGCAGCTAGTGCAAATGCACGGTGCTTTAGCTAATGGCGGTAAGTTAGTTACACCCCATGTAGTTCGCGGGTTGATTGATAGCAAAGGGCAGATGCATGATTCACCCACTCACACCATCCCCCGCCAAATTTTCTCAGCCGCAACAACTCAAAAGGTTGTGGAAATGATGGAAACTGTTGTTACTGAAGGTAGCGGCAAGGCATCACAAATTCCGGGATATCGCATTGCTGGTAAAACTGGTACAGCCCAAAAAGCTAGTCCCAATGGCGGATACATCAAGGGTGCGAGAATGACCAGTTTCGTGGCTATTTTACCCGTGGAATCTCCTCGCTATGTAGTGTTTGCACTGGTGGATGAGCCAAAAGGAGAAAGTGCCTATGGTTCTACTGTCGCCGCGCCAATTGTGAAGTCGGTGATCGAAGCACTGATTCCTCTTGAGCAGATTCCGCCTAGTAAGCCGATTGAGCAGCAGAAGGGAGTGCCGTAGGGAGTGGGGGCAGGGGAGCAGAGGAGTAAGGAAGAAATAACTAATGCCCAATGCCCAATGCCCCATTCGTTTAAAACTTAATTTTTCTTTATAACCAGGGAAAGAGGTACAGAAAGCTACTGGTGTGGAAACTTAGATATTAGAGGTGAAAGTAATTTCTCACTTTTCCAAAGCTACCGAAGATTCCATGCAAAGCAATTTAGTTATATTTCCTAAGACTGAGGCTGCGAAAAATAGCACGCAAACTAAAGAAAGAACAATTACTAAGTACGACCGTGCTGAGGAGCAATTTATAGAACTGCTCGCAATGGAGGATTTGGATAATAAGCTGGATGCAAAACCTTCAATAGCTAGTGAGTTTGAACAGTCACTCTCTATAGCAATTGGTGCTGCTTATGGAAACGATCGCTCTGATGAACAGGCTCACCGTTTTCTCCAACGGATACTTTATCGAATTAATCGGCTAAAGCTGTTTTGGTACGATGATTTGCGGCATTATACTAATGAGCGATCGCTGTATTTGCACTCTTGTCGTGACCAAATTGAAGCTGCTTGGCAACAGTGGGAACTAGCACAAATCGATGTGGCTGCACTGCAACAATTAGATGTAAAACAAGCTTTAATTGAGCGTGCATCTGCCGATTTAAATCCGCCTTTGTCGGAGAGTAGCCGCTACATTCGTGAAGAAATGACTGAAGCAGGCTATCGTCATTTGCTAGCGATCGGCTCTTTTGATGGCTTGGTTGAAGCTAGTCATCTTTCCCGCATTTTGGGTGGTGCTGCTAATGAAGTGCAGTGTACGCTGATACGAGTGCTAATAGAAGAATATGGCAATGGTCGTTTATCTCGCAAGCACTCGACATTTTTTGCCCAAATGCTGGCTGAGTTTGGAATGAATACTGAACCAGAGGCATATTTTGATTTAGTACCTTGGGAAGTGTTGGCTTCTACTAATCATAACTTTCTGGTGACTGAGCGCAAACGCTATTTCCTGCGTTACAGTGGTGGGTTGACCTATTTTGAAGTGGCTGGCCCTGCGGTTTACAAAAATTACCTGGTAGCGGCGCAACGACTGTTACTCTCAGAAGTAGCGGTAGGTTATTGGGAACTGCACATCAGGGAAGATGAACGCCACGGTCGTTGGATGTTAGATGATGTGGCTTTGTCATTAGCAGAACGATATCCCAATGATGCATGGGAATTGCTGCTGGGATACGACCTGCAAAAACGTATGGGCGATCGCGCAGGGACGGCGGTTGTGCGATCAATACGCGAGGCAGAATAAGCCGCTTTACTCCTATGAGCAATCCCAAAAATTATAAATAGCAGGTTATTCTTAGCATGTAAATTTGACATTTCTAAGTCATTTTATTGCTAATTCGCCTGCAAAAACTTTTCTGAAGCAAAGGGTTGCTAAAGGAACAATTATTTATTGCCTGAATCCAAGGGAATAAATAACCTCCTAGTACATTGATTATATTTTACTTACACCTTTAATTACAGTCAAATGAAAGATATCTTTTTTTGTCCTGAAGAATCTAATTTCTACTCCAACTGCTTAGAAAGCTTTGTGATCAGAAATTGTCAAAATTCTGAATCTATTGTGGAGTTTGGTTCAGGAGATGGCAGCCCTGTAATTAATTCGTTATTGAGAAACAAGTTTGATGGAGTCATCCAGGGATTTGAATTAAATACTTCTGCATGGAAAGTCGCCAATTCGACCATTGATGAATACAATCTCACTAATAAATACATCATTCACAATTCATCTTTGTTTAATTCTTCTCAACCTGATGCCGAGTATCTTGTAGCTAATCCGCCCTATCTACCCGCACCAGATAACGATATTTATATGCCACTCTTATTTGGGGGTGTAGATGGAGCCACAGTTACGAATGAGCTTTTATCGCTAGATTATGAAAATGTATTGATTTTAATATCTAGCTTTTCTAATCCAATCAATACGTTGAACATAGCAAAACAAAATGGTTATTATGTTCAAAACTTCATGGTTTTACCTTTACAGTTTGGCTACTATAGCTCTGACCCCAAGGTAAAGAAGCACATCGAAAAACTCCAAAAAAATCAGATGGCATTTTATTCTGGCGATTATTATTTTTTAGCTGGAGTTTTATTTAAAAAATCCCAGGAGTCTGTAATTGATTTATCTAATCAATTAGCTCAGGTGATGACTAGTTTGTGAAAATCAAGAACAACTTAAGTGATGTCTGTCATCCCTTGCCTAAAGTATAGATGTGTCTCTAAGCCACGCTTCGAGACATATCCTCAAAGATTTTCAACGAGCATTTTTATAAATCCATATTCCCAAGTAATCATTTTGTCTGCCTGAAGTTATTGCATTAACTTCTTTATTGTATGGCTGCACTCTTAAAGTGAGGTTTGCGCTTAAATGCAGCAAATAAAATTACACCAGCACCAAACGACAAAATAGGAATGCCTGAAGTTGGTTCAGCTACAGAGACAGATGAGATTGGTGTCAAGAGAAAGGCGTGTAATTCACCATCAACTGCACCACGACCGACAATTTGTCCATTATTATTAATGGCAGATGCCGCTGTTAAGGTAAAGCCACTCTCTGAACTAGGAGCAATTAGGTCATTTAAGTCGTACAGAGTCTTATCACTATAAAGAAAAGCCCGTAAACCATTGCCATCTGCGGCAAAAAAGTTATTGTTAGTGCCAGAAAACCCGACTACTTGACCCAAATTATTGATCCCCAAACCAGTACTAAACAAATCTGTAGGACGTAATCTACCGATGTCTTGGAGTCCCCTGCTGGAACTGTACAGAAAAGCATGAGTATCATTTACGCCAGTGAGTCCTGAACTACCAACTACTTGTCCTGAGTCATTAACATCGTTTGCTTGACTGTATCTGTCACCAGGGAGGGTACCGAGATTAGTGATTATACCGTTGTTGGATAAAAAGGCTCGACCGGAAGAACCGAAAATGCCAACTACCTGACTTAGATTATTTATGCCATAGGCAACATAATTTTCATTTAAGTTACTGTTAATAATAGTCGTCGTACCATTTTTGTATAGGAAAGCGGCTCCGTAGGGAAAGGTAAGTTTTGGGAATATACCGCCACCATTTGTACCGCCAACTACCTCACCTGAGTCATTGATAGCATAAGGAATGCCTTTAAGACCAGTATTTCGGGTTGTTCCACCACTGTAAATAAAGACGTTATTATCACTGTCGGTCTTACCGATGGAATTACCAACTACTTGCCCCAAGTTATTGATACCAGTCACTCCAAGTTGACTATCACCAGGCAAGGGACTAATTTTTTTGAGCGAACCATTGCTGTAAAAAAAAGAACCACCTAAAGTATTAATGGCTATCTCACCTGAGTTATTAATATCTGTAGCGTAACTATAAGCTTCTCCTGTAAGACTGCCTAAGTCAGTAACTGAGTATAAAGATACCGCCAATGCCGACTTAGATGCAGCAAGACTGATTGCAGTGAAGGTTATTGCTGTTATACAGGATTTCCACTTAAGTAGAACCATGTTATTTTGCCGTGATTTTGTATTACTCTACCAAATTACCACTGAAGAGTAGAGTGGCAAGCTGCCGTATCTGGGTAGTCGCTAAATACGCCATCAACACCTAAGCTGAAAAATAGTTCATATTCACCTTGGGGATTTCCTTGAAAATCCAGTGGCAAAAAACAGTCTTCATTACGGAAAGTCCAGACATGAACCAGCAAACCAGCTGCATGAGCATCTATGACTAAAGATGTAGGCGATAGCAATTTACCATTGCTATCTCTCGGAACCAGTAAATTTTTATGAATTCCAATCGCTTTTGCATATTTGGCAATTTCTTTTAAGCCTGATGCAGTAACTAAATCTGCATAAGTGCGTTCGCAGCCACTAACGACAAAATCATAAGGTTTACCACTGTTATTCAGCAATTGCACTAGAGGTAAATCAGTCTTTGTAGATAAATCTTGTAAATTACCTACTTCAAAAGACTGAATAAAAACAGGTGCGTTAGCCCCCTGATAACCGTTGGCTGTTAAAGTTGCAAGTAGGGGTGCTTCTAGGGCTAACCCAATAGATTGAAAGTAAGTTGGGTGCTTAATTTCTGGGTAAATACCAATCGTCCGATTAATTTCGTCACTTTTAACCTTGACTAAATCGATGATTTCTTGCAGTGTGGGAATTTCTAAGAGTCCATCATAGGTGGTATTTTGCGATCGCACTTGGGGAATTCGCTCTTTAGCTCGTAGTGTTTTCAGTTCTGTTAGGGTAAAGTCTTCAGTAAACCAGCCAGTTTTTGATTCGCCATCAATTATTTTAGTGGTTTGAAGATGAGCAAATTCTGCATGGCTTGCAACGTCAGTGGTTTCAGATATCTGATTTTCGTGACGAGCAATTAAAATACCATCTTTGGTGGAAACTAAATCAGGTTCAATATAATCAGCCCCAAGTGCGTAGGCGTAGCCCGCCGCAGGCATCGCTAATTCATAAGCAGCTAAAGTATGTTCTGGACGATAGCCGCTAGCACCTCGGTGTGCAATGATAATTGGAGATGTTTTTTGCAAAGTTGTAGTCATTACTTTACCCACCTACACAGAAGCAAGCTAGAAGTTAAGACAAATAAAATCCTCTTGAGAAGGTTGTAATTTTTCATTGATAATAGATTCAAGAGTCTTTACCTTTAATAATACAGTTATCTTTATTCCCACTGAATTACTTATTGGCTGATAGTTTAATTATTCGACAAATATTAAATTAGCTTGGACAACTCAGCCATATTACTACACTAAATCGATAAACTTTTAGTGCTATTTAAAAAACTAATATAGAGCAATAAGTATTGCTATTAAATAATAAATCTGTCATATTTAAGAATCTTATTTCATGCCTCCTTCAATCCTATTGTGTTTAACACATCCCATAGGATTCATATTTGTTTTTTTCAAAAACTTAGTACATATCTATTTTTTTCTTCCGTTTTCCTTACCCATACAAGTAAATTCAGGAATCAAATCGGATTTCTAGATAATTAATTTGTTTCATTGTTCTCTAATAGCAATATTAACCATGAATATTCTGCAATCTGCTCAACCTCCAAAACTGGATAGTTGTAACAACCAAGTCATCCTTGATTACTTTGAGAATGCTTGGCAATTGGAAGATATATTATTGAAAAGTCTAGTTGGAGAAGAGACATTTTTTCTCAATCCTGACCCTTTGAGAAATCCTCTAATTTTTTACCTGGGACATTCGGCTATTTTCTACATCAATAAATTAATTCAGGTAGGATTATTAGAAAAACGCCTCAATCCAGAGTATGAAGTTTTGTTTGAAATTGGAGTTGATCCAGAAAAACCAGAAGAATTAAATGAAGCGATCGCTCATCTGCAATGGCCGCAAGTTGCACAAACTTGGGAGTATCGAGAACAAGCATATTCCGTAATTTCCGAACTAATTAAGACAACCCCAATTACTCTACCAATTCATCCCAATCATCCTCTTTGGGCTTTAATGATGGGTATTGAACACCAACGTATTCACATTGAAACTTCTTCGATGTTAATTCGCCAACTACCAATTGAGAGAGTGAAACGTCCTCAAAACTGGCAATATGCCCCTTTGAATGGTTACACTCCTCAGAACGAAATGATCGAAGTTGCTGGTGGGGTAGTAAAACTTGGTAAAGCCTTAGATGACTCCACTTATGGATGGGATATTGATTATGGCGATCGCACTGTTGAAGTTGCACCCTTTTTCGCCAGCAAATATCTGATTACCAATGCCGATTTTATTTATTTTGTAAAAGCTGGTGGTTACGAAAATCAAGACTATTGGGATGAAGAATCCTGGAATTGGAAAACTCGATACAATATTCAATCTCCCAAATTTTGGTTACATGAAAATGGTAGCTATAAATATCGAGCTATGTTTAATGAAATTGACTTACCCCTAGATTGGCCTGTGGAAGTCAATTATTATGAAGCAATGGCTTATTGTCGTTGGCAAGGGAAAGATACTCGCTTAATGAGTGAAGCAGAATACCATTTAGCAACTTATGGTAATAGTTTATTAAATGATGTAGAAAATTATAATCTCAATTTAAAATTTGGTTCACCTAGTCCCGTTGGGATGTTAGAAACAGCCAAAAGCTCTTCGGGATTGTATGATTTGCGGGGTAACGTTTGGGAATGGTTGACTAATAACTTAAACCCGCTTCCAGGATATCAACCTCATTTTCTCTATGAGGATAATTCTGCGATATTTTTTGATGATAAGCATCAAATGATGCTAGGAGGGTGTTGGATAACTAATGGTACAGAAGCTTTAAAATATTACCGCAACTGGTTCCGTCCTAATTTTTATCAACACGCTGGTTTTCGGATTGTTCAAGATATTAAAGATTAACAGAATATGCCTCGGCCACATACTATAAGGTTACAGAGATGCAAAAGTTTTTAAATTTCTGTTTTGAGATCGAATTTTATTTAAAGATCGCTATTAGTTGTACGATTGTTCAGCAAGTATTTTATTTGCTGTTAAACAATATTGAAATCAACTTGATAACGCAGGTGCTATTGTACTGGCTCCTTGGTTCTATCTCATTTTATAGTATTGGCATCCTCATTGAAAAAGGAATCAAAAGCAACGATGTTTTAAGAGATAAGCTGACTGCAAGAGGCAAGACAGTTAAAAATCAACCATTTCCTTCCTTTACTATCCAAGGCATCATTACAGGAGAAATTAAAGCTTTTCTGTCAGCATTAATTATTCTATATCTAGCTCCAGAGGTTGATAGAGGAAATAGTTTACTTTTAAACTTTGGATGGTTCTTGATGAGAATAGTTGCTGCTGATTTCTGTTTTTATGTTGCTCATCGCCTCTTGCACACAAGATTCTTGCAGAAAATCCATCTTAAACATCATCAGTTTCGTGACTCATCAAGTTTTGTTGCTGGACACAAGAGTTTAGTTGAATATATTATTGTTGCGATCGCTGATGTTTTACCTATTTTTATATTTGGATATGACATCACTCAACTGTGTGCATGGAGCGTTATAGGCAATGCTTACAACTTAGAAGGTCATAGTACTTTGTCAATATTTTTTATTCCATCAGATTTCCACGAGCTTCATCACACTTGCTTTAATAGAAACTATGGCATTCAGGGATTTTGGGACAGAGTATTCAACACACTAAATCCTCCTACTAAGAAGCCGGGAATTATGTTTCCTGTGAGTTTTATCGAGTCTATACTTATTAAGTCATCTATTAATAATGACACTGAAAAAGCTTAGATTAAATTAATGCAAAGTTACTTTACCTTTCAAAGCAAATGATGTTTGCTGATGCATTGAGTCAGGTAAAGAAAGAAATAATTACAGCAGTTTTTATGTATTTGAACCACAAATAAACATACATCCTTGTAGGGGCGCACAGATGTGCATTGGTATCAACTTAACGTGAAAGCCATCCTAGAACCAGCTTTTACATATTATCTCGTTCCCAGTCTCCGACTGGGAATGGCGTCCTTGGGGCTGCCGCCAGGAGCAGCATTTCCAGCCCAGAGGCTGGAAACAAGATTTGAAAAGGCTTTTAGCTTAAGTTGACACCAATGACAGATGTGCGCCCCTACTTTTGTTTAAGCCTTTTTCAACCAGCTAAACATAGCGCGTAAATCTTTACCAACTTCCTCAATTTTGTGTTCAGATTCTTTACGACGCATAGCGGTAAATCCCGGTTTACCAGCTTGGTTTTCGAGAACGAATTCTCGTGCAAATTGTCCAGATTGAATTTCGCTGAGAATCTTCTGCATTTCAGCTTTGGTTTGTTCGGTGACAATCCGCGGCCCACGGGTATAATCGCCATATTCAGCTGTGTTAGAAATGCTGTCGCGCATTTTGGCTAAACCACCTTCTACAACCAAGTCAACAATCAGCTTAACTTCATGCAGACATTCAAAATAAGCCAGTTCTGGTTGATAACCAGCTTCTACCAAAGTTTCAAATCCGGCTTTGATTAAAGCACTCAAACCACCGCACAATACTGCTTGTTCGCCAAATAAATCTGTTTCGGTTTCTTCGCGGAAAGTAGTTTCGAGAACACCAGCGCGAGTACCACCAATACCTTTAGCATAAGACATGGCGCGATCGCGTGCCTGACCACTGGCATCTTGATAAACTGCAAATAGCGCTGGTACACCTTCACCACTTTCATAAGTCCGCCGTACCAAATGCCCCGGCCCTTTTGGTGCTACCATCACCACATCTACATTAGCCGGTGGTACAACTTGCCCAAAGTGAATATTGAAGCCGTGGGCAAAAGCTAACACATTCCCTTCTTCTAAATTTGGTTCAATCTCGTTTTTGTAAATCGTTTTTTGAACTTCATCAGGTAACAAAATCATGATGAAATCAGCAGCATTGGCAGCATCTGCGACATTCTTCACAGTTAACCCAGCAGCTTCAGCTTTTGCTACTGACTTACTACCCGGATATAGTCCCACAATCACATTCAAACCACTATCTTTGAGATTGAGAGCGTGGGCATGACCTTGGGAACCATAGCCGATGATAGCAATAGTTTTTCCAGCCAAAAGGTCTAAATTGGCATCTTCGTCATAATACATCCGGGCCATAGAAGCATCTCCTGTCAGCAAGCATCGTCATTTATTGGCAGCTTACGATTGTACCCCAAATTGAGTAACACAGATGAACTATAAATAATTCAATTTATCTCTTTGGACTGAAGGGAGCAGAAGGCAGGAGAGCAGAGGACAAATGACAAATCTGTTACATAAATCGCAACAATCCAGGCTTTTAGTTTTTCTTCAGCAATACTGGGGTTAACTTCATCCATCTGGGGGTAGATTATGTATACTTCGACTAAATTCCCGCGTACATCTGCTTTGTTTATAAGTGCGTTATTGGGAGGGGTAATTTTCACCAGTTGCGCCTCTTCCGAACAGACAGCAAATAAGTCTGCACCTCAAATTGCAGCTAATGGCGCGGTAAATCAATTACCTGCTCGTGAAAACAGTATTTCTCAAAAGGCGGAAGCTGCACCAATAGCGCGTTCTCGTCCCCAACTCATCAAAAAGGCAGCAATCTCTTTAACTGTCAACTCTGTAGATCAGACTATTGATGCTGTTTCGCAAATTATCAATCAACAGCAAGGGGATTTAATTGGGTTGAAACAACAACAACCCAAAAACGACAACCCGCGTTACAAAGCAACAATCCAATTGCGGATACCAGAGAATCGGCTAGAACCTACTTTAGAGCAACTAGCTAAATTGGGCACTCTAGAGAGTCGTAATATCACTGCTGAAGATGTAGGCGATCGCCTAGTTGATTTCCAAGCTAGATTAACCAATTTGCAGAAAACTGAAGCCAATTTGCAAAAAATTATGGATCGGGCAGGTTCGATTACAGATGTACTTAGCGTTACTCAAGAACTGAGTAATGTCAGGCAAACCATAGAACAAATTGATGCCCAACTGAAAAACCTCAAAAATCAAGTTGCTTATTCCACTATTACGCTCAACCTAGAAGCAGCAGTTTCTAGCACCAGCCCCCAACGTGCTTTTGGTTTGCAAGTTCAGGAAACTTGGAATAACTCTACCCATTCTTTGAGTGCATTTTCCGTTGGCTTACTCAAGCTGGGTATTTGGTTAATTGTTTACAGTCCCTATTTGTTAATTTTTACTGCTCTTGTTTATGGCTTTAGCCGTTGGCGGCGAACTAATTCACCACGTTTGACACAAACACCAGAGTCAACTAGGTCTGAGTAAAGTTGCATAAATTCTACATCTACCTTTGATAAGTTTACACAGGCAAAAAGGGATTCAAATATTCCAAGCTCTTATTGTCTGTACCTTTGGCTTAAAAATTTTCTTTATCCTGTAATTTTGATTACTTTAATACTTTTTCAAATGTAAAGAGCAATACAAAATATATGATGACAATTTTGATACAAATTTGTTAAGAATAGTTACAATAGTCGGCATACACGATAATATTTCTTATGGTAAATTCACTTGACAATAATCCACCCCATAAAGTTGTAATCGTTGGTGGTGGTTTTGGTGGACTTTATGCAGCAAAAACACTCGCCAAGGCGGCAGTAAACGTTACTCTAATCGATAAACGTAACTTTCATCTATTTCAACCCCTTTTATATCAAGTCGCCACAGGTGCGCTATCTCCTGCTGATATCTCCTCACCGTTGCGTTCTGTACTCAGCAAGAGCAAGAATACGAAAGTGCTGCTGGGAGAGGTGAATAATATCGATCCAGAAGCGCAGAAAGTGATTGTGGGCGACGAAGCAATAGCTTACGATACGTTAATTGTCGCCACAGGTGCAAAGCATTCTTACTTTGGCAAAGATAACTGGGAAGAATTCGCCCCAGGCTTGAAAACAGTAGAAGATGCCATAGAAATGCGTAGCCGGATTTTTTCAGCCTTTGAAGCCGCAGAAAATGAAACCGATCCAGAAAAACGCCGTGCTTGGTTAACTTTTGTAATTGTGGGTGGTGGCCCAACAGGTGTAGAGTTAGCTGGTGCGATCGCAGAATTGGCAAATCAAACCCTCAAAGAAGATTTTCGCAACATCGACACCTCAGAAGCCAAGATTTTGCTATTAGAAGGCTTGGATCGGATTCTGCCACCTTTTGCACCAGAGTTATCACAAGAAGCAGAAGCATCCTTAACGCGGTTGGGTGTGGTTGTCCAGACAAAAACACTGGTAACGAATATTGAAAATGATACTGTTACCCTCAAACAAGGCGATGAAGTTAAAGAAATTGCCTCAAAAACGGTATTATGGGCAGCAGGTGTGAAAGCTTCGGCAATGGGAAAAGTGCTAGCAGAACACACAGGTGCTGAGTGCGATCGCGCTGGACGGATTATCGTTGAACCTGACTTGAGTATTAAGGGACATCCCAATATTTTTGTCGTTGGCGACTTAGCAAATTTTTCTCATCAAAATGGTAAACCCCTACCTGGTGTTGCACCTGTAGCCAAGCAGCAAGGTGAATATGTAGCAGCATTAGTCCAAAACAGGCTTGCAGGTAAAAATTTGCCACCCTTTGCTTATACCGATCATGGTAGTTTAGCAATGATTGGGCACAATTCTGCTGTGGTAGATTTGGGCTTTACCAAGCTGAAAGGTTTCGTTGCATGGCTGTTTTGGCTATTTATTCACATCTACTTCTTAATTGAATTTAACAACAAATTAGTAGTAATGATTCAATGGGCATGGAGCTATTTCACCCGTAATCGTGGAGCAAGATTAATTACAGGTAAAGAATCAATCACGGAGTTTGTAATTTCAGCCGATAATAAACAGCCTGTAAATGTCTAATTAGGCATTGGGCATTAGTCATTTGTCATTAGTCATTAGTCATTAGTTATTCTCCCCCTTGCCCCTTGCTCCCTTGCCTCTTCCCCACTCCCTACTCCCCGCCCTCATAAATTAGCAGTAAGCTATTTGAGGGCGTTTTTCATAATCTACATAATGGCAACTATTAACGACAACTACCTGAAACTGAAAGCGGGTTATCTGTTTCCAGAAATTGCTCGGCGGGTGAATGTCTTTGCAGAAGCGAACAGTAATGCTAAAATCATCCGGTTGGGCATTGGCGATGTTACCGAACCTTTGCCGGAGGCTTGCCGCACAGCGATGATTAAAGCTGTGGAAGAAATGGGCGATCGCAATACCTTCAAAGGCTACGGTCCTGAGCAAGGCTATGCTTGGTTAAGGGAGAAAATTGCTACTCAAGATTTCCAAGCACGAGGAGCCGATATAGATGCATCGGAAATCTTTATTTCCGATGGTTCCAAGTGCGACACAGGCAACATTCTAGAAATCTTTGGTCATGACAACATAATTGCCGTGACTGACCCCGTTTATCCCGTATATGTAGACACTAACGTTATGGTGGGAAATACGGGAGATGCCAACGATAAAGGCGAATTTGAAGGTTTAGTTTATCTACCAATTACGGCTGATAACAACTTTACAGCAGAGATTCCCTCAAAGAAAGTCGATTTAATTTATCTCTGCTTTCCCAATAACCCCACTGGCGCAACTGCCACCAAAGAATATCTCAAAGCATGGGTAGACTATGCCAAAGCTAATAACTCGATTATTTTCTTTGATGCAGCCTACGAAGCCTATATTACCGATCCGTCGCTTCCTCACTCAATTTATGAAATTGAAGGTGCAAGAGATGTTGCGATCGAATTTCGTTCTTTCTCCAAGAACGCAGGTTTTACAGGAACCCGTTGCGCGTTAACCTTAGTACCAAAGACACTCACAGCAAAAGCCGCCGATGGTTCCGATGTCGAACTATGGAAACTGTGGAATCGCCGCCAGTCTACCAAATTCAACGGGGTTTCTTACATCATCCAACGGGGAGCCGAAGCAGTTTACTCTGAAGAAGGGCAAGCGCAAATCAAAGCATTGGTGAGTTTCTATCTAGAAAACGCCAAAATTATCCGCGAAAAACTCACAGCCGCCGGATTATCAGTTTATGGAGGCGTGAATGCACCTTACGTTTGGGTAAAAACTCCTAATGGTTTATCCAGTTGGGAATTCTTTGATAAGCTGCTGCAAACCGTCAACGTTGTCGGAACCCCTGGTTCTGGCTTTGGTGCTGCGGGTGAAGGTTACTTCCGCATTTCGGCATTTAACAGCCGTGAGAATGTCGAAGAAGCGATGAAGCGGATTGCCGAGAAGTTTAAAGTGTAGAGCGATCGCTTTTGTTAAACTCAATCTATTAATCTAAAGGTTACGGTGGGTTGTATTATCCACCGCAACCTAATAGATTTTGAATTTTGAATTTTGAATTGGAGCGAAGCGACGTGACTGCTGCTATCCCCGTTTTCAAAGCTGTTAGCCAGATGCAGTTAGCACCTGGTAGCACGGTGACAATTCCTAATGTTAGCTGGGAAGAATTTGAATCTATTTTAGAAGAATTGGGACAAAAAAGAACTACACGAATTGCCTACAGCCAGGGTACTTTAGAAATTATGGCTCCTTTACCAGAACATGAAATTCCCAAAGATTTAATTTCTGATATTGTCAAAATATTGCTAAAGACTAAAGATATCAGATATCAACCTTTTGGTTCCACACCTTTAAACGGCAAGGTGTGGCATTCAGCAGATTACAGACAAGTTTAAGATGTAAGTTTGTAGGCTATCAGTTTTGGGCATAATTGGACATAATAATAGGGTTAAAATAGTATACTTATTTATCCTTTTACTTCCCAATCCTGAAGCTGTAACCCTTCCACACGGCTAAACTCATCTACATTATGAGTTACTAAAATCAGATTATTTGCCAAAGCAATTGCTGCAATTTGCAAATCATAAGGGCCGATGGGGGTTCCCAAGTTAGCCAGGTGAGAGCGGATATCGCCAAATATTTCGGCTGACTCATCATCAAATTGCAAAGAAGTAAATCTACTCAAAAACCCTCTTTGTAAAGCTAGATTACGATCTGGATTATTACTTCTTTTTGCCCCATAAAATAATTCAGCCTTAACAATAGAACAAACAACAATATCTAAATCCGACTGGTTTTCTAGCCTGCGCCGTAAATTCAGGTTTCTACCATTGAGAAAAATAATACAAGCATTCGTATCTAACAGATAAATCATTCTATTGGTTCTCGTTGTTCATACTCTCCTTGAGGATGTCTCATAATTGGATCATCTCTTAAACAGCCATAAGTTTTATCAATAAATTCATGCCATTCTAATTGCCTTAATTCTTCCTCTTTTAAAGAAGTCGGTTGTTTTTTTATGGATTTTAGTGTCATAGTGACTTCTAATTCAGTTTCTTTCATTTCTACAGGAATATCTAGATGTAATATTCCGTCTTTACCTACATAAGAACGTATTTTGATCTTTCGCATACTCTAGCTTTCTGCCATTTTATTAAATATAACAAATAACCGAGTCTGTTGTGCAATCGCGTTCATGTTATGGTTGTAAACTTAGCATTTTGGGTAAGTTTGACAGAATTACTTTCTAGCTCTGAATACATAGCAAATAATTCACTAAAAACCTCTTCCCCATTAATCTCCCCACTACTAACAAATCGTTCTACCTCAACCGAACCATCCTCAAAAAATTCCACTTCCCATCGTTCACCAGCCATCGCCACATTCACCATAATAGTCTCATCCCGATGATGGGCTAAAGTATAACTAATTCTCTCTTGTTCTAATTGATTTAGAAAGGTAACTAATTTGCCGAATCCATGATTATTCATTTGTTAAACCTCTTATTGCTTAACAACTCTCAATTATCAATTAATTACATCAAAAAATTATTTTTCATAATTACTTCTTTCTTATTCCCTATCATCAGGTAAATCAATTTTTGGTTCAACTTTTACTCGTCCATAATTAGCCAAAGTCAACCCTTCTTCTAAATATACAGTAGAGTATTTACTCAACCCAATACGCTGTGCAGAGTAAATTCCAGAATGACCTGAAAATAAATAGCTGACTACACAACCAATAGCAATAAATATTCCTGATTCCAGACCAAATAGTTCAATTCCCATTAAGGTTGATGCTATAGGTGTATTTGCTGCACCCGCAAATACACCCACAAATCCCATTCCTGCTAAGAGTGGTGCAGGTAATGCTAAAAGCAGCGATAAAGCATTACCTAAAGTAGCACCAATAAAAAATAGAGGTGTTACTTCACCTCCTTTAAAACCTGCTCCCAAAGTTAAAGCAGTCAGACCTAATTTTGCTGCAAAATCCCAAGGAGGTAGCTGAGTGAAAAAAGAATCAACAATAGTAGGGATACCAAGCCCAATGTATTTAGTTGTACCACTCAACCCAACAATTACTGCTATCATTGCACCGCCGATAAAAGGACGCATTGGAGGATAAGATATTTTTGCTTTAAATAAGTGACTAATTTGGTGAGTTACTTTCGCAAAAAATCTCGCGACAATTCCAAAAATTGCACCTGCGATAATGGCAGAAATTAATCCCCAAATTGTGAGCGTCGGTATAGAGGGAGCGTGTCGATATGCTGTATGATGTAAACCTAATAGTAAGGTGACTTGATTTCCAACGATCGCAGCAATTAAAGAAGGAAAAAGAGCGTCGTAATGAATCTTCCCAATTGCTAAAACTTCTAGACCAAATACGGTTCCAGCTAAGGGAGTACCGAAAACTGAAGCGAATCCTCCACTGATACCTGCTGTTAGCAAAATTCGCCGATTAGACCCTTTGAAATGCAATATTTTAGTTAACTGGTCTGCTAAAGAAGCACCCATTTGTAATGCTGTACCTTCACGACCGGCTGAACCCCCAAAAAAATGGGTAAGGTCTGTTCCTAGTAAAACAAGAGGAGCCATACGGAAGGGAATAATATTTTTAGGATTATGAATTTCTTCCAGTAAAAGGTTATTTCCAGCTTCTACAGTCCGCCCAAATTGATGATAAATCCAACCACTTAAGAAGCCGCCAAGGGGAAGCAAGGCGATAATCCACTGATGCGATTCTCGCCAATCAGTTGCCCATTCCAATGATGCTAAAAGAGCCGCAGAAGCTGTTCCAGCAAGAATGCCGACCACAAAGGAGATGGGCAACCACTTGATTAAGTGGGGTAAAGCAATAAATGGTTCAAACTGGCGAAAGTGTTTCATACCATGACTCCTTGAGGTGCGATTTGTAGACAGATACTTTCTACAGGGGAGTCAGGTAATGCATTTAGCCCAGCCCTACTCTCCCGCAGCTAGCAAGGAAAGTAGGAGCCATCAGCCTTCCAGAAGAGAGTTTATCGCGCTGGAAAGGCGGTTTTGGCGAGCTCCATCGCCGTTGATAGTTTAATCAAATTAATAATACCATTTTTGCTATGGCTCAATATCTTTGGTATTTTACGATATAAGTAAATAATGTGTATCATTGGCGGTATTATATGCTGCCATCATCAGAAACTAATTCTCAGCCTATTAAAGATTCTCAAACAAAACTAGATCGATTTTTAGTTTGTGGGCTAGGAAGTTTGGGTCAGCATTGTGTTGCAGTCCTGAAAGAGTATGGTGCTATTGTCAATGCTATTGATCAAGAACAACCAAAAAATTTGCAGGTATCAAATTTATCAAGTTTATTAGAACAGTTATTAATCGGAGATTGCCGTCAAAGCAGTGTTTTAGAACAAGCAAATATTAGTGAGTGCAGAACTGTACTTTTAGTCACTGGTAATGAGCGGGTAAATATAGAAGCTGCCTTTGCTGCAAGGCTTTTAAATCCTCAAGTTCGCCTGGTTGTACGTTCTAATAAACAAAATCTCAATGAACTTTTAAGTCAAACTCTTGGTAATTTTATTGCCTTTGAGCCAAATCAAATTTCTGCTTCTGGCTTTGCTGTTGCAGCACTTGGAGATGATAATCTCGGATATTTCCAACTGGAGGAACGCCAATTTCGGGTAGTAAAGCGTCAGGTTAAAATGAGTGATAACTGGGGTAATAAATGGCGTATACATGAACTGAATACCTTATCTCGTCGGGTATTAAATCACGCTAATGATTCATCTCCCTTGTCTAAAGAATTTCATCAGTGGGAACCAGAAGCGACGTTACACCCAGGTGATACGATTATTTATATCGAAGTCACAGAGCAACTTAAAAGTTTGAAACAACTTGCTACTGTGCGTAAGTACAACTGGCAGCAGCTATGGCAAGAGATTGTATTAGGCAGAGCTTGGAATAATTTCAAACAGAAAATAGCAGATATCTCGCGAACATTCTATCGTTATCAAAGTTTACGGGTGGCAATTATCTGTGGAGTTACAGTACTTTTTCTTTGGTGTTTTGGAACAATTATCTATATCTTAAATTATCCTGGAAGTAACATAATAGAAGCCTTTTATGCTACTGTTGTCTTGCTTTTAGGAGGATACGGAGATATATTTGGCGGTGTAAATTTTAAAACGCCACCAGAGCCAGCGGCGAATATGCCAGGGTGGTTGCGATTGTTTAGCCTCGCACTAACTTTAACAGGTATAGCTTTTGTTGGGGTTTTATATGCGTTGCTAACTGATGCTTTGTTAAGTTCAAGGTTTAAATTTTTCAATAGTTACCAGCCATCAATCCCCCAAAAAGACCATGTTGTACTGATTGGATTAAATCGTGTCGGTCAGCGAGTCGCGGCTTTATTACAAGAGTTTAAGCAACCTTTGGTAGGTATTAGCAGCACAGCACTCAATGCCGATTTTCTCAACAAAATACCACTGATTATTGATAATATTGCCGATGCTCTAGGCAAAGTGAATCTCGCTAATAGTAAAAGTGTCATTGTCGTTACAGACGATGATATGGAGAATCTGGAAATAGCTTTGATGGCATACGCTAAGAGTCCGACAACTCGTGTGATTATTCGGACTTACGACCAATACTTTCGTGATAACGTCGCACGATTGTTTCCTTATGCCCAAGTTATTTGCACCTCTGCAATTTCAGCAGAAGTATTTGCTGCTGCGGCTTTTGGAGAAAATATTCTCAGCTTGTTTAACTTCGATACTCAAACTATTTTGGTAGTAGAGTACATGATTGAAGCTGGAGATACACTAAATGGATTACTATTAGCTGAGGTTGCTTATGGTTATGGAGTTGTACCAATTCTATACCAAAACCTCAAGCGATCGCCTGTTAAGTTAATGCCTTCTGATCATACACAACTTGCTGTTGGCGATCGCCTGATTGTTCTGGCAAATAGCAATAGCCTTCAGCGGATTGAGCGAGGTGAAATGTTTCCTCGAACTTGGCAGGTGCAAATCGAAAAAGTTTTAGCCCAAGATGCTATTTTTGATGGTGCAAATGAAATAAGTATAATATCAGGATGTAGCATCGGCACTGCTAGAGAGTTGATGCATAATTTGCCTGGACAGCTACCAGTAGCATTATATAAACAACAAGCTTTGTTACTGGTACGAAGGCTTAGTAAATTAAGAGTTACAGCCCGATTGAAATCATTTGTTGAGGATACAGATTAAA
The DNA here is from genome assembly GCF_017114965.1 of Nostoc sp. JL31. NCBI lineage: Bacteria > Bacillati > Cyanobacteriota > Cyanophyceae > Nostocales > Nostocaceae > Nostoc > Nostoc sp. JL31. The sequence continues at coordinate 88,545 of NZ_JABXKO010000036.1, forward strand.
ATAACTCGTAATTCGTAATTCAATAGTACTTATACTAATTCTGTATACTGAGCTGTTCTATAATTCTTGAGAACCAATAAGTAATTTCTGCATCACTGAAGGTAGTCAATCGGGCAATTTCCCTCACCATCTGATAAGCTTTCTCGCCTTGAGGATGTTGAGCCAAGCCAGCATGATTTAGTAAAACAGTTTTCAAGTCCCCTGAATATGTAGGTAAGTGACAATCCTCCTGAGGTTGCATCCTTTGGATAATGGGACTCCAGTCAATGCTGCCAACTTTATAGTTCAGATTGATAATGTTTTTAATGCAATAGATGTTTCATAAACTCAGACAGCAATATTAAATCGAATGCAACACTTGTTACAATAACTATATGGATAGAAAATCTTGGAATCTATTGGTGTACAAAGTACCTGCACAACCTTCAACGCAACGGGTGTATGTTTGGCGTAAACTTAAGGGATTGGGCGCACTTTACTTACAGCAGTCGGTGTGTTTGCTACCACAGCGAGAAGACTTGCAGAGCTATTTAAAAGAATTGAAAGCAGACATTACAGCAGGTGGCGGTGAAGCAGATTTATTCACTATTGGGATTGACGAACCTGAGCAAAACGTTATGCTGGTAGAGCGTTTCCAACAGCAGGCAGACCAAGAATATCAAGAGTTTTTGGGGCAATGTCAAGATTTGCATAACGAATTGAGCGAGGAACGGAAAATAAGTAACCTCACTTTTGCAGAACTGGAAGAGAATGAGGCGGAACTAACGAAACTGCGTTCTTGGTTGCCAAAAATTCGCGATCGCGATTTGTTTGATACCCCAAAATACTCACAAGCTACTGAAGCTTTGAAGGCGTGCGAATTAGATTTTCAGCTATTTTCCCAACAAATATATCAAGCACAAGGAATAGACTCAGAACCTGTATAAGTAACTGGATATTAACTAATGGCGTAGGCATAGGTAAACCTCAGTATCGCCCTTGTAATTTCTATCTAAATAAACAATTTATTCCTATAGATGGATGCGTTTTTAGTATTTATAGATATTAATTCTATGACTAAAACTTAAGTAGGAAAACCGTACTTATCTGATAGGTTTTCTGTACCATATATCTAAATTGAGCTAGATAAAATCAAAATGTAGCTGAAGTAATGCTGTTTTCTCAAACATTTACACAGCATTAGCAGGAGAGCAAAATATGACAAATCAATTGAAAACGGCTGCAATGCTTGCTGCGCTAAGTGGTCTTTTGATTGCAATTAGTTACTGGGTAATTGGTGGTTCTAGCGGCTTGATTATCGGGATTGGCTTGGCAGCAGTTACAAACCTGTTTTCCTGGTATCAATCAGATAAAATTGCCTTAGCAGTATACCAGGCGCAACCTGTGAGTGAAAGGGAAGCACCAGGACTTTATCGGATGGTGCAGAGATTGAGCGATCGCGCTAACATTCCTATGCCTAAAGTTTACATTGTTCCCAGCCAAGGTGCTAACGCTTTCGCTACAGGTCGCGATCCAGAACACGCTGCTGTGGCTGTCACTGAAGGTATTCTAAATATATTGCCAGACGATGAACTTGAAGGTGTTATCGCCCACGAGCTAACCCATATTATTAATCGTGACACGTTGACACAAGCCGTTGCTGCAACTGTGGCTGGTGCGATCTCATTCCTAGCCCAAATGGTTAGTTACAGCCTATGGTTTGGTGGTGGTTCGCGAGATGACAATAGAGGTGGAAATCCAATAGGAGTTTTATTAACAGTCATGCTTGCGCCGGTGGCTGCAACAATCATTCAGCTAGCAATTTCGCGCACACGAGAATTTTCTGCTGATGCAGGTTCTGCGAGATTAACTGGTAATTCCCGCGCCTTAGCTAGGGCATTGCAACGCTTAGAAGCTTCAGCAAAGCAAATGCCTTTAAATGCTAATCCAGCTTATGAGCCGTTATTAATTATCAATTCCATTTCTGGACAGTTTCTGGGTAACTTATTCTCCAGTCACCCTGCTACAGAAATGCGAGTTGCTGCATTACTAAAATTAGAGCAAAAATTGCCAACAAAAGCTTATTAATTTGTCATTAGTCATTTGTAATTTGTTCTTTGTGAAATAAATAATGACTAATGACTATTAGAACGGGGTGCAATTTTTATTGGAGAGTAAACTTTGCAATTAAGGATGTTTTAAGTATGAATTCTAACAATATCGAATCTACTGAATCCATAGTAATTGTAAAAATAAATTCTGAAACCGACAAATTAGTGGACACCGAAATGGCTGGTGAAACTGATGAGGTGAAGCGCGAAACCAAAGCGTTAATTGAGGCGTTAAAAAGACGCGCTCAAGCTGAGGCTGATTCAGCAGGTACTCTCACCCGTGAAACCTATTTGAAAGTTGTGCGCCAAGCACGGGAATTAATTGAAGGAAGGAAACTGATGCAACGCGATCGCTTAGAAAACTCTTGGGCGGTAATTCAGGATGAAGCCGAGAGAAACTGGCACTTATTGATGAAAGATGTCGTGGACTTCAGTTTTCGTGTGCAAAAGGCGGCTATTGCTGCTTGGGAAACTTTCAATAATCCTTACTCTCGTTAAAGAGGGTGCGATGCCTAGGTTGGGCTACGCCTACGCAGATAAATATTTTAGGGGCGTACAGATAGATGTACGCCCCTTTTTATGGGCCGTCAAAAATATCGCTCTTTGTAGACCAAAAATGATTCACTAAACTAAATAGCCTTTTCCATAAAAAGCGTAAATATTCAGTACTCTAGGTTTCACAAATAGGAAATAAGCAGTGTTACCAAACAAGCCTCCCTCCAACAATCAAACTCAACGCTGGACATTTGCTCAACTTTTTGGACTGGTAAAGCGTAATCCCCTAATGATTTCGCAGTGGACGATTCGCTGGGTAGTTGTGGGGACTGCTGGTGGTCTATTTGCAGCCTTGTACTGGAATATTCTAGAGTTTTTAACTCACAGACTCCAGCCATTTGAGGGTTTTAGCCTGCTGATAGTGATGCCACTTAGCGGTTTAGTTATCGGTCTGGTGATTCATTTTTTGGGAAATCCCGGTGAAATCGCTGTGATTGTTGATAATATTCATTTTCGTGGCGGACGCCTAGATGTTCGCAAAAATCCTTCAATGATTCTTGCTTCTCTAGTCAGCATCTCAGCAGGCGGTAGTGCTGGTCCAGAAGCACCACTCGTACAGGTAACAGGTTCTTTTGGTACTTGGATTGCCGATCGCTTAAAACTCCAAGGTGAAGACCTCAGAACCATGAGTTTAGCAGCAATGGCGGCTGGCTTCACTGCGTTGTTTGGCGCACCTCTTGGCGGTGCAATGTTCGCTTTGGAGATTTTGCACCACGAGCATATTGTGGAATATTACGAAGCCTTAATGCCAGCCATTGTTTCGAGTTGCGCTAGCTATCTGGTGTTTGCAGCAATTACACATTTGGGTATTGCCCCCACTTGGCATTTTCCTCAGTATCACTTAGAAAGGATTGATGATTTTGCGATCGCGATCGCGTTTGGAATTATCGGAGCGGTGGCGGGATGGATTTTTATGGGCATTTTTCGCGGCTGCGATGCCTTTTGGCAAGCTGTTTCACGTCTGGGCGCACCAACTCCTGTTCCCATATATGTACGCACAACACTAGCAGGAGTGGGACTTGGCAGTTTAGCAGTTTTATTACCCCTCACACGTTATTTTGGACATGAAGAGTTAGATTCAGTCCTGACTGCTAACTTTAGTGCTGTTTTTCTCTTAACTCTAGCTCTTGGGAAAATGGCTGCCATTAGCATTACGGTAACAGGTGGGTGGCGCGGTGGATTTATCATTCCCCTATTTTTCACTGGTGCTTGCATTGGTAAAGCAGTAGCAGTCTTAATCCCGGGACTCGATCCAGCCCTTGCCATGATTTGTACAATGGCGGCTGTCAACGCAGCCGTAACCCGCACACCTATAAGTACGACTTTGCTATTGTCAAAACTGACTAATTTGAGTCCCTTTACCCCAATCCTTTTTGCCAGTTTGATTGGATTTTTTCTTGCCCCTAAAGTTCCTCTGATTGCATCTCAACTCAAATCCCCGAGAGAAGCTACGGATCAAACAAGCGGCTGAGTTAGCTGCCCAGGCATAAAAAAGCAATATATGATAGAATTGTATCAAATTATAGCAATTATTCAAGAGCAATTTAGAATAATTTTGCGCTTTGTTGAGTAAAAAAGCTAAAATCTACGATTTTTGGAGATTTTTAGGTTATGACAACCTCACAGGAGAGGATTATCCCGATAGACTTGCGAACCGAAATGTCGCAGTCTTATCTGGAATACGCCATGAGCGTGATAGTGGGTCGGGCGTTGCCAGATGCCAGGGATGGACTCAAACCTGTGCATCGCCGCATTCTCTACGCAATGCACGAGCTAGGTCTGCTCCACGATCGCCCCTTTAAGAAATGCGCCCGTGTGGTGGGGGAAGTATTGGGTAAATATCACCCCCACGGTGACACGGCTGTGTATGATGCCTTGGTGCGGATGGCACAGGATTTTTCCATGCGATCGCCCCTAGTTAACGGGCATGGTAACTTTGGTTCGGTAGACAACGATCCGCCAGCCGCCATGCGGTACACCGAATGTCGGTTGCAAGCTTTAACTAGCGCTGGTCTACTCCACGACATCGAATTAGAAACCGTAGACTTTGCCGATAACTTCGACGGTTCCCAGCAAGAACCCACAGTTTTACCAGCACGGATTCCCCAGTTATTGCTTAACGGTTCCTCTGGGATTGCCGTGGGCATGGCCACCAACATTCCCCCCCACAATTTGGGCGAATTGATCGATGCTTTGGTGGCAGTGATCCACAATCCAGAAATCACCGATCTCGAATTAATGCAGTATGTCCACGGCCCAGATTTTCCAACTGGGGCGCAAATTTTGGGGACATCAGCCATTCGAGAAGCTTACACTACTGGGCGTGGTTCCATTACCATGCGTGGTGTAGCTAACATTGAAACCGTTGAACAACGGGGACGCCCAGATAGAGAAGCAATTATCATCACCGAATTGCCCTATCAAACCAACAAAGCGGCGCTGATTGAAAAAATCGCCGAAATGGTGAACGAGAAGCGTCTAGAAGGGATTGCAGATATCCGGGATGAAAGCGATCGCGACGGGATGCGAGTTGTGATCGAACTCAAACGTGATGCTTATCCTCGCGTCGTTCTAAACAACCTCTACAAGCAAACACCACTGCAAGCCAACTTCGGCGCAAATATGCTGGCGTTGGTGAATAGCGAACCCCAAGTACTCACCCTCAAGCAGTTCTTAACCGTCTTCTTGGATTTCCGCATCGAATCCATTGCCAGACGCACCCGTTACGAACTGCGGAAAGCCGAAGAACGCGATCATCTCCTCCAAGGGTTATTAATTGCCCTATCCCAATTAGATCCAATTATTGTCTTGATTCGCCATGCGCCCGATGCGCCCACAGCTAAAGGTGAGTTAATCACAACTTACGGACTTTCAGAAGTGCAAGCAGATGCGATTTTGCAAATGCAATTGCGGCGCTTGACTGCCTTAGAAGCAGACAAAATTCGTTTGGAACACGACGAATTACAAGCGAAGATTACCGACTTGCAGGATATTTTGGCACGCCGGGAGAGAGTGCTAGAAATTATCGAAACCGAAGTTGGACAACTGAAAACTAACTTTGCCACACCCCGCCGCACAGTAATTTTACCAGGAGAAGGGGAATTAGACGATCGCGACCTCATTGCCAATGAAAAAGCGATAATTCTGGTGACAGAGCAAGGCTACATCAAACGGATGCCAGTCAACACCTTTGAAGCGCAAAGCCGTGCTACCAGAGGTAAAGCCGCAGCCAAGGTGAAAGATGATGATACCATTGAGCATTTTTTGACTTGCTGCGATCACGACAGTATTTTATTCTTTAGTGAGCGTGGTGTTGTTTATTGCCTGAGAGCTTATCAAATTCCAGCGAGTTCGCGTACCAGTCGCGGGACACCAATCGTCCAGATGTTACCGATTCCCAAAGAGGAAAAAATCACCTCGATTGTACCCGTTGACGAGTTTAGCAGCGAAGAATATCTGGTCATGCTCACTAAGGGCGGCAATATCAAGAAAACCGAATTGGCAGCCTTTAGTCATATTCGCGCCAATGGCTTGATTGCCATTTCCTTAGAAGAAGGCGACCAACTGCGCTGGGTGCGACGTGCCAGAGTCGAGGACAGTGTAATCATTGGTTCTCGTAACGGGATGGCGATTAACTTCCGGTGCAACCACGAACAACTGCGTCCTTTAAGTAGGGCGACTCGTGGGGTAAAAGCCATGAAACTCAAAAATAAAGATGAACTCGTGGGTATGGATATTCTACCCGCAGCAATTCTTGAAACTTTGGATGTTACAGAAGCCGAAATAGCCGAAACAGAAGATATCGAAGCAATCGAAACAATCGAAACAATCGAAACAATCGAAACAGAAGATATCGAAATTACCGAAACGACTGAAGAATCCGCAGAAGTGCCTAGCAGTGGCATTGTTGGCCCTTGGGTGTTGGTAATTACAATGGGAGGATATGGTAAGCGCGTACCCGTTGCCCAGTTCCGACTACAAAATCGTGCTGGTCAGGGTTTAATGGCAACCAAGTTCAAAAACCGCAAAACCAAAGACAAGCTAGCAACCCTACGCATTGTCAACAACGATGATGATGAAATCATGATGGTGACAAATCGCGGTATTATCATCCGTCAAGCAGTGAATGCAATTTCTATCCAATCGCGATCGGCAACTGGAGTCAGAGTACAGCGTTTAGATGAAGATGACGCTATTACCGGAGTAGCAATAGTTCCACCTGATGCTGCCGATGCAGAAGAAGCAGAATAAAAAGCAGGGGGAGAGGTTAACCACCTTACTCCCTTATTTAATCGCCTTAGCTAGCGGCATTTTAATGGGGCTAACTGTAGCCCCAGTAGGTGCATGGTTCCTGGCTTGGATTGCCATAGTTCCCTTATGGGTGCTAGTTGTCACTTCAGCCAAAGGTAAAAACCAATTCCCTCCGGCTTTCCTGTGGGGTATTGGTTTTCACGGTGTCGCCCTATTCTGGATTACCGGAATTCATCCGATGACATGGTTGGGCGTTCCTTGGTTGCCAAGCTTGGCAATCACGCTTTTTTGTTGGGGATTTATCAGTGTCTTGGGTGGGGTATTTCTTACTATTTGGGCGGCTGTAATGGTTCGCCTGGGTGGAAAAAAACCGTGGTTACGTGTCCTGATTGGTACAGCCGTCTGGTGCGGCTTAGAGAGTCTGTGGAGTGCTGGCCCTCTGTGGTGGAGTTCCCTGGCTTACACCCAAAGCCCGCATAATCTCGTAATTGTACATCTGGGGCAACTCTCTGGGCCTAATACTGTGACAGCTGCGATCGTTGCTGTAAATGGGTTAATTGCGGAAGGATGGACGAACCGCCTTCGCGAAGCATCTCCTAGAGAAGACGCCAAGGACGCCAAGATTTTCTCTGCGTCCTCTGCGCCTTGGCGGTTCGTTAATAAATACTGGGTTATCGCCACAGGATTATTAATTACCTTACACCTCATCGGTTTTTTCTTATACAGTCGTCCCATCGCCCAACCTCCAGAAGCGGCCTTAAAAGTGGGGATTGTTCAAGGTAATATTCCGAACCGACTTTTACGAAGTTCCGAAGGGTTTCGTCGCGCTCAAGAAAATTACACTAATGGGTATTTAACTTTAGCAGACCAAGGTGTAGATGCAGTTCTCACCCCAGAAGGAGCCTTACCTATTTTCCAGCGCAACTTGATGCAAACTGCCTTAGTCGCAGCAGTGAAGGACAAAGGCGTAGTTGCTTGGATTGGGGCTTTTGGCGAACGAGGAGACAGTTATACAATTAGCTTGTTTACTTTCAATGCTAAAGGTGAAATTGTCAGCCGCTACGATAAGTCCAAACTAGTACCTTTGGGAGAATATATTCCCTTTGAAGGAATTTTAGGCGGGATAGTTCAACGCTTGTCGCCTTTGGATGCACACCAAGTTGCTGGTTCAGCAAATCAGCTATTTGACACTCCTTTTGGTCGCGCGATCGCTAGTATATGTTATGAATCTGCTTTTCCTGAACAATTTCGCCGTCAAGCGGCGGCGGGTGGGCAATTTATTCTCAGTTCTTCTAACGATGCCCATTACACTGCATCCATGCCATTTCAGCATCATGCACAGGATATCATGCGGGCTATTGAAAGCGATCGCTGGTCAGCACGGGCAACTAATACTGGATATTCAGCCTTTGTAAATCCTCATGGCAAAACCTTATGGATGTCTGGATATAATACCTACGAAACTCATGCTGAAACAATTTATCGGCGACAGACACAGACTTTATATGTGCGTTGGGGTGATTGGTTAACACCGTTGTTGTTAATCTCCTCTGGAGGAGCTTGGCTGGGAATTCATGGTATAAAGAAATTTAGTAATGTTGGAAATCCCTAGTACCGCAAGGCGGAATTAAAAATTAAAAATTAAAAATGAATACAGCATAAGGGTTTCGTTGAGTTGGAATGATTGGTTTATTTCCGCCGTGTTGTACTAGTAGATTGCAATACGCTTTGGTTAAGAAAAATTGTAGATCGAGTGAAGCAAAGCGCAACCCAACAAAGCTATAAAAATGTTGGGTTTTGATAAGTCTTTAACCGAACACGATAGAATTAGTATTATGGGGTGGTTTTTAAGGGAAAACTTTTCGATTTATTAAAATTATGCAGAAATTGGAGTTCAGAGGCGGTGAGGTCGCGCCATTGACCCAATTGTAGGTCATCTAACTGTAGGTGAGCTATGCTGACCCTGACCAGTCGCAAAGTTGGAAACCCGACAGCCGCAGTCATACGGCGTACTTGGCGGTTTTTTCCCTCTGTCAAAGTCATTTCCAGCCAAGCTGTCGGTACATTTTTGCGAAATCTAATTGGTGGGGTGCGTTCAGGTAGCTGTGGTTCTTCTGGTAAAAGCCTAACTTCTGCTGGTTGAGTGCGATAATCTTGAATTTCCACACCTATTTGCAATTTCTTAATAGCATCTGCATCGGGAATTCGCTCTACCTGTACCCAGTAAGTACGTTTATGACCAAAACGTGGATGGGCGAGGCGATGTTGCAATTGTCCATCGTTTGTTAACAGCAGCAACCCTTCACTATCCCAGTCTAAGCGTCCCACAGGATACACATCAGACACATTAATATAATCTTTTAGGGTGCTATGTGTGGGGGCATCTTTTGTAAACTGGCTGAGAACGCCATAGGGTTTGTAAAAAATAATATATCGGTAATGATTGGGCATGGGGCATTGGGCATTGGACTTCTGAATTCTCTTTTAACAATAGAAGCAGAATTTATAAATCTTACTTTAGAGGCAAAGCAATTTGTAAAATTGTACCTTCTTGGAATACACTCTTAATAGTAATTTTACCACCATGAGATTGAACTATTTGTTGGACAATAGCTAACCCTAAACCAAATCCTCCAGTTTGACGAGAACGCTTTTTATCAACTCGATAAAATCGCTCGAAAATATATGGTAAATCAGCTTCAGGAATACCAATACCATTGTCTATAATTTCGATTACAGCCCAATGTGATTGGGTAAACAATTGTAATTTAACTTGACCACCGACAGGAGTATATTTACAAGCATTATTAAGTAAATTTAAAACTATTTGACGAAGCAAATTAGCATCACCAAGGACTGTTATACGATTATTTGGTAGTTTGCAAACTAAACTAAGATATTGTGCATCTGGTTGAGTGGCATAATCATCTGTTATCTGCACAAGCAAATTATTTAAGTCAATTACTTGTAATGATTCAGCTGGTAATTGACCTTGATAACGTGCCAGAAACAGCAGATTATTTACTAGAATACTCATTGACTTAGCGATATCAAAAATCTTTTGGAAGCGCTGATGTTGCACCTCCAGATCGGTAGATTTAGATAAAAAGCCGTACTGAGCATTACTAATAATTGCTGTCAGAGGCGATCGCTTTGAGCAAATTTCGATAAACAGTGCGCCCTTCCTCGACGGCGGCTTCTATTGAAGCAAAGTTATCATCAGTCAAAATCATATCTGAGGCTTCTTTGGCAACTTCTGTACCAGCACCTCCCATTGCAATACCAATATCTGCTTGTTTCAAGGCTGGTGCATCATTGACACCATCCCCAGTCATGGCAACAACCTCTCCTTTAGCTTGGAGGGCTTCAACGATGCGAAGTTTCTGTTCTGGAGAAACACGGGCAAAAACTGCCCCATCTTCTATCGCTGTAGCCAGCTCTGATTGCTCCATTTGAGCCAGTACACTGCCTGTAAAAGCGAGAACTTCACCATGCACTCACCGCAAAGGCAACAGCCGCTTCAAACATTTCTGCCCAGGTATTGCCGTATGCCAGCCCGACGGCAAATGTTAGCGCTGCGATGCCGAGAATGATGTACAGCAGGCTAAATTTATCAAATTTTCGAGTTAGGGGAGTTTTCAGGCTCGTTCCTTGCTCAATGAGTTGGGAGATGCGTCCGGTTTCTGTCGCTTCTCCGATCGCCACCACAATTCCACTGCCAGTACCAAAAGTAACAAAGCTACCAGCATAAGCCATGTTGAGGCGTTCAGCTAAAGGTGCATTTGTATTCAATGGCTGTGTATTTTTTTCAGTAGCGACTGACTCACCCGTGAGGGCTGATTCATTCACTTGCAGATTTCGGGATTTGATCAGACGTAAATCCGCTGGTACTTTATCGCTAGAAGTGAGTAGTACCAAATCCCCAGGTACTAACTCCGTTGAGGGAACTTGTACCTTTTGACCGTTGCGAAGGATAGTTGCATTAGTTTGTACTGAAGAAGCTAAGGCTGCGATGCCTGCGGCGGGCTATGCCTACGCACTTTCGGCTTTCGATTTTTGAATAAAACCGATAATCGCATTAATTAAGGTGACGCCCCAAATTACCCAAGCATTTACCCATTGTCCAATTAAGGCTTTAATTGCACCCGCAATCAGCAAAATGTACAGTAACGGTTGGTTAAATTGCCACAAAAATCTTAATAGTGGCTGGTTCCACGTTTGCCCTTAAGTTCATTAGCACCAAAACGTTCTCGCCGTTTCACCACTTCATCTGAAGTTAAACCTGTTTCTAGATTTGCGTTTAAATTTTGAGCTACCTTCGATGCCGATAGATTGTGCCATTCACGTGGCTGGATGATTTCTTCAGATGTTGCTGTCATTTTGTTTGCGCCAAAATTGACTATTAGGCGATCGGTAAAATTATGAGAAATAAATATGATGGAAATATGAGCGAAATGCAGCGTTTCATATTTATAGTAATTCGGCAAACATCGTAATTTGGAGCAGTAAATAGACCACGCGGTAGGAGCGCAAGGCCTTGCGCCCCTAAGAATTGCATTACCAGAGTAGCGATTAAAAAATGTTCAAAGATGCCGCAGCTACGCTCGTTGTAGACATCGCTTTTTGAAACGTCAAGGTATTATGTACTCGAACACCGTGCAGCATACATAAAGTCTGAGGTTTTGCATGAAAGTAGCAGTTTTCAGTACAAAAGCCTATGATCGGAAGTTTTTGTCAGCGGCAAATTCTCCCATCCAACACGAGTTAGTGTTTTTTGAACCCCGTTTAAATCGAGATACAGCTATCCTTGCTGCGGGATTTCCGGCGGTTTGCGTATTTGTACACGATCAGGTTGATGCCACAACTTTAGAGCTTCTCGCCTCACGGGGAACTCGTCTGGTTGTCCTTCGCTGTGCAGGGTTTAACAATGTAGACTTAAAAGCCGCAGCAGACTTAGGAATTACCGTTGTGCGTGTTCCCGCCTATTCACCTTATGGAGTAGCAGAACATGCCGTAGGATTGATTTTGAGCTTAAATCGCAAAATTCATCGTGCCTACAACCGTGTCCGAGAAGGCAATTTTTCTTTAGATGGACTGTTGGGATTTAATTTGTATGAGCGTACAGTGGGAATTGTCGGCACCGGCAAAATCGGTCTGATTTTAGGACAGATTATGAAGGGGTTTGGCTGTAAACTACTCGCCTATGACGTTTATCGCAATCCAGAATTGGAGGCGCTGGGTGGAAAGTATGTAGAACTACCTGAGCTATTTCCCAATTCCGATATTATCTCCCTGCATTGCCCCCTGACTCCCGAAACCCATCACCTGATTAACACTGAAGCTATAGAACAGATTAAGCCAGGTGTGATGCTAATTAATACTAGCCGAGGAGCGCTGATTGATACCCAAGCAGTGATTGAGGGATTGAAGTCTGGTAAAATTGGATATCTCGGTGTAGATGTCTACGAACAAGAATCGGAATTGTTCTTTGAGGATTTGTCTGGCGAAATTATTCAAGATGATATTTTCCAGCGTCTGACAACGTTCCACAATGTACTGATTACCGGACATCAAGCCTTTTTTACAGCAGAAGCTCTCTACAATATTGCAGAAACAACTTTTGCTAATATTACCGATGTTGAACAAGGTCGTCCTTGTGCAAATGAAATTCGCGCCTAAACCTTTAGCAATCTAAAATCTCAAATCCAAAATTGTTTTACCTCATAAATTGTTAACACCCTTGCCCCCAGATATAACCAAGGTGCTACACTACATCCATGCTAGGGGTGCCTACATAACGAGGCTGAGATCACACCCTTAACACCTGAGTCTGGGTAATACCAGCGGAGGGAAGCTGTTTATTGAGGAATTACAATATGCGGACTGAATGGGTTGCTAAACGACGTGGGCAGGTTAATGTATCTCAAATGCACTACGCCCGCCAAGGTGTTATCACCGAAGAAATGCACTACGTCGCCCAACGGGAAAATCTCCCGGCCGATCTCATTCGTGAGGAAGTAGCACGGGGACGAATGATTATCCCCGCGAATATTAATCACACTAACCTAGAGCCGATGGCTATTGGCATCGCCTCTAAATGTAAGGTAAATGCTAATATCGGTGCTTCCCCCAACTCTTCTAATCTTCAGGAAGAAGTTGATAAGCTAAATCTGGCGGTGAAATACGGTGCTGATACCGTGATGGATTTATCCACTGGCGGCGGTAATTTGGATGAAATTCGTACCGCCATCATCAAGGCTTCACCTGTTCCCATTGGTACGGTGCCAGTCTACCAAGCTTTAGAAAGCGTCCACGGCACAATCGAGAATCTGACTGCTGATGATTTTCTCCATATCATCGAAAAGCACGCCCAGCAAGGAGTAGACTATCAAACTATCCACGCTGGGATTTTGCTTGAACATTTGCCTTTGGTGAGAAACCGGCTCACTGGTATTGTCTCTCGCGGTGGCGGGATTTTGGCGCGGTGGATGCTACATCACCACAAACAAAACCCGCTTTATACTCACTTCCAAGATATTATTGAGATTTTCAAAAGGTATGATGTCTCTTTCAGTTTAGGAGATTCCCTGCGTCCCGGCTGTACCCATGATGCCTCAGATGAAGCACAATTAGCTGAATTGAAAACCCTCGGACAGCTAACTCGCAAAGCCTGGGAAGATGATATACAGGTGATGGTGGAAGGGCCTGGACACGTGCCAATGGATCAAATTGAGTTCAACGTCCGTAAGCAGATGGAAGAGTGTTCGGAAGCACCTTTCTATGTGTTGGGGCCATTGGTGACAGACATTGCTCCTGGTTATGACCACATCACTTCAGCCATTGGAGCCGCAATGGCTGGATGGTACGGTACTGCAATGTTGTGTTATGTAACACCTAAAGAACATTTGGGTCTACCAGATGCCGAAGATGTCAGAAATGGGTTGATTGCCTATAAAATAGCGGCTCATGCGGCTGATATTGCCAGACATCGCCCTGGTGCAAGGGATAGAGATGATGAACTTTCTAAGGCGCGTTACAACTTCGATTGGAACCGTCAATTTGAATTATCACTTGATCCAGAAAGAGCTAAGGAATATCACGATGAAACTTTACCAGCAGATATTTATAAAACTGCTGAGTTTTGTTCGATGTGTGGGCCGAAGTTCTGCCCAATGCAAACTAAGGTTGATGCTGATGCGCTGACAGAATTAGAGAAGTTCTTGGCGAAAGAGGCGGTGACTCACGGCTAACAGATTGTCTTGTGTCGTTACAATAGTTTTTCATCAATAGGACTTACGCAAAACTAGACACGCTTTGGGGCAATTCATTGAAAGCGATGGGAAACTCTATCCCTTCGTGGGTGGAGAAGGATAGTCGCCCCGTCGCTTGGGGCATTGGGCATAGGGGATTACTAACTTCTTCCCCATGCCCAAAAACTCCATCTTCTTGTAAGGTGGAGTTTTTCATGAATGCCCCTACCTAAAAACCAGGATTTCGGCTCTTGTGTGCCAACTTCCGAGCAAAAAGGTTCAACTGCCGAGTAAAAAGGCTCAACTGCCGAGTAAAAAGACTCAACCGCCGAGTAAAAAGGTTCAACTGCGGAGTAAAAAGGTTCAACTGCCGAGTAAAAAGACTCAACCGCCGAGTAAAAAGGTTCAACCGCCGAGTAAAAAGACTCAACTGCCGAGTAAAAAGGTGGTAATGAATACAAAAATCACCTTGATAGGGCTAGAGATTGGGTGGGTATTTTCCAAGGTAATTTTCTATGCGTTTAAATTTCAACTCGCCAGGAAATTTACGCAAAAAGGTTGGGTTTTGCGATCGCTCACCCAGCCTATAATACAATACAGTTCAGTTAAGGCTAAAACTCTTTGCCAAAGTCAATTTTTTTAACGTAGACGCGGAGCGGCTTGCCGCAGGCTACCGCAAAGGACGCAAAGGACGCAAAGATAAGAAAGAAGTCCTTAACTGAACCGTATTGGCCTATAATAAATCCTTAAGCTAATACGCTTGGCTTAAAATCCCATTTCAATAGTCAAGCTGCGAATTTTTCCTGTATCTCCTTCTGCTTTATCTGCAACTTCCAGAGTCCAGGTTCCTTGGGGACTTTTACCTTTAAAGGTAGCAAGTTTTGGGGTGTTTACTTCGTCATAAGTTGTTTTAATATTATCTGTAGCTCCACCTTGGCGATCGTGCAGATTTATAGGAAGTATGCCTATTTGCACTGGGGGAAGAAGAGTAACTATAAGATCCCCAATATAAGTATGCTCGATATCTACATTAACTTTGATGGATTTTAGGAGAGTGGTATTAGCGATCGCCACCGATAATGTTGATGTTTGCAAGTCATTAATTGGGATATCTTGCACTGCCTGGAAAATACTAATTGGCGATGTTTGCGCGGGCTTGGCCAATTCTACAGCTTTCAGAGCATTGATTCGACCGTAACCGTAAAAGGGGCTGCGACCATTGGCATCATATTTACCTCCACCTTGATCGATGCGATCGCAGGAGCGTTTAAAAATATCCCGCACTTCATCCCAACGCAGATTTGGGTTTCTGGCAAGAATTAAGGCTGCTACACCTGCTGCACCTGGACAGGAACTAGAAGTTCCGCCAAATTCGTTCGTATAGTTGCCTAAAGCCTCACCCAGATTTCGATTACCCGAATTATAACCAAGTACACCAGAGCGATCGGTTGTCCAAATTCCCGTGGTTTGAGAAATATCACCATTGTTGCTGGGGAAGGCACACCAAACCGCTTGGCCAAAGTCACTGTAAGCGCTTCTCGTGCCGTAATCGTTACAAGCTGCCACTGCAATCACCTTTTGATAGCTGGCATAGCCGTCATTATCGACGCTTTCGTTACCATTGCCAGCTGCAAATAAAATTACACAGCCCTTGCCATTGCGTCCTTTATTGATTGCAAAGTCTATAGCAAGTCGTGTGGAATCAGGCAAAGGTACTTTTTGCTTATGTGCGGGATCGTCTGGCTCAAACCAAGTACCGTCTGCTGGGCCCCAGCTACAAGAAATGACATCAGCACCATTTTGAGCTGCCCAAACAAAAGCATCTGCTTCATCCTGCGATCCCAGTGCCGAAGCTAAACGAATCGGCATGAGTTTTGCACCCGGTGCTACACCAGATGCCCCAAAGTTGCCGTTTGCACACGCTACTCCTGCACAGGATGTACCGTGGTTATTATCATTTCCTGGTCTGGGATTGTTCGTTTTACGTGTGACATCACGCGGGGCAACAATCTTGCCAGAAGAACGGAACTCTTCATGATCGAGATCCACACCGTCGTCGATAATTGCAATAATTGTCCCAGTGCCATTGCTCAACTTCCAAGCGGCTTCAACGTTGGCATGAGCGTTAATTGTCTTACCATTAATTGTTGTTTGCTTTAAGTGCCATTGCTGCGGGAAAACCTGACGTTGGCGTGACTCACGCGCTAGTTCAGGATGGCACAGTTCAACTGATTCCTCATTTAGAAGTCTCTCGGCGATGTCAAAGACGGCTATACCAGTATTTGCAATAGCACTGACAAAATAAGCATTTCGTGCGTATTCAAGTTGGCGTTTAATTGTTAAGTTGTAACGTCTTAAAACCTCTTGGCAGAGTCTTGACTCTTCTTCGCTATCAAATTTAACAAAAATGTTTTCAGTATAGACTACAGGTTGTTGGGATACTGGATCGATTAGAACCCGTCCGGCAAATTGGACTTCAGACTCTCTGTTGAGAATTTCACGGGCATAATCGCGCAAAGCGACACCCTGATTTGGAATTTTCGCTTGCAAAATTTCTACACCCGCTTGGCGAAACCGTGTTTTTAACTCAAATTGATTGAGGATACTACGAGCTATAGGTGATACAGGTGCGACTTCAAAGGATCTTGCACCGACAAGAGTGCTGCGGCTTTCGGTACGCACTACAACGTGTTCGTTACTGATAGCAAATTCATACTGTTGCCCATTCTGTCCACCATAGCGAACCTGAACCATTGTTTAATCTCCTAAATGTTTTGAAAATTGTGAATTGGGTATTGGGAAACCGTATTATGCCTTACTTTTAAAGCTTGCTGTACCCATCGTAGGCTTACGTTTACTTTATGGATGCTTCTAATTTCATGTGTTATATGTGTATTACGATACAGAATTTAATCTATCTCAGTTCATACAAACCTTCGATTAGTCTTTCCAGAAAAGAGGAGATTCAAAATCAGGTTGCTTTAAGAATCTTCACTATCAGTAGGGGCATATAACTGTGAATCACGATGAAAAAAATGTATTTCGTACCACTGAAAAACGCTATAACATCATTACAACTTGAGAAAGATGTTTTATTTTCCGGCTGAGTATTTTTTACAGGCGTATTCTTTACCCCTGATTCCTGAAGTGAGATTTCAAAAAGACTATTTTTCTGAGTATCCCGAACAAATTCGCGTTAGTGGCGATGTAAGCCTACGCACTGCTGTATCTTACACTCGTAAACCTGGGTACTATGCAGTACATTACAATCAACCCAGCACTGTGGCAATAGGGGCAATTTTACGACTTAATGACGGTACAATCGCAGTTTTTTCAGGCGAACCCAATCAATCAGAACAGGGTATATTGAGTCCGGTTTATACACTAGAATCCAATGCTTCCTTAGCAGTACCAACTGGACTGGTTTTTATCCGCTTTGCTGAAAGCGTTGATGTGGAGTCGCAACGCGAGGTAATTAATCGAGCAGGTTATGAAGTTGCACAAAGTCTTGCTTATGCACCTCATACCGCTTGGTTGCGTGCCAAATCAGGTAAGATTGTTGATGCGATCGCGGGAATTTCTCAGTTAGAAGCGATCGCTAATGTTGAGAGTGTCGAACCTCAAATGCTTATGGAAAGAGGTTTCAGATAAATTACAAATTATACCTTTAGTAAAAGTAAGTGGGGCGATCGCCAATTCGTTAGCTAAATAAATTTTTTTGATTGAATGACTAGATTTATCCATGACCAATTTGCAAAAGACTACTTGGAAGAATTACTAAAACCTTATGGAGAAGTGCAAGGTTCTAGCCGTGTGGCGGGAGAAGTTCGAGAAATCGATGTTTTATTTTCAGGGTAACTGAAACTTTAATTTAGTTATAGGTGATTCTCCCTGCACCTCTGTAATACTTTACAAAACAGATGTAACATTGCACGAGCATTCAGTTCAGTAAAGCAAAAAGTAATCAAGCCCGTGTGTAAACAATTGTACAGTTGTTTACACACAGGCTTTTCGAGAACTAATGCTGATCAGCTTCCTTGATAAGTACTGCCTGTTATATGTATATCATATCCTCAAAATCTGGGAGGTCTATTAGTAAAACAAAAGTGCTAGAACTTGTAGGCATTACAATCTTGTGAAGGGTTATTAATTCTTTTATATTATCTATTTTCCTTAGTTCTTCAAATTCATCTCTCTCAACTTCTACCCGATCAATTTCCTGAACTAAGTTCAATAAGTAAGTATATTTGTTTTCTAAATCATAATAGTGAATTTCCCAGAGATTATCCCCTATCCTATGAATATCTTCTTGCTTTATCGAAAGCCTTTGGTATGCACAAAAAGTTCTTTGACTTAGAAAATGCTTGTCTTTGTCCTGTTTAGTTATATTCTTAGAAGCGACTACAATTTTCATGTTAGTTTTAGTTAAATTTAATCCTGATAATATTATTTATTTTTACAATCTAAAATAGCCTCAGTAACAACAATTAAGTTTGGGCTGCAAATTCTAAAGTTAAGATAAATAAAGATTATTACCTAAAAAAATAGTCAATTTTTATACTTATATCTGCATATATATCTATAGAATAATTTAGTTAAGTCTGTTTGCTATTTAGCAATTTCCGCTTAGAGATGGTCGCCACTCCGAACCATCTCAAAACCTGATGGCTTCCTAAACCTACACGTTTGCCACTATTGTAAACGCACGTTACAGGGGATTCTCCTTTAATAAAACAAAGTACGAATAGCCATAGATGAATTAGAAGCACTATCATCAAATCATCCATTTCGCAGAGCAACGCTAGAATTACTTTATAACTTGCGGCAAAACTTGCAAGTTAATCAAAATTCAGAAGAAGACGATCGGGAGTTAATTATGCGATTAAAACCACTTTATCAACAAGATCGGGAACAAGATCGGGAACAAGCTGTACAACAAGGCGAACAACGTCTAATTATACGTCTATTAAATCGTCGTTTTGGTGAGATTGATTCATCTACTATTGAGCGAGTTCAAGGCTTATCTATTGAACAATTGGAGGCGTTAGGAGAGGCTTTGTTAGACTTTTCAGCTATTTCTGATTTAGAAGCTTGGTTAAACCAACGAATTGAATAAATCTAATTTTATGTGAAACTACGCTTTATTCGTGTAAGAGCAAGTCATGAATTATCCCTAAAATTGAAATGAGAATACTAACCAAAACTTTCAACAACGTACATATCATTTCCTGTATCGCCTACTAAAAGCAAGCTGCTGTCATCACTTTCTAAACTTTGGCTACCAGCAATACCCTTTTGTAGAACTTTAATTATTCTTTGGGGAGTGAAAGATTCCAATTCCACAAACTTTCCAGATTCTAACCATGTTAATTCTTCAGCAGCTAAACTTTGACGTATTTCTTCAGGCAATTGTTTAGCTGCTTGTGCCGACTCTGGAGAGGATTGAATGAACATTCCGCGCTTCGTAGCGATAATTTGACGTGGTGTTAATCCAATATCAATAATCGCAATCTCGCTATTGATAAACCAATTAGCATTGGTTCTCAAATTATGAACTAAAGCAATTCCTCGTGGATTGCAATCATGTATTGCATAGACTTTCAAATCGGGATTGCGGCGCAGCATTTGCATTGTGGTGTCAAAAATGCTTTGGGGATATCCAGTAATGCTGAGAATTGCACAGTTATTTTCAAAGTGAAAATTATTAGTAATTAATAGTTGAGCAATACTAGCAGTATCACAAACGACTAATCTATCAAAACTGTAAGCTGTTACATCAGGATTAACCGTGGCTGGTGTATTTTCCTGCTTTGGTGAAGGAAGAATTTTGAGAATTGAACCATTGATTTGCTGCCAACGATTTAGCCAATCTTTTACCTGAGATTGTGAAAGTAAAAATTCTTGCGCTACTCCAATCTGATTTAGCTGTCTATTTCCTAAGTACAATGAAACCATGCCAATTATTACTGCAACAGCAAATGCAATAAATGAATTTAATATAAATATACTGATTAATATTCCTCCTACCAGAATTATTAAACCTAAAACCTGCAATTTTCTGGCACTTGACTTTCTTCCTTGATTATTAAGTTTACTAGAAGTGGTATTTTTAAATAAATAAACAACCCAGATTAAGTTATATATAAATAGTACAATCACAAAAGAGTTAGAGCCTAATACACCTGAAAGTATCCCGCCAATAAAACCGGGTGCCCAAATACTAAAAAAGAGATAAAAACAACCAAAGTTACTAGACAGGTTAAATGGATTGCGTCTGACGCGATTATCTAAAAAATAAAGCAGTTGTTTGGGCGTAAAAAATAATGTACCCTGAGCAGAGATGTCAGATATAAGTTTTGCAAACATCGGGTCAGTTATCTTAATATTGCCCATACTAGTCGGTTCAAAGGCAAAGGGATGATTGCATTTTATACACCGACCTTGATTAGCTGTCCGGTCTTTTAGTTTATTGTCAGTTCCGCAGTTAATACATTTCATAATGATTGTTTGATGTTAGTTATTAATTGTTAGTTATCTAGCACCTGATTTGTTAGCAAAACATTATATTCTTCCCGCCGACGAATCAAGCGATGTGTGTCATTTTCTAGCAAAACTTCCGCAGGTTTGGGACGATGTAAAAAGTGAGAAGACATTGCATAACCATAAGCACCGACATCTAAAATGGCAACGATATCACCAATTTCTAAAACTGGTAGTTGGCAATTTTTCCCCAGATAATCTCTTGAATATGTGGTGTTACCACAAATATCAGTTGTGAATGGATTGTCTGCTTGTTTCCAAGTGATAATTTCTCGGTAGCCGCCGTGTACTGAGGGTACTGAAAGATTAGCAACGGTGGTATCAACTCCAACAATCTGTTTTTCTCCTTGCCATTTTACAGAAATAACTTGAGCAAGCAAAGTTGCACATCCAGCGATCGCACTTCGTCCCGGTTCAATTACCAAATCAATTTTCCGTCCTAAACGAGTAATTCTCTCGGTTAACTCAGCCCCAAATATTTCCCAGTCAAAGGCTGTTTTGTTGTGGTGATAGGGATAGCCAAAGCCACCACCAAAATCTAAATATTCCCAATCTGGTAACTTTTGTGCAATAGCGATTACCTTATCGATCGCTTGGGTAAAAGCGGCTGTGGCGTTAGTTCCCGTCCCTCGATAGAAGTGTAAACCACTCAGCTTTAATCCCACCTCACCAGTTAAAGCGATCGCATCACCAAATTCCTCTGGACGTACACCAATACGGCTATCTCCGGTAATTTCCGGCAAATTAAGGCGTAAACCCAGCCGGATAGATTTCTCTCTGCGTCTAGGCAAAACTTCGCAGCACAACTGTAATTGAGCGAGGCTATCAAAATTGAGAGTTGTAACTCCCCAATTCAAGACTTGTATCATCTCAGCTTGATTCAAATTACTGCCGCTATAAACAATCTCACTCGGATCGAAACCAGCTTGCAATCCTAAATAAATATCTCCTGGCGTATTGGCGTGAAGTCCCCACCCAAAGGAACGAAAAATTTTTAACAGCGCAATGTTGCCATTAGTAACACTGGCAAACCGAAATTGCGTGCGCGGATAGCTGACTGCTTTGGTAATCCGCTCAATAGTTTCGCGCAAGCGATCGCCATTATAAACATAAAGCGGAGAACCGTAGTTATTCAGTAACTCCTCGGCAAATTCCTTGGAGAATGGGGGAGATGAGGAGATTAATTGCTCACTCCTAACTCCTAACTCCTCACTCCTAACTCCCAACTCCTCACTTTTATCTAATCTTGCCATCGCTTGTAATTTCTCCATAGCCAACGATGTAACCAAAAGGGATGATCCCAGGATTGTTTACTTAGTTCTTCATTTAAAACGTGCGATCGCCAAAGTTGCCACATAATTAGTAACCAGAGTGTTTCACCAATCCGACGCCCTTGAATAGCTGCTCCTAGTTTCCCTTCAACGATTTGTGCCGCAATGTGAGGATAAAAATGATTGTGAGCGCGAAGTCTTTCTGGATTGAGCCAAATGCCGAGTTGATGCCAAAAATCATTTAAACACCAAGAAGTTAAGGGAACCCTCATACCCCGTTTTTGTCGCCAGACAATTTCGGGTGGCAGCCAATTTTCTACAGCCCGTTTGAGGATATATTTTTCACAAGCACCCTGCAAACAGAGTTCTCCAGATAGGCGGAATGTCCATTCAGCTAGAGGTAAATCACAAAAAGGCGATCGCACCCATAAACCATGAGCAAACCCCAATGCAGTCGCACGGGGATGGATATTCTGCGCTCCTTTGAGCATCAAACCAGCACGGCGGAGGCGATGCAGCAAAGATGGGCATTCATTGCGATCTAAAGCCGCCAATAGCCAATCTTCAGGATGCAAATTTTGGATCTGTGCATAAACCTCCGGCTGATAAACTTGAGATTCGTATCCCCCAAGACGGTGGAAGGTGCGGAGATATTGCTGGATAAAAGTTTCTTGTACGGCGAGATTTTCTGCTTGATAAACACCTGCGGCAATTAAAGGTTTGTTTGTCCAACCGGCAAACAATTGATCTCCACCTTCGCCGTTAAAAATTACCTGAGTTTCCTGACTCGCTCTCTCTGACAGGAGATACAACGGCACACACACGCCATCGCCAAAGGGTAAATCTAATGCTTGCACAGTCGGAATTAGCGCATTCTTGATGGAACTGGGGGTTACTGCAACTTTAACAAGTGGAATTTTGAGAAACTGGGCGACTTGTTCAGAGTAGGGATATTCTGGAATCCCTGCGTTACCAAAATCTAAAGTGTAGGCGCGGACTTTCACCCCTGCTTGTACCAGCAGCGCCGCCACCACTGAAGAATCGAGTCCGCCAGAGAGAAACACCCCGACAGGCTCATCCTTTAAATCGGCAATTTGTCGCTCAATGGAGTTTTTAAGGAGAGTTTGCAATTCAGTAATTGCTGTAGCTTCGTCTGTTAACTGTTCTGGCGCTTCCCGCCACGAGTGGATTTTTTTAGATTCTGGTGTTTTCAGAATACCTGATTGGCGATCGCTCTGCCAAACTAATTCAGTTCCCGCCGTCACTGCAAACACTCCATTAATAGGAGTTAAGGGTGTAGGAACGTAAGAAAAACAGCTATAGCCATATAATCCAGGAATGCTAACTTCTGACTGTTGCAAAATCGGTAAAAGTAATTGCAGTTGGGATGCAAACCAAATTATTTGTCCTTGCTGAGTCCAATACAAAGGCACTTTTCCGAAAGGTTCTCTTCCCAAAATTAGGCAGTTGTTTTCTTGGAGACTTACCCAAGCATCGAGTGAACTAAATAATCCTGATGCGGAGACGGCAGCAATTTGATTTTGTTGCAGTGGGGGAGTGCCATGAATTCCTATATGAACAACATTCCAGATGGGAGGAGAATAATTTTCCTGTGCAGAAAACTGACTTTTCAGACCTAACCCCCTAACCCCCTTCCCTACTAGGGAAGGGGGAAAATTCAAAGCCTCTCCCCTTGTAGGGGAGAGGTTTGGAGAGAGGTTTTCCACAACACTAGTTAACAGCGCTTCCAACTCCTGTTGAGCGCCGTAACCCCAATAGCCAAGAAAGTGATGCGGGATAACCATCTGGACTATTTAACTTCAAAGGTTGCATCGCTAATCTGCCGACCTTCTAGAAACATCTGCACCTGCCAATTGCCAACAGTTGCAGCCGGGTTAATAGTGTAGCGACACTGGGTATCCCAGACAGACGTATTAATCTCGCGGGTTTGATAGTTGTTTTGCTTGACAATTTGACCACTTGGGTTAATCCAATTACAAGAAAGAGCCAGCTTTTTACCCAAAGGAGCATCCTTTAAGGTGACACGATACAATACTTCTGGATTAGTTTGGCGAGAAATTGTCTTTAAGTCGCCGCCATTATCTTGTGTCAAAGTGATGCGGTCTTGTTGAGCAGAAACACGAGAAAGTGTAGAACTTTGCTGCTGCATGAAAAATATTGTAGATGCGATCGCAACCACTACAATTACCACCACTCCAGAGCTAATCCATCGATTCCGGCGTTGTTGTACTTCCAGTGCTTGGCGGCGATTTAACTGAATCAGCGCTTCATCTAGTAACTCTGGCGGTAAATTCAACTCCTGTAAAATTTCTCTCACCTGCTGTTGATCTAGTTCCGCTTCCCGACGCAATTGCAGACCTTCTACTTCTGTAACTATTTGTGATAATTGCTCTTGAGTCAGTCGCTGCGTCATAGCTTAACTCCTGTTGAAAAATTTGATTGCGATCGCTAATTACGTGTAATCAGAAGAACTTTGAACTTTATATATTAGATATCTCACTTTTGTAAGTACATCATAAGCTACAAAAAAAGGTTGTTGTTTTCCAGATTCTTTCTGAGATACTTTTGTAAACACAGACGCGATGAATCGCATCTCTACTCAATACTCTTTCTTGTACAGACGCGATTCATCGCGTCTCTGATTCATCGCATCTCTATTCCTAACTCAGCACTGATTATGACTCACGAACAACAAACCGCTATTGAAGGTATCTATGAAGTCTGCATCGGCATTCCAGAGCCAATTTCTGCAATTCACTATTGGGAGCAATTTGGCTATCGCATTGCTGAAGCGGGTGAATTAACCACAGATGTAGCCCATCAATTATATGGGGTGAATTCGTCTTTACGCTCAATTCGCCTCTACCACCAAAATGCAGATCATGGTTTGATTCGGCTGATGGTTTGGCAAAATCCCACCAATGAAGGTTTGGGAATAGCGTCAATGAAAATTAAGGGAAATCGCTGGGCAACAAGTTTAACTACGGATGTCTTGAGTATTTTAAATCATATAGAGGATGCAAAGGCAGCAGGTTTCCCTATTAGATACTCTAGCCCTTATTGGGAAGTCATCTACAACAAAGATAGAAAAAGCCGCCCTTTTCTTGAGCCAGCAGTTGGTGTGCGAGAAATGTTGCTGCTGCAACCCTTAGCTAGACAAGTTTTGTTTCAACGGTTTGGCTATACACTACCGCATTACGGACAAGTTAACCAGAATGCGGCACTCAAGACTAGTCAGTTTACGCACATGGGGATTATTGTTCAAGATGACAGCAAAGAAACCCTGAAGTTTTATGAAGAAGTTTTGGGTTTGCTACGTGTGCGGGATGATGTCGAAACTAGCTATGAATCTTCGCCAGCAGGTAAAGATATTTTTGACCTTAATCCTGGTGAAAAGTTTATTGTCACTACCTTTGACGATCCTCGTTCTTCTAAGTCTGACCTGATGGCTACACGTAGTGGTAGACTTTATATCGTTCGATTTCCAGAATTTATTAATTTAGAATCACGCTTTGAAGCGACCCAACCAGGTAGCTTCGGTGTGTCTTTATATACCTATCGGGTTAAAGGAATACAGGAATATTGCGATCGCATCAAGGCGAGTACTGCACAAAAAGTTACAGACGTTATTAGTAATGAATTTGGCGAGACAAGTTTCTCCTTTATCGCACCAGATGGCTATTTCTGGACTTTGCTAGAAGGTAATTAACTAGACATCTGACGAAAAAGAATGTAGATACGCAAAATTTCGCGTCTATTACTTGTTACCTGTAAATACTAGAATTAACATGACGAAAAAGAAGACTTCTTGCAAAAGCCAAAAAATAGCCCGAAAATTTCTTTTCGGGCCAATAACTCAATTTGTTTAAAACTAGCTAATCAGATTAGTTTTAGTCTGTTTCAACCGAATTGAGTTATTAGCTAAAGGCTTGAGTCTCTAGCTGTTCAAGTATTTTTGCAATAGTATTTTTGCAATGGATTTAATAAAAATTTCCAATACCTCCTTCCCATTAGTTTAAATTTCTGTATTTCCGCCAATAGAGAGTTGTTTTTTGCTATATTTCAACTCTTTCCAGAGTGACTTAATTTGCTGGTAAGCCTCTTCCTGAGACAATTTTCCCCCAGTTTCTAGGCAAGTGATGTAACTAATTTTTTGAGAGAATTCTTGGAGGTTAGCATTAAACATTAAGTTCTCTGGCTGAAATTTCCCATAATATCGGCTACGAGGGTAAAGAAAGCTGTTTTTGTCTTGTGAGTTAGGTTGTGTCATAAGTTTTCTCTCTCTAATTCTTTCTTAAATTTATAAACTATAATTTCTCTCTGTGTGTATATACACAGGATAAAATTAAAATTCCTGAAGTAAGGAGTTTATTTTTTAGCCCAGATATTAGGATAAGGCAGAAGAACAGGTAATTAACTGTGGAAAATACTGAAATAATTGCCTCATCTACCAAAAGGAGTAAGTAAAATGGCATATTGCTTGTGGAAAACACGAAAAGAGACCTCTTGCAAAAGTGCGTTTTGCACTCTCGTGGGAAAAGGGAAAAGGTTAAAGGGGAAGGGGAAAATACAAAGCCTTTACCCTATTCCCCTTTTCTCGACTTCTGCAAGAAGTCTAAGGAGTAAGTGAAATAGCATTTTGCTGATTAAACTCAACTTGCTTAAATGCGGCTCAAATAATATCATGCCCGCAGAATTAATTATGATTACCATAGTCTTTAGGGACTGACAAAAAATAAATTATCCCAAATTATTTGTAGATTTGTAGGGGCGCAAAGCCTTGCATAGGTGTCAACTTAACGTGAAAGCCAGCCTAGAAAAAGCTTTTAGATATTGTCTCGTTGTCTCGTTCCCAGTCTCCGACTGGGAATGCCGTCCTTGGGGCTGCCGCCTCCCTTGCTGGCGGCAGAGCCGCAATTGAAGTGCATTTCTAGCCCAGAGGCTGGAAACGAGATTTGACAAGGCTTTTAGCTTAATTTGACACCAATGAAGGTCTTGCGCCCCTACGTACCCTGCGGGACGCTTACGCGAACGCGGAGCGTCTCGCAGGGATGGGATGTTTTTTTAACTGAAAGTCCCTTAGCTAGGGTTGATAGCGAAGGCTAAAGTAAAAGCCATCATCCTGAGCGTTATTACCGCGATCGCTCAGATCGATAAATGGAAATCCATAATCGAGCCGCAAAAAAAGATTATCAATTCCCATTGCCTGATTCCATAATAATCCTAAGCCTGCGCCCACTAAAAAAGTTTGATTGGGTAGCGGATTGGGGTTATCAGACTGATTCCAGACGGCTCCCATGTCTAGAAATGGCGCAAGTTGAATTGTAGAGAATCCAGATTCATTACGCTGGACTGTAAACCGATCTTCGATCGCTACCCGAAATCCATTATCCCCAGAACGGATATTTTGGCGATATCCCCTTACCGATTGTCCACCGCCAATCACAAATTGCTGCGAAGGTAAAAGGCTATCTGGTGTAAGCTGTAAGTCTGCTTGGATAAGCAATAGATGATCGTTGCCCAGTTGCTGCACGCGCTGTATTTGACCTAGCCAACTGAAAAAGCGACCATCGGGTATGGGGTCATTGTTGATAGTTGCATCTAATATATCAACGCCAAAATTAAATTGCGATCGCAAAAACCAAGCTCCTTGAGGTTCGCGCCTGATATAATCTTGACCAAATTTAATTACACTGGTGCGGCTAACGCCATTGGCATCAGGCCCAATGCCAAAGGGGGTTGCGAGGTTATCAAAAAGGAAGGTTTGACCATCTTGATAGGTAAATCCTAAAGATAGGGCAAATTCTTCTTTGGGCGATCGCATCAATGGCTGACGATAATTGATTTCATAAAGATCCTGGTTTGCCCGAATTTCAAAGGCATCAAAGGGTGGCTCAGTAATTTCGTTGCGATTAAATGCGGCTCGAATCTGCACTTTGCCGTTCATGGCGTTCACGGGAACCTGATAACTAAAATCAAAGGCATCGGAACCACCAGAGAGTGTATGGTAATAGGAGCCAGCTAACTCATCTCCCATACCAGTTAAATTGCGCGATCGCAATTCAACACCCAATCTTTCCGCTCCAATACTGGGAGGCGAATAATTATCCACACCCAAACTACCAATTAAAGTTTTTGCCTCTTCAACTCTGACAACGAGAATACTTTGAGCAACTTTACCCGTTGGACGCAAACTCGCTTCTACATTGGTAAATAAGGGATCGAGTCGCAACAATTTCAGTTGTTCTTCGAGCTTAACAGTATTGAGAGGAATACCAGCACCTAGTTGGATGCGACTACGAATATAAGATGGGTTTAATCGTCGCGTCCCTTGGATATCAATCTCTGTCAAACGCCCTTCCAACACCCGAATTACCACAACACCATCTGCAATACTAGATTTTTGAGTGTCTGGAATTGCTCTGGAATTTATATAGCCTTTATTTAGGTAAAGCTGAGTAACAGCATCTGCGGCTTGTCTGATTTCTTCTAAAGTTAAGTCCCGTCCTTCAAACGGTTTCACTACTGGATTAAAGTCATTTTCCTGAAAAACTGTGCTACCTACAACCTGAATTTTGCGAACCCGAATGCGTTGTGGTATCTCTGGTTGCGGGTTGGTTGCTGGAGTAGATTCTGTTTCCTGTACTATTTGTAACTCTAACTGACTGCTATTTTGAACCGAGTCCGGTGTAAAAATATTAGCTCTAGCTCTCAGTCCATTTGCAGTTAAAATCCAGACCGCAGGCAGAATTAACAAGCCGCACCGAAAGCTGAAACTGTGCTTACTGCATTTAGTAGTTGCCAAACTCCGCCAAGTGTCTAACTGATGAGATAAATAGACAATTCTTTGCTGAGTCGTTGCTCTAGGCTGAACACCAGTTTCTGTTTCTTTTCTCATTTCTCTTCAGTGGAGTGCCTTATTTAACGACTGGGCTGATTTTGATTTTTGAGTATGCAATGGCTGTATGAATATTTCAATATCATATTTTTGATATTCAAATTTCAAAAGATTTGTAACTAAAACTATAATTAACAGCGATTTCTTCTAAGTGATAGTCCTTAGCATTATATCCCACATTCCGCAGGTGCACTCGTAAATGCTGTATTTTTGAAAATGACGTAAATG
>NZ_JABXKO010000112.1:0-117421 GCF_017114965.1 Nostoc sp. JL31
CTACCCGTTTAAGTGCGATCGCTAATTCGGGATGTTCTTGGAGATTTGCAAGATGATGCCGTAAATAGTTGCTGTAGATACCCGCAATTGTGGGAGCCTCTTTTAATAGCTGCTCTAGGGTTACAGTTTGATGTCCCAAATTATAAAGAGCGAGACGAACTAGATAGGGATGACCACCAATCATCGCTAGTAAAGGAGCCAGCTTTTGCAATCCTGTCTCACTTTTGGCCCAATCCAGTCCATGACGCACCGCCAATTCTTGCATCTGCTCTAAACTAAATTCTGGTAATTTAATTGGTAATCCCACATTGAAAGGCGATTGATTAATATCTAACGGGATATAAGCTTCAGTGGCATGAACTACTATTAGTCGGAGTTTTCGCCAGATTTCTAATTCGGAAGCATCTTCATACCAAGAACGCAGTAGCGGCAGAAAATCCCTAGAGATTTCTGGATACTCAAAAATTCGATTCACTTCATCCAAAGCTAAGACTACCGGAGCGTCGATTTTCTCCAGCAAGTACTCCTGTAAATACAATGTGCAGCTAACTTTGCTACCAATATCCTCATCCCAATAATCATCTAGTCTGATTTCTAGGTTCAACTGCCGACTGACGTTAGCACAAAACCAGCGTAAGAATTTTTCTAAGCTAGTGAAAACTTGACTATCTGCTCTTTGCAAACCGATCTGTACAGTGTGTAGCCCAGTCTGTTTAGCATGAGTAAGAATTCTGTGCATTAGGGATGTTTTTCCCATTTTGCTGGGAGCTTTGATTCTGATTAGGCTTCCAGGTTTGTTGATTTCTGTATATGTGCGTTCTTCAATTGGCGGACGCTCTATGTAAAAAAAGGAATTTAGGGGCACTGAGCCACCAGGAATTTCTAAAAAGTCACGGTTAAGGTCTAGGGTTTTTCTCTCGTCTTGCTTTTCAATTACTAAAGAAGACCCTGAGATCGCATCTTTGGTTCTGCTTGTTGGCTGAGACTGCCTCAAGACTGCTGGCATAGGTTGTAGTTTTTCTGACAAAAGGCTATTTTGCGTAGGCAAAGCCCGTTGGAGGCTTCGCCGTCTCAATACTGAACGAAAATTACTTTTTGTCACCTCCTCCCCAAAAGCTTGTGAGAGTAACTTCCATAACTTAGAACCAACATCTTTTATATAATTGGCATCATAACCACAGCTTTCGGCGATATCTGGATAAGTTTTTCCTTCCCAAGCTTGACGAAATATTATTTCCTGAACATCACTTAAGCTATGTTCAAGAAATGTATCTAAAATTACTAGTGCTTCTTCTATATTCATTTGTAAAAAGAATAAACTTTGTTTTAAATAAAACTTTAGCGGAATTATTCATATTTTTTTCCTTATTTACTTAAATTTAAACAGTCGGCTTCAGAAACCTAACCCCCTACCAGTCAACAAGATGCTAGAAAAAGACCCTGCATTGTAACGCCCTACGACGCTATACCCACGACAAGCAAGTGCTTATCTCTAGTTATGAGGAAAAGGAACGAGGAGCTACGCCCCACTTTATAGCAATGCCTGCGGCGGGCTACGCCTACGCATTTTCACCTCAGCCAACAAATAATAACAACCAAAATCTGTATATGTACTAAGATGCAAAAGGAGCTATTTCTCCGAATTAAGTAGAATTATTGCCAAATTTCACCATGATGAATAACTGGTTTGATACAGCTCGATTGGGGATGTTTATTCATTGGGGACATAGTTCTCAACAAGGGTGTGAGTTATCTTGGCCGTTAGTTGGGGGTGTATTCAGCCTTCCTTTTTGCAAAGATATTCCAGTTGAAAAATATCACTACACAGCTAATACTTTCAATCCACAGCAATACAATCCTCAAGAATGGGCATATTTAGCAAAAAGTCTCGGAATGAAATATGCCATATTAACAGCCAAGCATCATAATGGTTTTGCCCTATTCCATACCCAAGAATCAGACTTTTCAATTGCATCTGCACCTTACAAAAAAGATATTGTACGTGAATATATCGAAGCGATGCGCTCTGTAGGATTGCATGTTGGTCTTTATTTTTCGCTTAGTGACTGGCATCATCCAGACTATCCGGCTTTTACAGAAGCAGATAAACCTTATCGCTTTGATCAGCTACCTCAACCTACAGCGCAACAATGGGAGCGATATATCCAATTTATGTTCAATCAGATACGAGAATTATTGACCAACTATGGTCAAATTGACATCATTTGGTTTGACGGAAGTTGGGAACGCACTCCAGAGCAATGGCAGGCTCAAGAATTAGCAAAAATGATTCGTGATTTACAACCGAATATTCTCATTAACGATCGTCTTCCAAATTGTGGAGACTTTGAAACTCCTGAACAGTTTATTCCTCCTCAACCACCCGATCATCCTTGGGAAACCTGTCTGACTATCAATGAAAGTTGGGGATATAATTCAGACGACCATTGCTTCAAGTCATCTCGTCAGCTAATTCATACTCTTTGCGAAGTAGCAGGTAAAGGAGGCAACCTCTTGCTCAATGTTAGTCCAATGGGTAATGGACAAATCCCTCCTGAGCAATCAGAGCGTCTCAAAGATATAGCAGATTGGATGGAGAGCCACTCTGAAAGTATACTTGATACAACCCCAGGATTAGAACCGTGGCAATTTTATGGCTCCTCAACTCGTAAGGGCGATCGCATTTATCTACACCTATTAATGAAACCTTATGAAACAATATCAGTTAGGGGTATACCAATCAAACGAGTAAAATCGGTGTTTGTTCTCGCTGACGGCACAGCACTAACCTACACTAGTCGCTGTGCAATTATGGATTCTATCCTCAATTCTAATCCGTTAGGAGAATTAACAATTGATGTACCTGAATCAGTAATTAATCCATACGTTACAGTGATTTGTATTGATATTGATTCTTGAGTAATTAATGTTTTTTAAGTAACAGTACAAGGTTAAGGACTTTGTTCAGCGCAGAGATTTTAAGCTTTCAGTTTTTTGCACTAAGAAATCAGTGAAGATACTCATAATGGTGCGCTGACGCAATTTCACATTAGCATCAATAGACATCCCTGATTGCAAGGGAATTTGACGCTGATTAATCAGTAACTTTTGCCCATGTAAGCGGACTTTTGCGGAGAAGCGCCAGAAATTATAAACTTGGTCTGGAGGTAAGGCATCAGAGCCAATCTCAACTAGTTCCCCTTTGATATCGCCATACTCTTGGAAGGGAAAGGAATCAATTCTCACATCCACTTGTTGCCCTTCTTTGACAAAGCCGATGTCACGGTTGGTGATGTAGACGTTAGCAACCAAGTTATCACTAGGAACGAGTTTCAGAAGTGGTTCGCTGGAATTAACTACAAATCCGGCTGTTTTAGCTTTGAGTTCAAAGACGGTTCCATCTACGGGTGCGGTAATTTTCTGATATTTCAGCGTTTGTTCTGCCTGAGTTAATTTACTATCAATCTCTCCAATCTGACCGTTAATTTCATAGAGGCGTTTCTGATTATCTACAATTACCTTGGTTAATTGGCTGTCAATTCCGGCAATGTTTTTGTCGTTATCTGTAATTTTGGCTAGTAAGTCTTCTTGAGACACAGCCGCAGTATTGCGAAATTTTTGATTTGACTGTGCGATCGCTAATTGTAATCGCTGCTGTTCCCGATTCAATCGGATTACTTCTGCTTGTTTGCTGCTGACATCCTGCTGCTGTTTCAAGTATTGCACCTGGGAAATCGCGCCCTGCTGCGCTAGAGGTTCAAACTTGCGGAGAATTTGTTGATTAATTGTCAGCAACTCTTTAGCGCTACTTAACTCCGCTTGAGTTTGGAAAAATTGCTGTTGTGTCTGTCCCGTTTCTAAATTAGCTGTGGCTAAACGCGATTCTAATTCTATTTGGCGATTTCGCAAGCGTAACTGTTGCTCTCTTGTAAGAATATTTCCAGCAGTCGCACCGTTTAATTGTGTCCGGTACAACTGGTTTTCGGCAATAATCGCAGCTCGGCTCTTGGTCAAAAAGGCAAGTTCTGGTTTAATTTTCAACAGAGCAGTTTGCTGTGCCACTTCTTGTAGTGATATGTTGCCTTGAAGCTGACGGCGATAGAAGTCATTTTCTTGCTCTAGCGCCTGTTTCGCCAGCAATTGAGCCGCCCGACTTTGCTTTAATGAAGTTAACTCCGCCTCAGAAGAAGTTTTTTCTAGGGTAACGAGTGTTTCACCTTTTTTGACTCGCTGACCATCTTTGACTAAAATCTCGTTGACAACACCATGAATCGGAGCCTGAATTTCTTTGACTGCACCCTGTGGTTCTAACTTGCCAGTAGCATGAATTGATTCATCAATTTGGAACACCGAGGCCCAGATTACGGTGAAGGTGCTAACTCCAACAATAGTCCAAGCGATCGCTCGTGACCAAGTAGGAGTTTGTTGTAAAAGTACTGGTTGATCGAATTTATATTGAATATTCATAATAAATGGGGAATGGGGCATTGGGGAGTGTTGAGAGACGCGATTAATCGCGTCTGTACAAGAGTTAGGAGTGCTAAGGTTAAAGTTCCTAGTTGAGAAGCTCAACATTCAAGTAAAAAGGTGCAACTTCCGAGTTTAAAGGCTCAACGTTTGAGCAAAAAGGTGCAACTTCCGAGTTCAGAGGCTCAACGTTCAACCAAAAAGGCTCAACTTCCGAGTTCAAAGGCTCAACGTTCAAGCAAAAAGATGCAATTTCCGAGTTTAAAGGCTCAACGTTCAAGCAAAAAGGCTCAAGGTTCAAGTAAAAAGGCTCAAGGTTCAAGTAAAAAGGCTCAACTTCCGAGTTCAAAGGCTGAAGTATCGAGTTTTAAGCTTGAAGTTTCATTATTTAAAGTTGAAACAATAGTATTTACGGCTGACAAATGACAAATGACAAATGACTAATGACAAATGACAAATGACAAATGACAAATGACTAATGACTAACGACTAATGACTAATGACTAACGACTAATGACTAATGACAAATGACAAATGACAAATGACTAACGACTAATGACTAATGACTAAACTTTCGCTTCCTGTTGCTGATACAGACAGTAGTAATAACCTTTGAGCGCCATCAATTCTTCATGAGTCCCTTGTTCTACCACAGCACCTCTATCCATCATCAGAATGACATCGGCATTGCGAATTGTGCTGAGGCGGTGAGTAATGAAAAACACTGTTTTATCTCGAAAAGCTGTTGCTAAGTTACGGCAAACTTGGGCTTCGGCATTGTAATCTAAGGCGCTGGTAGCTTCATCCAGAATCAGTAATTGCGGATTTTGCAGAACAGTACGAGCGATCGCTACTCTTTGGCGTTGTCCTCCAGACAGTCCTGAACCTCGCTCGCCTACACGGGTGTTATAGCCACTGGGTAAAGACATAATAAAGTCGTGGGCATAAGCTACCTTGGCGGCATTAATAATTTCTTCATCGCTAGCATCAGGATATCCCAAGGCAATGTTTTCGCGGATTGTACCATCAAACAATAGGGTATCTTGTAACACCATACCAATCTGACGGCGTAAGGAATAGAGTTCTACTTTGCTGATATCATAGCCATCAATCAAGATTTTGCCGGACTTGGGTTCGTAAAGTCGGGGTAATAATTTTAGCAGTGTACTTTTACCGGAACCACTTTGACCAACAATTCCCACAAAGGAGCCAGCCGGAAAATCTAAGTTAATATTGCACAGTTGCATTGGCCCATGTTCCGAGAAACTGAAGCTGAGATTTTCAAATCTGACACTACCTTGAACACTGGGCATAAGGATATTTTGACAGTTACCGATTTCTACTTCTTGGGGAGTATCTAAAATATCAGCAAGGCGTTGCAGAGATAGAGCGGTTTCTTGGAAGTTCTGCCAAAGTTGCATCAGGCGTAACAAGGGACTAGTGACATAACCAGCCAGGATGCGAAAAGCGATGAGTTGTCCCAAGGTTAGGTGCTGATTAAGGACGAGAAAAGCTCCCACCCACAGCACTAACATACTGGAAAACTTGTTGAGAAAACTGCTAACAGAACCGGCGGTAGTTTGGGTAGAGACTGTTTTGAAACCAGCGCTGATGTAACGAGCATAGCGTTCTTGCCATTGCCAACGCGATCGCATTTCTAAATTTTGCGCCTTGACTGTCTGCATTCCCCCCATCACTTCCACTAAATAAGATTGCGTCTCGGCATTGCACTCAGCTTTTTCTTGCAATTGTCGGCGCATCACAGGTGATACCATCAAGTTGAGCAAGCCAAACAGCGGTACTGTTGCCAAAGCTACCAAGGTCAACACTGGGCTGTAAATCGCCATTACTACAATGTAGACCACTGAAAATACAGCATCCATCACCACAGTTAAAGCTGTACCAGTCAAAAAAGAGCGAATATTTTCTAGTTCGTGAATTCGCGTTGCCAATTCTCCCACAGGACGGCGTTCAAAGTAAGATAATGGCAGACGCAACAGGTGATTAATCACCTCAGAACCAAGGGCGAGGTCAATTCGGTTAGTGGTATCTGTAAATAAATGAGTGCGGATACTGGTGAGTATTGCTTCGATGACTGCTACTACTAGCAAAAAGATGCCAAAAACTTCCAGGGTATCGGGACTGTTACCAACCAGTACTTTATCAATAATCACCTGTGTGGCGAGGGGATTTACCAGCCCAAACAGTTGAATGACAATGGAAGCAATTAGTACTTCAATTAACACCTTGCGATAGCGCCGCAGTGAGGGTACAAACCAACTCAAACTAAACCGCGCTTTGGGAGTATTTTTGGTGGTTTGCAGCAGCAGAACCTCTCCTTCAGCCCCCCAGTTTTCCGCAAAGTCTCGGAGTTTGTAGCGTAGTAGCCCCATCTCTGGAACGGCAATGAGTAACTCTCGATCGCTATTTTTGTAAATAATTGTAAAACTATCTTGCCAAGAAATCATTACTGGTAATTGCAAGCGTCCGACTGCGGCGGCGGGAACTTTTACCATCTGTGTTGTCAACCCCATCAACTCAGCAGCAGCAGCGCAAAATTGCAGAGATATAATACCTTTCTGTTCGTGCTGCTTTGTCAACACCCGCTGCAATGTATCTCGACGCCAGGAGATGTTAAAGTATTGGCTCAACATCTGGAAGCAAGCTAGTGTTGCATCCAGCGACCCTCTACCTTTAATATAAGGAAACTTCTTTTGTTTACCCTGATCTGCTGGTGCTTCTGTGACAGTAATTTCTGAGGCGTAGGGAATCTCTGCGGGTAAGAGTGTTTTTGGTGTAGGAGAAGCGAGATTTTCTCCAAGTATTGATTTGGGCAATCCCACCAGACGCATATTTGTATTAAATTTCAGCTTGGGATTGAGTTCATCCAACTCTAGGCGACTCCCCACAGGGAACTCAGGATCGAGATTACTGCTGACTAACCACAAAAATTCTGAATCTAACTGCTGGCGGAATTTGCGTGCAGGAATTGTTTGGATAATCGCAACTTCAGTTGCAGCTTGGGCAAGCTTAACTAAATTCCTGCGACCATCTGCGCGACGGCTGAGTTCTTCAGTGAGCAGTTCATGCACTTCTAACAGAGTAATTTCATTTTGCAAGGCGTGGACAAAAGCCTCTTCCTGCTTGAGTAAAGTTAGAAAACCAGCAATAGGTAGATTAATAGCGATAACTTCAGTAGAAGCGATCGCAGTTTCACAAGCAATACCCCGCATATAACTTACCCAACCCAAAACCTCTCCTGCTGAGAGTAACTTCAGTGTCGCCGGATTTTGTCCTTGGGAATTGTAGGTTAATAAACGTGCTTGTCCTTGGTAGATAATGCTAATCCAATTGGGCATAGCTTCCTTAGTTACTATTACCTGCCCGATGCGATAACGACAATATTGCACTTTGTTGAGCAAATTTTCTAAAACATTTGGTGGCAGATAATTAAAAGGAAATAGATCGGCAATATATTCTTGAATATCAACGGTTGTATTTGTCATCATCTTGCACCCGATTTTTATAATTTTTAAGCAGCCTTCGCTTCTTGAACCTGTGCTGGTTTGATGTTGATTCCCATCCAGGCTTTTTCTTCTGGTGATAGTTGACTTAGTTGCTGTTGAAACCAAGTTTCAAAATTTTCTTGCAGCAATCGTTGGCGCATAAAATCGTCCAACTGGGCAGTTATAAGCTTTTCCACGCGGACAATTATCCATGAGTCTCCAAAGGATACGGGTGGTTGAACTATACCTACTTGACTTGTGCAAAGTAACTGAGCAAAATTGGGAGCGATCGTACCAAGCTCTACTGGGCCGATAATGCCATTTGTATCAGCTTCTGGCCCTTGAGAATATTCACGAGCTAGTTCCGAAAATGATTGTTCTCCTTCTGTAATTCGGAAGAATAGCTCGTTAGCAGTTCCTCTATTTTCAGTCCGAATTAAAGAATAAATGACTTTATCAAAATGTCTTTTGTATTTAAGGAAGTAAGATTCTAATTGATGTCCCCAAGTTATTTGCTTGAACTTTTCGACTCTCAGCTTGCGGGTGGCGAAAAGTTCTAATTGTTCTTGAGTTAAACCATAACGTAAACACCAATCTTGGATTTTTTCTTCGCTGTTTAAATCCCAATGCTGATAAAATTGCTGTAGAGCCTGAGTTGTTTCGGCTTGTGTGCAGGTAATTGGTGCGTTGGCGTAGCCCGTCGTAGACATCGCTAATTCAATAATGCTCTGAGATAACAATTGCGGGATTAGATTGTAACTCACTAAAAAGGGGATAATTTCTGGCGGTAAGATGGCGCTGCCGCTACGCCCGTCGTAGACATCGCCTAGTTGTAATGTTTTATTCATAATATTTGTGCAAAAACTTGAAAATTCTTTCTCCCCCTGCTCCCTGCTCCCTGCCCCCTTGCAGTCTTAATGATAAGTCTTTAACCGGACACGATATGAGCCGTGCAGAGATAAATTGAGAAATGCAAGCGGTAAAGTTCAGGTATGGATTTGTACCGCTTGCATCATTTGCATACTCTTGAAAGCATTGCCGTACAAAACTTTCAAGTACTACTCACCACTGCTAATGCCTAAACTTAAGCAGGGACAGAGAACTGATTAAAAGTCACGTTGTAGTTAGTGTCGCCAGTGAATTCAGTTACCTGCAAGAAGTAGTCACCACGTACACTAATGTTGGAAATCAGTTCTGAAGTAATACCTCCATTATTAGAGCTGGCAATTACCTCGCCTGCATCGACGATACGATTGTTGTTAGAGTCTCGAATCACCCGGATATCAGCATCGGTGCTTAATCCTTCCAATCTGATGTCAACACCTTCACGGAATCCCAAAGAGAAGCTGTAAACATCGGTAGTGTTCTGGTTATTGACGTTACCTGTACGAGTGACATTACCTGACAAGTGACCGAGTACAAATTCTCTAGGTAGAAGGTTGCTGGAACTGGCTGAAATCGGAAAAGTTCCCGAAGGTTCAGTTGCAGATAAGGCTAAATTGTAACTGACATTGCCTGAACTACCTGGAGCAAAGCGAGATACTTCCGCAAAAAAAGTACCTGGGCTAGTTTTAAAGTTAATCGCCTCATCTTGGTTGCTTCCCTGATTGGAAACAATTCCAACTTTTTGGTCGAAGTCATCCAATACACCGTTAAGGTTAGAATCCTTAAACAGCCGGATATCGGCATCATCACCCGCGCTGATATCTGTGAGAGACAGGTTGATATTTTTGCCACTGGTGGTTTTGAACTGAAAGACATCCGTGGTATCAGATGTAGTTAAATCAAAGTTATTCTTAACAACAGGAGTGCTACCGAGTGTACCAAGATTGAAAAGTGCCATTTTTTTGTCCTTTAGATGTTGATTGTGATGTGGTCAAGTTCAGATTAAGTTGTGGTTTGCACAGATGTAAATCTTCGATTTAAATCGATATTTACCAGAATGTAATGGCTTAGAGTTTGATGAAAATAAATATTATTTATTATTTTCAATAGACCCTTAGCTGTTTGGTTGTGTGGTTGCCGCGTTCAGAACTTGTTGTTTAAC
Organism: Nostoc sp. JL31; assembly: GCF_017114965.1. Lineage (NCBI taxonomy): Bacteria > Bacillati > Cyanobacteriota > Cyanophyceae > Nostocales > Nostocaceae > Nostoc > Nostoc sp. JL31. Next base: position 10,021 of record NZ_JABXKO010000112.1, read on the forward strand.
CATGAATCTAAATTAAACTGTTTTTTCAATAAACACAGCATGAAAAAGACTTCTATAGTTAGGTGTTTGTGAAAGTAAATTTCAAGTGCTTTGTATTGTTTAGTCATAAAAAGTCTTATGACTCCTCACCATTGGCGTAATCGAGAATGAGTTTGATGAAATAAGAGATGTTAAGGTGATTTACAAGAATAAATATACCGATGCCGTTGGTTTCGACTTCGCTCAACCAACTGATAGATCGAGAGTTGAGCGTTTGCGTAGCGTCTCCAAGAGTTGTCGAAACTCGCCAACACAGGTATTTTCTTTGTCGGAAATCACCTAAGACTTACGCACTAAAGCCTAAAACTTAGATTCCTCCGAGCAGGGCTTAAAAAGGCTACTGTGTATACACAAGTCTTTTAGAGTTGCTGCGTAACGTAGAGTGAGTTAATTTTTATAAGCATTGCAGGTCGATGCATTGGCATTGCAGGTCGATGCATTGGCATTGCAGGTCGATGTATAAGCATTGCAGGTCGATGCATTGGCATTGCAGGTCGATGCATTAACATTACAGGTCGATGCATAAGCATTGCAGGTCGATGCATTAACATTACAGGTCGATGCATCAAGAGACTTGCGTGTACACTGTAGCTTTTTAAGGAGATAATTTCTAGAGCCAACTTTTTAAGAGGGTTGGGGAATCTGAGTGCGTAAGCCTTGGATATGTGAAGAAGCAAGTGAAAGCTTGCGTCAAACGATCGCTTTGGCAAACTTTTGCCACACAAAAAAACTTGTATAGATTGATACGTAGAAACCTCTGGTAATTCAGAGGTTTCTTATGGTTAACTGGATGTTTCTAGTAGTCTTTAAGCGATCGCTAATTTATAAGTTTTCACTCCTCACTTGTTACACTTCACTCATCAGCCCATCGGGCAAAGTGAAATGAATCGGCGATAGAACCCCACATACATATATCTGTGCCTAAATCCCTTCCCCGAAGAAAGCTTAAAAAATCTTTAACATCAATTGTGTTGAAATATTTGATCGATGCAGCTATAGTTTATGCAATGAAGCGGTAAAGTTCAGGTATAACTTTCTGCCACTTGCATCATTTGCATACCCTTGAAAGCATTGCCGTACAATACTTTCAAAAACTACTCACCACTCCCGATGCCTAGATTTAAGCAAACGGGGGTGGTGAACTAGTTAAAAGTCAAAGTGTAGTTAGTGCTATCTTTGAATTGCTCGACTTGTAGAAAGTATTTACCAGCATTATTAATATTGGAAATAATATCTGAGGTAATACCGCTCTTAATAGAACAGGCAATTTCCTCGATTGCAATTTAAAGTCTCGAATTAGTTAGATATCAGCATCGTTGCTCAGTCCGCTTTAGTTAAGTCTGATGTAATTTTTTTGTCTAAAGTCTGGAATAAAAGCGGCAAAGTTCAGATAGAATTCTTTGCCGCTTACATCATTTGCATACCCTTGAAAGCATTGCCGTACAAAACTTTCAAGTACTACTCACCACTGTCGATGCCTAAACTAAAGCAAAGGGGGTGGTGAAGTGGTCGAAAGTCACAGTGTAATTAGAGGTAGAGAACTGAGTGACTTGCAAGAAGTAGTCACCAGATAAGTTAATGTTGGAAATAAGCTCTGACGTAGTACCTCCATTAGTAGAGCGTGCAACTTCTTCACCAGCATCAACGATGCGATTGTTGTTAGAGTCCCGAATTAGCCGGATGTCAGCATCGCCGTTCAGTCCGTTCAATTTAATGTTGACACCCTCAAAAAATCCCAAAGAGAAGTTGTAAACATCAGTAGTGTTCTGGTTATTGACGTTACCTGTACGAGTAACATCAGCTGACAGATTACCAAGTACAAATTCCTTCGGTAGAAGGTTACTGAAACTGGCTGCAAGGGGAAAAGTTCCAGAAGGCTGAGTTGCAGACAAGGCTAAATCGTAACTGACACTGCCTGAACTACCTGGAGCAAAGCGAGATACTTCCGCAAAAAAAGTACCTGAGCTAGTTTTAAAGTTAATCGCCTCATCTTGGTTGCTTCCGCGATTGGAAACAAGTCCAACATTTCGGTCGAAGCTATCTAGTACACCGTTATTGTTAGCGTCTCGAAACAGCCGGATGTCCGCATCATCGCCAGCACTGATGTCTGTCATAGACAGGTTGATATTTTTGCCACTGGTGATTTGGAATTTAAAGACATCTGTGGGGTCTGTGGTAGTTAAACTGAAGTTATCTTTGACAACAGGGGTGCTACCGAGTGTACCAAGATTGAAAAGTGCCATTTTTGTCCTTTAGGTATTGATTGTGATGTGGTCAAGTTCAGATTAAGTTGTGGTTTGCACAGATGTAAATATCGATTTAAATCGATATTTACCAGAATGTAATGGCTTAGAGTTTGATGAAAATAAATATTATTTATTATTTTCAATAGACCCTTAGCTGTTTGGTTGTGTGGTTGCCGCGTTCAGAACTTGTTGTTTAACCATGAATCTAAATTAAACTGTTTTTTCAATAAACACAGCATGAAAAAGACTTCTATAGTTAGGTGTTTGTGAAAGTAAATTTCAAGTGCTTTGTATTGTTTAGTCATAAAAAGTCTTATGACTCCTCACCATTGGCGTAATCGAGAATGAGTTTGATGAAATAAGAGATGTGTAGCGAAAACTTGTATCAGGCGCGAACCAGATAAATTAATGTTGGCAATTCGCTCCGTCTATAAAAGACAAACTCTACTCGCCATTTGTATCAAGCATTTTGTGGAATGGTATTAATCCCCCCTCCCCAAAGCATCGGCTACGGCGTACACACAAGTCTTTTAGAGTTGCTGTCTAACGTAAGGTAAGCTAATCTTTGCAGGTCGATGTATTGGCATTGCAGGTCGATGTATTGGCATTACAAGTCGATGTATTGGCATTACAAGTCGATGCATTGGCATTGCAGGTCGATGCATTAGCATTAGTCAAGATGTGGGGCAGCTTTAGAACAATACAGTTCAGTTAAGCATTTTCTTTCTTCTCTTTGCGTCCTTCTCTTCGAGACGCTGCGCGAAGGCGTCCTTCTCCCAAGGGGAGACGCTAACGCGAAGGCGGTTCGTTAAAAAAATTGAATTTGACAAAGAGTTTTAGCCTTAACTGAACCGTATTGAGCTTTAGAAGACTTTTGTGTACACCGTCGTAGCCCAATTGGGGGAGTTAGAGGGCTGAGAAGGACTTGTGTATATCACCGTAACCAGCTTGGGGAGGGGAGACAAAGCGTAACTTTGGCGGGGTGGAGTTCAAATTTTGTGATTTATGCAAAAAGTCTACTGCACATTGTGTATTAATGCACAACCACTGAATATAGATATTTTGACATACCCTTTCAGGGATAATTCTTGTTATACAGCAGCCTACAGGGAGAACTAAATATGACATCTCCAGAAACGGTTATATGGCTACAAGAACGCACGACTTTAGGAATTCTCTCACCTGAAGTATTAAATGCGATCGCTCAAGTAATTGAAGAACAAGTTGTACCCGCCGAAACTGACTTAGTTAGTGAAGGTAATTCTCCAGAAGCCCTTTATATTCTTGTAGAAGGTCAACTCGAAAGCAATACCACCAATCAAAGCAACCCAGCTTTAGCTTGTGGATTTCTCCCCGGTGCAGTCATTGAACTCAAAGAATTGCTGTTGGAAGAATTAACTCCATTCACAATTACTACAGTAACCGAATGTCACTTGTGGGTTGTACCTGCTGCTAAATTTCGGGAATTAGTCACTCAATACCCCGAAATTGCTCAGGCTTTTTCGCGCCAATTGGCTCAAGAATTAGCTCAGGTAACATCTGCACTTGGCTATGAACAAGAACGTTCTATTGCCTTGCGCCCATATTTAGTTACCAAGGCGCAACGGGGAATTGTTGGTACCAGTCGCTATGCTGTGCGGCTGCGGGAGCAAATTCGAGAAGCGGCTGCTGACCGCAAATCTGTGGATATTTTCGGTGAACCAGGGTTAGAAAAAGACAATATAGCAGCCCTGATCCACTTTGGTTCTCCCAAACGACGAGAACCAATTATTAAAGTAAATTGTGGTATTCTCCAAACTAGCGGCGCAGATTTATTTGGTCGCGCTGGCGGCAAACCAGGGCTGTTGGAATGGTTGGGGGAAGGTACTCTAGTTCTCAACAACATCCAAGAATTGCCCGAAGAATTATTACCTGCCGTGACGGAGTTGCTCAAAACTGCTACATATACACCCGTCAGTCGTTCTGGAGATCCAGTAGCCGAAGCTCGTCCCAGTAAAGCCAGAATTCTCATTGTTTCAGAAAAAACTCAGCCGACAGTTGAACGTTCTGTTGGTCACATTATTAAAGTACCACCGCTACGGGTACGGAAAGCTGATATTCAGACACAAGTCGAATATTATACCAGTCTTTACACTCGCTCTAGAGGCGTTTCTAAACCGCATATTACCCCAGAAGCTTTGCGTCGCCTCCAGTCTTATGATTTTCCTGGCAACCTCAAGGAATTGAAAAATCTGGTAGAAAGAGCGATCGTGCAAGCTGAGGGTGCGAATGAATTAACAGAAGAAATTTTCTGGCCAGCCGAAACTAAGAAAAAACGATTTCGGGTGAATCTGTTAAATGCCTATCCTGCTTTACGGCGGTTTTTACGTAGTGACTGGTGGCCCGATCGCATTAATTATGGTTTTACTGCAACGGCTTTTGCGATTATTGTTGCAATATTATTTATTGGGCCGCAAACCCGCGATCGCAATTTCGTCTTAAATCTATTTTGGGCTTGGTGGTGGCCTTTCTTCTTATTTCTCTTTCCCTTTTTGGGACGCATCTGGTGTTCTGTTTGTCCCTTTATGATTTACGGCGAAATTACCCAAAAGTTATCTCTGTGGCTGTGGCCTCGAAAACTCAAGCGTTGGCCGAGACAGGAAGCTGAAAAATGGGGCGGATGGTTCATGTTTGGTTTGTTCACCCTAATTTTCCTTTGGGAAGAACTCTGGCATTTAGAAAATACAGCTTACCTTAGTGCTTGTTTGCTGCTGTTAATTACCGCCGGGGCAATGATTTTCTCTGCCATTTTTGAGCGGCGATTTTGGTGTCGTTATCTCTGTCCCATCGGCGGGATGAATGGTTTATTTGCCAAACTTTCAATGACGGAACTCCGGGCACAACAAGGTATCTGTTCTGCCAGTTGCACCACCTATCAGTGCTATAAAGGTGGGCCACAAAAGGGCGAAGGGTTGGAAACTAATGGATGTCCTTTATACTCACACCCAGCGCAGTTAGAAGATAACCGAGATTGCGTACTATGCATGACTTGTCTAAAAGCCTGTCCTCATCGTTCCGTTGAGTTCAACTTGCGTCCCCCTGGAATTGAACTCTGGACAACTCATGTACCCCGCACCTATGAAGTAGCATTATTGTTTTTGCTGTTGGGTGGTATATATCTACATCGCTTACCAGAATTGCAATCTTGGTTAGGGCTGCAACTCGATTTAACTGATTTTTGGCAGCACTTGGGATTATCGCTGCTAGTGTTAATTATCCCAACGGCTTTTATCTACGTGGCTTATCGCTTGCTCCAACTGTTCAACGCTAACCGTAAGCCTCGAAAATTTGTAGAACTTGCATATAGTTACCTACCATTAGTTTTGGGAGGAAACTTAGCTCACTATCTACGTTTGGGCTTAAGTGAAGGCGGGCGGATTTTACCTGTAAGCTTTGCTACTCTTGGTTTGAGTGGTGAGCAATTGCCAATATTGGTTGCTCACCCGGCTGTAATTGCCTTTTTGCAAGGTACAACGATAATTTTCTCCGTGTTGATGACTATGTTATTAACGCAAAAAATTGCCAAGCAACCAGTTCGATCGCTCCTTTTGCAACACTTAGCAGCGATCGCTTTGGGAGTTAGTATGTGGGCAATTATCGTTTTTTAAGCTTCACATCCTCCACCAGGCGGTTTCTAATCGCCTGGGCTAGGTGCAAAATGTGAGTAAAGAACATTCTTCCCTACGAACGTGATAGAAAATACTTGTATGATTTATGATTTTTGACTCATAGTGTAAGGATTACAAATAATGCACGTTCTAAAAAGATCCATCAAACCAGCAACTTATATATCATTCCTCCACATATACCAAACGACTTGGGGGACTGCTGGTGATATTTGTTTAATCCGTGAATCTGTAGCTAATGATAGTACAGCGAAGTTTATCGGGCATAAAATCGAACTAGCAATTCCAAGAGGGTTGGAGCGCGATCGCATCGCCAATTGTCCAATAATTAAAGTTGCAGGGAATGTCGGCGACGGACATCCAAAAGAACACCCGTTGGAATGGGAGGCTTATGAGGGTGTAAAAGAAGAAATAGCTTTAGCGGCTCTCAAACCTTGGGGATTCAAGCTAATTGAACTTTGAATGTGGCGATTTGATCGGCTCAACTCGCTGGCGCGTAGCTGATGACGTTAGCGGAGTGTTAGCGAGTATTCGTACTCTTTCAGAGAAGCAAGCTACGCTTTTAGCGTCTCATAGAGAGCGTCATTACAAATTGGCTTCAACCATGCCTAACCATCTACACCAAATTACAAAGCGATCGCCTTTTTTCCTTTTTCCTGCTGTTGACTATCTTCCTTGTCCTGCCTTGGGTGAGTGCAAAAGAACAACCGAAGCCGAAGCCAGAAGCGTGGCAGATTAACGTTATCGTTGCTGCCCTTGATGACGGACATAACGCAATACAGTTCAGTTAAGCAATTTATTTCCTTCTCTTTCTTCTCTCTGCGTCCTCTGCGCCTTGGCGGTTCGTTAAAAAACTGACTTGGATAACAGAGTTTTAGCCTTAACTGAACCGTATTGGGACATAACGAATTGACATACATCCCCCGAATTCAATTCGGGGCTGCGATTCGTTCACTCGAAATGAATAGAAATATTCAGGGATGAGTGAACGAATCGCACCCGCCACCTAAAAGCAGACGGCTTTACGTATCACGACTGGTAAACCAAGAAACCCGCGATCGCATCCAAAAGTGCTTCTGGCTCATCTGCGCGGATCAAATGACTGCTATTCTCAAAAATTCTCAAATCTGCATTAGGAATTGCCTGAGCAATTTCTTCAGAAAATTCTGGGGCGCAAATCCAGTCATGCCGACCTGCAATAACTAAAGTAGGTGCAGTAATTTTGTGTAACTGGTCAAGAATATTGTAGTTGCGGAGGAAACCGCCAAAAGCAACATTAATCGCATCAACTGAGAGAATATTCCGCTGCCAAGCAATGGCTGAGGTGGTGGGATTATATTTTAGCGAATACATTGATCCCAACACTTGAAAATACTGTCTTAACTGTTCCTCATTTTCAAAATTCCCATCCCAAAGGCGTTGAGCGCTTGCTTTTTGTTCTTCAGTTCCCTTTGATGCGAGGATTTCCTTAGCCCGTTCTAAAAAGCCACTATGGGCTGCGGTGGCAATCACAATCAGATGAGAGACATTCTGAGGATAGCGGACTGCATAAGTCAGAGCCACCATACCACCGTAAGAACCGCCAATCACAACGATTTTGTCCAGACCAAGGTGTTGGCGCAACGCTTCCATATCTTCAACATTATTGTCTAGAGTATAGGTTTCTTTAGACCCACGGGCAGACCTTCCTTGACCGCGATGGTCAAAATAGACTAGTTGAAGTTTTCGGCTTAAAGCCGAGAAGGTTGGTTTGAAGGAAGTATGATCCGCACCAGGCCCCCCGTGAATTAGAAAGGCGACAGGTTTAGAGCAGATGCTCGTGCCATCCACTACTAATGCAGAACCTTCCACATCAAAGAAAATCTCTGTATCTCGTATTTTCGCTCGCATTTTCGGGATTGTATAAAATTACATGACTCACGTCTAATAGGAATTAGGAAAAAAGGCGGGAGAAGTAAGCAGATGAAAGTTACCAGCTTTTAAGTTGGGTTAATCTGGTGTCAAGACTAGCGCTTTCTGGGGTTTCTTCGGTGGTCTTAGCTTTGGTAATTGTTTTAGATATCACTGTGACATATATATAGTCGAATGGCACTAAGAAAAGCCCAAAGGCTTGTGTCATCTTGTTCTCAGCCTGGAGGCTAGGAATGTATTTAAAGTGGGCTTCTGCCTCTTGTCAAGAAGATTGGAGGCGGCAGCCCTTTCAGAATGGGTTCCCTGCCTAGAGGCTTGTTCCAGTCAGAGCAAGGGCTGTATCTTTTCTTGGTGCCATTCATATATAGTCAAGTTAGCTAGTGCAATCTAAGACATCTTACAGTTTAGAAAGCAGTAGGCTTGGACTTTGAATATCAGTTTGGCTATCAAAAAAGCCTTTTATGTGATTTTTGATTATCCTAAAAGGCTGAAAGCCTTAAGGCGGCACCCGGATTTGAACCGGGGGTGGAGGTTTTGCAGACCTTGAGCAATAACGTTTTTACAAGCCTTTCAAACTTTTCTACAAGTTTTTACCCCACTTTTACCCCACAATGGTGTTTGGCAGACAAATGTATGGGAATAGGATATTTAAAGGATAAGCTATTGCACATTTAGGCATCAGCCAGATTCTAATCTTGCTAATCTCAGTACTATTTGGCGGCAACTGATAGAAGAACTGTGGATACCTGTTTACCGATAGTATATGTACTGTCTTAATATTTAAGTATCTGCCTTGAATGACGTGATCTGGTAAATCGTGCAAATAATTCAGTGCACTCAGGGTTGCTGATGATATGGGAGGTTGATTAATCGCTTTTTTCATTTTAAATTTATCCCAAATAACTGATGTCAATTAATGATTAATTACTAAAATTAAAAATTTTAATTTTACTATAATAATGAAAATAATTATACAATATCAAAATTTTAAATTCTCGTTCATAACAACCTTAGTTGACAAAACCCAGTAGATTTTAAGGGAAGTACATTAGCGCTCTTCTATTACTCTCGTTAAATAAAAATTCATAACCCTTGATTGTTAAGGCTTTGATAAATTTACGAGTAGGTTGGGTTGAGGAACGAAACCCAACACGAAAAATCCTTGGTTTTGTTGGGTTTTACTAAAGTTCAACCCAACCTACATTTTTTTTCTTTCATCAGAGTCATAAAAGAGCGTTAGGCAGGTAAAATTATAGAACTATAAGCTGTGTTTAAGTATTATTTATCATTATCTTATCCATACGAAGACTTATCTGATATTGAATTACAAACTTTAGTAGAGAGATTTTTTCAACCATCTGAAGCCTTACAGGAACTACCACTAATCGTGATTCCAGAATATCTGCTGTCCCTTTCTGTAGAGATGAAGCAGCAGCATCCATTCATCAAACAGGCAATACAGGAATGGCTTGAGTACGCAAGAAAAGATGATGAGTGTTTACGAATTGAGCGTCGATGGATTCCGCATACTCCTGTTTATATACCTAATACATCCAAAGGGAAACAATTTTTCAAGATTGCTAAGGCAATTGGTGAGATCCCTCTAACTGCATCCGTTTTGCCTAAAAACCAAAACCAAGGCTATTGGCTCAAAACACTAAATTACTTCTGGCAAGCAAGAGGAGTAGTTTTAGCGCAGCAAATGCTTGGACTGATGGAAGATCCTCTGGAAAAAGGAGGTATTTTTAGTAATCGACTACCACTCACTAGCCTCAATAACCTTAAACTGATTAGAGAGTTGGACATTGCTTGCTTCCAAGTCTTAGCAAGAGGTCAGCGAATTATCCAACAATGGGCAGCACAGAATGAAATTACCTATCCGTTCAGTAAGCCTTTAGAACTTTTCGTTGAAATTCTCAAACAGGATTTTCTAGTTACATGGCAACTGGGTCCTTGTAACCGATCTTGGCAATGGATTCCAAAACAAAAACAACGAGACTATCTTGTTACTCGTGCTTACCTACTCAGAGAAGGAATTTGGCAAGAATCCTTGTTCGATAGCGCTTATGACTGTAAGAGAAAGCAAGAATACCTTGAGTATTTGCAAGGTGCAGGCTGGAATGGCTACTGGATATTGGCCATGCGATCGCAAATGCAAAGAACAGGTAAGTACAACAAGCATCTAGAACCCTATTTAGAAGCTTATCTCAATGCTTTCATTGAAAGTAAAGAACTTTGTGTAGATGAATTCGATTGGCGAAGTGGACAACCTTACAAAAAGCGAGTGAACGGGCAGCAGATCACAAATAGCCCTGGGCAGGTTCAAGGGATTGTTGATTCTTTGGGATATATTCAGTGGTGCTGGACTTAATTTTTCTTTACAACTTTAAATTCATTCGTTTTCTCTTCGATTAATTTGTTATCCCTAGTCAAGTCCATTTTGCATAAGGAAAACAAATTTATGTGTTACTCACTTTCCTCTAGACAGCTATCTGTTAGAACGATAATTCACTACTTATTTTTTAAAGCGAATTATCTAACAACAATTATTTCATTGTTTAAAAAGTTTGTTTTTATCAAGATACATAATATTTTTTCAATCAATCATAATCTTTACTTTAGGATTTTGTGCATACTCCACTCAAGTAGGATATGCGATCAAGAAAATTTTTGAGAAGTATGGTGTTTGTAAAACAAAAGCTAAGTCTAATGGAACAGACAAAGTTCTTCATTGGACTAAACGAGGTTTGTCAGTATGGCTTCAGAATCCAATTTTGGATGGACATACTTGCTATGGTAGGGATGAACAAACTGCTGATGGCAAAAGAAGGCTTAAACCTCGTGAAGAGTGGCAGATAATATACAATACTCATCCTGAACAGCGACTTCTCAGAGATGGAGAAGCTGAAGAAATTCAGCGAATCATTGCAGCAAATACTCAAATGTGCGCTGGGGCATTTGGAACTAAGCACCGTCAAGAAGAATATCGTCCCTATGCTTATCAAATAGGTTTAGTTTACTGTGGTGAGTGTGGTTCTCGGTGTATTCATAAAGGAGTGTACACCGCATCTAAGCAGTATAGGTACTATGCCTGTCGGCATTCTGGGATTGGTTGTAATAATTCCAAAAATGTAAAACAACCTGATATTGAGGAAGCTCTGATTACAGCATTACTGGAGAAATCTCATCATCTTAGTCAGGAAAATAATAAGACAACTGATGTAGTTCCCTTCAAAACTGAGCGTTTGCAAAAGCTAGAAGCACAACTCACTTTTTTAGAGCAGTTTCCTGGATTTAACCCTGGTGCAGAGGAACTTAAGGCGGAACTACAACGCCAGATTGAAGAGGAAACCAATTTCTTTCAGTCCAAGCACCTTGAAGACAAGACTGTTGAGGAGATTATTCAAGTAGGCAATAACCTGGGAATTTGGCGATCGCTATCTAACAATGAGAAGGTTCAGATATATCGCCGCATAGTACATAGAATTTTCATCCGTGATGGTCGGATAGAATCCATCATTTTTCAAAACACCTCTTCTGTCACATCGGAGAACCATGATAAATGTGCTTGAACTTATTCGACTAAAACAGTTAAGGTTTGAAGTTGCTTCTCAACTAGTTTTGCAGGAGTGGCAACCTGAAGACTTGAGTAAACCTAAATGCCCCAAATGCGATCGCAAAGGTTCTGCCACTTCCTACCAGAGTCAGGGAAATCGCGTTTGCTATTGTATCCGGTGCAACTACTACTTCAAAGAAATTCCTCCTGCTCGCACTTGCCAATGTACTATTCCTGGTCATGATAAAGGGTGTAATGGTTGTCCCAATTTTGAGCGATTTATGGAACATATTGGCAAGCAGCTTGTAGCATTAGAGCAATTAAATTTTGAAGAGTTACAGAGTTTCTTTCCTAAAAATAACTACCTATTAGAGGACTAATAATCAGAAAGGATATTTAGGATCATCAGGAGCTAACTCTCCTTCATGAACCATAGCTGCATAATATCCAAAATTTCCCCATTCTTCAATTGCCTCTTGTTCCATTTCCTTTCTTTCCTGCTCCCGTTGCTTCTTTCTTACTGCTGCTTCTTGGCGACGACGTTTCTTTTCTGCTTCTACATCTTCAGGATAGAAATAACGGTAACTATTTTGGTCATCATTCAAATGGGTAACTTCTTTAAGCTCAGATAATTTATTTGGTTTAGTGTCTCCTAAATATGTGTTTGCTAGATTATTAATGGAGTAATCAGTAACAGAAATAGGTAAAAATTTAGTTTTATTAACTATATTCAATGACTTGAAAGACTCCCATAAGTTTTCAACCGTAGACAAAAGAGTAGATAGAGTGGCAATAGCTCTGGTATGCAGAATACCACCAGATACTAATTTATAGCTACTTGTATGGCTATCTTCTATGTGTAGAATCCTGCTATAACATAGTTCTATTCCTTGAACAAAGCTATCATTAAGTATAGACCAATATTTTTTTTCATCTAAAAGGTCTCCATCTTGAGGTCGGCTAGTATTATCCTCATTTAGCTTTGGTAAAAAACGATAACATTTCTCTTCTAAGCTATGTGCTTTAGTACTCTCAAAATAATTTCTTTCAATAGTTATAAAATTATCAATCTTATAACCTTCATATTCAATAAGAATAACAAGGTTTTTAAAGTATTGTAATAATAAAATTTTGTAACGAGGACGATCGCTGTCAGTCCTCGGTCGGTAGTCTGTATAATACGTCCCTTTTTCAATAATTTCTTGCTTATCAAATTTTGGGTGTGCTTTAAGAAAATCTAAGTTATGAAACATGGTAAAAAAAGTTGGTAATATTAATATTTTCATTTACTTATTTCAAATAAGACTATAGAGTAAGTACGGATATTTAGTAAATTTCCTAGCAGTATAAGTGTAAATTTATGTACAAATTCTGAGAAAAAAATGACCCTACCAACGGGTCATCAATTCTTGAGTTGCACTAAGTGACGATACCTATTGCACTGCAATGGGTCTATTCAAAATGCTCATGACTTCACCAGGATTAGGACTGGGTAGTAAAAAACTCCAATCCCCAACATCTGCATAACCAATAACCTGCAAGTAGTGGATTGTGCTAGTTACAGCTTTAGAAGAACCAATCAACAGATGTTTGAGTGGTTCTTTACCTTGCACAGTCTGAAACTCGCTTGGACTATTGACTGCTGCATTTGATTCTTCGACGCTGGATAAAAAGCTTTGAGTAATCATAATTCACCTAACAGAGGTGGGAATAGCTATGACACACAATAAAGCTCATGTTGTCACCATGACAACTAAATAATGCACTCGTGACAACTAATCATTACAGTTCGTGTCTTGTTTGCGCCGTCGTTTTCTTGCCCATATCTCTCTGAGGTGGGCAGGTTCATTTTCAAATTGAATCCACAGAGCATGAATTTCCGCTAGTCGGCGTTTGTCAGATTCTGAGGGTTCCCGACGATGCTCACCTTGGGAAAACCAATGCGCTACTGTGCTTTTAGAACGACCACACAATTCGGCAAGTTCTTCGTAGTTGACAGCCCAATACTTTAGGAACTCTTCAGGCTCCATTTTGATAGCAACCTTAGCTTTGTAAACCTCAAACACTTCCCAGTGTCTGCGAGTGGGTGTTTTGGCTGCAATCATAGCGACAACTTCAATAATGCACGGGTGACAACATATAAAGCTATCATACCGGGAATAAGCGATCGCAAATTTTATTCCCTAAAAACTGGACGATGTATTGAAATTGTTGTAAAAACTAGCGATATCCCCTGAAAATGCTTGCTATTTAGTTGCTAATACAGAAACTGCGATCGCAGATCATACTCTGGTATTTCTCCTTAGTGCGATCGCACATCGCACACAAAATAATTCTGCCTAAAATCAAAAAATATAAAAGAAGAATTGACGAATTGGTATGGTAAGTATGGGTTTATAAGAGAAGGTTACGTGCTAGTAAAAAAACCTCAATTATCAAATCAGTAATTTTTATTTAACCATCCTTGTTGCTTTGCCAATCTTCAAATGCAGCGATTATAAAAGTAGCTAATGGATGATTGAGCAATTGTGATATAGCTTGTGTACTACCTGCTTTTAACGCACTAATGATTTTTCGATGTAGTTCAGAATTGTTTTCTATGCGCCTGATAGCTTCGGATGCTGCTGTCATTTTTTCAGTAGTAGTGTTAGTGGGGTAGGATTTGTCCAATTGTTCGAGTAATTGTTGAATTTCTGCGGCAGCTTCAGCTAAATTTTTATCTACATTATTGTTTACAATATCTCCTGTGTAGTCGCGTCCGGCAACACCACCACCAAGATTTGCACCACGAAAATCATTATTTTGTGTATTCGACATAGATTTATCTCCTACGAAATTCTCAATAAAAATGTGGTAACTATGATTGGATGCTATAGCTTTTTCTTGTGGAGAAAAGCTTATTCCCTCTCCTATAATTCCATCTTTTTCTAATTGCAATGCCCAACGTAGTATAATATCTATTACAGTATCCACAATTCTTTGTATGCTGGCACTACCAATGCTTATTTTTACAGGAACCTCTAGACCTGTACTCATTATTAATGATGACTCTATTTCGGGAGATAAGATAAGTTTTAATCCATTATTACTGCCTGTATTTTGAATTAAGGCAAGTAGCTCACTAATTGGTTGAGTAACTGGACGATTACATATAGCTTTGAAAAGCTCTAAAATGTAGGTGTCGTCTGCTACAATAGGCTGCCATCCATGAAAAGGATTCAATCCCCTAAGTTGTGCTTGGACAAAACGATAGTTAGGTATAGATTTTATTTCAGTGTAACCATTTAGCTCTAGTTCTATCCAATTATCAAATTCTTGAATACCCAATTTTTTTGCTACTACTAAAGCTTTACGAAGTAAACTCAACACAGAAACCGAAGAGTTAAGCGCATCTGTCTGTAGCTCAAATACTAATGAACTCATATGTGATTAACCAATTAATGCTATCCCCATAATTTCCATGACGGTATTTTGCCAATTCATTTTTTGTTCCATTGTGTAAATATGTCTACAAGTATTTAGTTTAGTACCCATGTACTGTAATATTTTGATTACTAACTTGAAATAGGGGAATTAGTGTTGTTATCCGTAAAGCTAGGTAGGGATTTTGCGAAAATTCCTGTCTAGCACTGCCTAAAACTTCCCCCTATATTCAGCTTTTCCAAGTCACCCTACTCGCATCCAATAGCATCACTGTCGCGATCGCTCTTTGGCATTTCTCCTTGGTGCGATCGCACACAATATAATTCTGTCTGAAATCAAAAAAGGTGATCGCCCATTTTGTGTACGAGGTGTGATCATCTCGCAATTTCTGCTCAACTTGGTAGCTCACCGAGTGGTAGGTAACACACAAACTATCCTATGATGAGTAGATTTGGTAATCTGATGTCTGACTATGCCTGCTAACACTACTGATCTAGAAAAACGTTTATGGGAAGCAGCAGATGAGTTACGCGCTAACTCCAAGCTAAAGTCCAGTGAGTATTCCATCCCGGTACTGGGGTTAATCTTCCTCCGCTACGCTGACTGGAAATTTACCCATGCTGAGGAGGAACTGAAAAATACAGGTAGTAGAAGACGTGGGATTAGCAAAGCAGACTACCAAGCAAAGGGGGTAATGTATCTGCCTGATGCTGCCAGATTCTCTACACTGCTGAACTTACCAGGAGGAGCAGATATTGGCAAGGCAATCAATGATGCCATGCGTGCCATTGAAGCAGAGAATGAAGAATTAAAGGATATTCTCCCTAAAACTTATAATCGCCTCGAAAACGATCTGCTATTTGACTTGCTGAAAAACTTTAACAAAGTCGAATTAGGAACAGATTTATCAGGTGATGCTTTCGGGAAGATTTATGAATACTTCCTGGGTAAATTTGCGATGACTGAGGGACAGAAGGGGGGAGAATTCTTTACCCCTATTTCTGTAGTAAAACTGATTGTAGAAGTAATTGAACCATATCATGGACGAATTTATGACCCTGCTTGTGGAAGTGGTGGTATGTTTGTTCAAAGTGCATCTTTTGTAGAAAGGCACAAGAAGAACCCAAGTACAGAAATTAGTATTTATGGGCAGGAGAAAGTAGGTGAAACTGTCCGCTTATGCAAGATGAACTTAGCGGTACATGGACTTGCAGGGGATATTCGCCAGAGCAATACTTATTATGAAGATGTTCACGAGTCAGTAAGCAAGTTTGACTTTGTGATGGCAAATCCGCCTTTTAATGTTGATAAGGTGGACAAAGAAAAAATCAAAGGAGATTTGCGCGTTAGCGAATTTGGAATGCCCAAGGCAGATAATGCTAATTACCTGTGGATTCATTTTTTCTGGAGTGCATTAAATGAAACAGGTAGAGCAGGATTTGTCATGGCTAATTCTGCCAGTGATGCGCGAGGTACTGAGTTAGAAATTCGGCAGAAACTTATCCAATCCCATGCAGTGGATGTGATGATTGCTGTTGGTTCTAATTTTTTCTACACTGTTACTTTACCCTGTAACCTGTGGTTTTTGGATAAGGGGAAAGCAGATATTATCCGCAGAGATAAGGTATTATTTCTGGATGCTAGGCACATTTATCGTCAAATTGACCGCGCACATAGAGAGTTTAATGCAGAACAGATTGAATTTTTGGCGAATATTGTCAGGTTGTACAGAGGTGAAGCAGTAGAGACTACCGATGGTAGCCAAGCATTGCTGGCGGAGAAATTTCCTCAAGGGCAATATATTGATATACCTGGACTTTGTAAGGTAGCAACTCTAGAAGAAATAACAGCGCAGGGATGGAGTTTAAACCCAGGACGTTATGTGGGTGTTGCGGAACGAGTAGTGGATGATTTTGTTTTTGCTGAGAAGTTGGAAGAATTGAATGAGGAATTGGAAGTTTTGAATCTGGAAGCGAGGGAGTTAGAGGAGAGAATTGCAGAGAATGTGGTGAAATTGTTAGAACAAAGTTAATGCATCCATTCTTTTAACTGAGGTAATAGTTATGAATATCACACTTAAACCAGAAATCGAGCAATTTATTCAAGCGCAACTTGCTACAGGTAGATATGCAAATGCTGAGGAAGTGATTAGTAAAGCATTGAAATTGCTGGAAGAATCGGATAAGGAGTATCAGAAATGGGTAGAAGAAACTCGGCAAAAAGTTGATGTTGCAATTGCAGAACTTGAGCGTGGTGAAGGTTTAGATGGTGAGACTGTAGTGATGCAAATACTCGACAGATTCCAAAAAGCGCGTGAGGGTCAGGAATGAGTAATTACATTATCGCACCATCTGCAAGTCGAGATTTAAACGAAATTGCTGATTACTTTCTCGCAAGAAATTTGGAAGCAGGAGAAAAGTTATTTAGAGAATTTAATAACAAGTGCCAAAATTTAGCCAACTTCCCCAGCATAGGACGTAGTTATGCTCATATTAAAGCTTCATTGCGTGGTTTACCGCTAGATGGATATGTAATTCTTTATCAAGTTCTTG
The DNA here is from genome assembly GCF_017114965.1 of Nostoc sp. JL31. Taxonomy (NCBI): domain Bacteria; kingdom Bacillati; phylum Cyanobacteriota; class Cyanophyceae; order Nostocales; family Nostocaceae; genus Nostoc; species Nostoc sp. JL31. The sequence goes on from NZ_JABXKO010000112.1 coordinate 27,413, forward strand.
ATGACGGGGTGGAAATTTTGCGTGTGGTGAGTGGTAATAGAGATTTGGAGTCTTTGTTTACAGATGAAGAATAAATTTTCGAGTTTGAGTTCTGGTAGGGTGCGTTATAAACTTTAGTTTTAACGCACCGAAAATTTATGATGGTGCGTTAGCCTTCGGCATAACACACCCTAGAAAACTTGAGAAATTAGCTGGAATAATCCTATAAAACAGCAATTATTTTTATAAAAAATAGATGAATAGTCAATATACGAAAAAATGGATTCCTTATAAGTTAAATGAACTTGGTTCTGTTGGTCGTGGTAGGTCACGCCATAGACCTAGAAATGCTCCTGAACTTTATGGTGGAGACTATCCTTTCATCCAAACTGCTGAGGTTACAGCAAGTGAGTTTTACATAACATCTTACTCCCAAACATACAGTGAATTGGGGTTAGGCCAAAGCAAAATGTGGAATAAAGATACACTATGTATAGTTAATGCAGGAGAAAACACGGCAGAAACAGCAATACTCAAATTTAACGCCTGCTTTCCTGATAGTATTATTGGTTTTATTGCAGATCCACAAAAAGCAGATGTTCGTTTTATTAAGTATTATCTTACTACCATCAAAGAGCAGTTAAGAAGTATTACTAAAGGCGCTACTCAAGACAATTTGAGTGTTGATAAGTTACTTTCGTTTGATATTCTCACTCCCCCTCTCACTATGCAGAAGAAAATCGCTGGCATACTCTCAGCGTATGATGACCTAATAGAAAACAACACAAGACGTATCAAAATATTAGAAGAAATGGCACAGACCCTCTACCATGAATGGTTTGTTAAATTCCGCTTTCCTGGTCATGAACACACCAAAATGGTTGATTCGGAATTGGGGTTAATTCCTGAAGGGTGGGAGGTTAAAAAACTAGGTAAATTAGCCTCTTTCCAAACTGGTAAGCTCAACTCTAATGCAGCTAAACCAGATGGTATCTATCCTTTCTTTACATGCTCCCAAGATATTTTTAAAACAGACACTTATTCTTTTGATACTGAATGTATTTTATTAGCAGGTAATAATGCAAATGGCATTTTTCATCTTAAATTCTTTCGAGGGAAATTTGATGTATATCAAAGAACTTATGTTATTCGCACACTAAATGACAGCAAAGTTACAAATTATTATTTGTACTTTGCTATTAAGGAACAGCTTGACCATTTGAAAAGTATATCAATTGGTGCTGCAACTAAATTTTTAACTTTGACAATATTAAATAATATTGACATGACATTAGCTAATGGTCGGCTACAGCAGAAATTTGCAAATTTCATTTCTGCTGTGTTTACTCAAATTGAAGTATTGCAGGCTAAAAACTCTAACCTTCGGCAAACTCGTGATTTACTCCTTCCCAAACTCATCTCAGGAGAAATCGACGTAGAACACCTAGACATCACCACAGAGGACATAGCAGCATAAATAAACAAGTGGAATAATTAAAAATAAAACTCATAACCTACACATGAAACCACTAAAACGAATCACATTCAACCCAGAAATCATGGGTGGCAAACCTTGCATTCGAGGTATGCGTGTTACTGTAGGTACAATTGTCGGTTTAATGGCAGCAGGACATACCCCAGAAGATATTCTCAAAGCTTACTCATACCTAGAACGTGAAGATATTTATGAAGCTTTAGCTTATGCAGCATGGCGGGTAGAAGAAATTGAAGTACCCCTTGCTTCTGCATGAAAATTTTACTTGATATGAATCTTTCTCCTGACTGGGTTCCAGTCTTAGAAAATGCGGGTTTTGAAGCTGTCCACTGGTCAACAATTGGTAATCCCAGTGCTACAGATAAAGTAATCATGGCATGGGCACTGACAAACGACTACATTGTTTTCACCCATGACTTAGATTTTGGTACACTGCTGGCAATGACTCAAGCTGATGCACCAAGTGTAATTCAAGTCAGATCGCAAGATATCCTACCAGCTAAGTTAGGTAATTTAGTTATTAATGCCTTGCGTCAATTTCAGCAGGAACTAGAAATGGGTGCTTTGGTAACAGTGGATGAAGCAAAGGCGAAGGTAAGAATTTTACCAATTCAGCGCAATTCCTAAACACAGAATTTTTGAGTTAAAAATGGAGTAAATCTATACTCCATACGTATGCATCCACCTCACCCAGACTCAGAAGCAGCACTAGAGAATGCCACCATTGACCTATTCTCTCAACTGCAATGGCAAACAGCCAACTGTTATCATGAAGCCTTTGGTACAAACAGCACACTGGGAAGAGAGACAAAGGGTGAGGTAGTTTTAATTCCCAAACTCCAGTTAGCTTTACAAAACTTAAACCCTGACTTACCCGCAGAAGCTATCCCACTTGCCATTGAAGAATTAACTCGTGACAGAAGCACGCTGAGTTTAGCCAATGCGAATGCAGAAATTTATCAACTCCTCAAAGATGGGGTAAAAGTCAGTTTTAAAAATGATGAGGGTGAAGACCAAGCAGAAACAGTCAAAGTCATTGACTGGAACCACCCAGAAAATAATAATTTTTTTCTCGCGTCTCAATTTTGGGTTACAGGAGAGATTTACACCAGAAGAACAGACTTAATAGGGTTTATCAATGGTTTACCTTTAGTCTTCATTGAACTAAAAGCACATCACCAACGCTTAGAACTTGCCTATAAAAACAATCTCACAGATTACAAGCAAACTATCCCCCAACTCTTCTGGTACAACGCATTTATCATCCTCTCCAATGGCAAAAAAAGTCGCATTAGTAGCTTAACTGCCAAATGGGAACATTACTCGGAGTGGAAGAAGATAAATTCTGAAGGAGAAGAAGGGATAATTTCTCTAGACACGATAATTAGAGGTACTTGTGAACCTACCAGATTACTGGATTTAGTTGAAAATTTTATCTTCTTTTATTCTGCCAAAGGTAGTTTAGTTAAAATCGTTGCCAAAAATCATCAATATTTAGGAGTTAACCAAGCAGTCACCGCAGTAAAGCAAATTAAATCCAACCAAGGCAGATTAGGAGTATTTTGGCATACCCAAGGTAGTGGTAAGAGTTACTCAATGGTCTTCTTCTCCCAAAAAGTGGTGCGAAAAATCTATGGGAACTGGACATTTGTGATTATCACCGACAGAGAAGACTTAGACCAACAAATTTACAAAAACTTTGCCTATGCTGGTGCAGTGACAGAAATCGAAAAAAATGTCCGCGCTAAAAGTGGAGAACACCTCAAACAACTCCTGCATGAAGATCATCGCTACATTTTCACAATGATTCAAAAATTCCGCACCGAAAAAGGCGGAACCTATCCCCAAATTTCTGATAGGTCAGATATTATCGTCATTGCCGATGAGGCACACCGCAGTCAGTATGACACATTCGCTCTCAACATGAGGAATGCTTTACCCCATGCAGCATTTATTGGTTTCACTGGTACACCTTTAATGTTAGGAGAGCAAGAAACCAAAAAAACCTTTGGTGATTACATCAGCATTTATAACTTCCGGCAATCAATAGAAGATAGCGCTACAGTTCCTCTCTACTATGAAAACAGAATTCCTGAATTGCAAGTCACCAATGACGCACTCAATGAAGATATGGCAGAAATCATCGAATCAGCAACAATGGATGAGGAAGAAGAGAAAAAACTAGAAAGACAATGTGCCAGAGAATATCAATTAATTACCAGAGATGACCGATTAGAGAAAATTGCTCAAGATATTGTCACCCACTTGCTGGGTAGAGGATACCAGGGTAAAGCAATGATTGTCAGCATTGACAGATTTACTGCTGTCAAAATGTACAACAAAGTCCAGCATCACTGGCAACAACACCTCCAGCAGTTTAAAAATCAACTTGCTCAATCTAATTTAAGCGAATTTGAACAAAAAAAATTATCAGTCACAATTAAATATATGGAAGAAACAGATATGGCAGTGGTCATATCTCAGTCTCAAAACGAAGTAGAAGCATTTCAGAAAAAAGAATTAGACATTACTCCTCACCGTCAGAGGTTAGTGAGCGAATCTCCCCCACTGGATGAAAAATTCAAAGATCCATCTCATCCCCTACGCATCATCTTTGTCTGCGCTATGTGGATGACTGGATTTGATGTCCCCAGTTGTTCCACCATTTACTTAGACAAACCTATGAAGAACCATAGTCTCATGCAAACCATTGCCAGAGCAAATCGTGTCTTCCCAGGTAAAGTCAATGGTTTAATTGTTGATTACATTGGTGTCTTCCGAGATTTACAGAAAGCACTAACCATTTATGGTTCTGCATCTGGTGGTGGGATTAAAGAAGAAGATACCCCAGTTAAAGCAAAAACAGCTTTAGTGGCACAATTGAGAGAAGCGATCGCAGAAACTACAACATTCTGTACCCAAAAAGGCATTGATTTTGCTGTACTGGAGTCAGCACAAGGTTTTGTACGCACCAAATTTTGGGCAGATGCAGTGGAATGCATCATTATTAATGATGATGCCAAAAAAACTTATCTTTCCCTAGCAGGTAACGTTAACAAACTCTACAAAGCTATCCTCCCAGATCCTGCTGCTAATGAATTTACCACTATTAATGCTCATTTGCAGGCAATCAAAGACCAACTTCTGGCAGAAGTACCAGAAGTTGATGTGTCCGAAGTGATGGAACAAGTGGAGGAACTGTTGGATCTGTCCATCACTGCTGGAGAGTTTGTGATTCAGGAATCCCACAGTCAACGCATCGACTTAAGCCAAATCGACTTTGTAGCGTTAAAAAATAAATTTGCTAGTAGTGACTACCAGAGAACAGAGACAGAAAAACTCAAAACAGCGATCGCGCAAAAACTCCAGCAGATGGTGAGGTTAAATAAAACTCGCATCAACTACCTGGACAAATTCCAGCAGATGATAGCAGAGTACAATGCTGACTCACGCAACGTGCAGATATTCTTCAATGATTTGATTAACTTTGCTCAAGAATTGGGTGTTGAAGATAAAAGAGCGATCGCGCAAAATCTGATTGAAGAAGAATTAGCAATTTTTGACTTACTGACTAAACCAGAAATTAAACTGACTAAGCAAGAGGAACAGGAAGTCAAACAAGTTGCAAGAGTTTTATTGAAAACTCTCAAAAAAGAGAAGTTAGTTTTAGATTGGAAGAAGAGACAGCAAACCAGAGCATCGGTGGAAGTGGCAATTAAAGATAATTTGGATAAGTTACCCCAGAGTTATTCTGCTGAACTGTATGAACAGAAGTGTCAGGAAGTTTATCAGCACATTTATGAGAATTATTCGGGGCAAGGCAGTATTTATGATACTGGTGTGTGAATGCCGCAAAGTAAAAATTGCTGGGATTATACAAGATAGTGCAGCAGTAGTTTTCTTGGTTTAGGCAAATATTTGGTTGAGCTACTGTCTATCCTTTTATACCCGTATTTAGAGGATATCCTCCAGACTAATGGGAAATGGTTCTATTGGTGTCATTGGGTTGCTAATTTTGCTCTATTACTTTCCCGTTATGGCATTAATTCCTTTAATTTTCTCAAAATGAGCAAACGGACAGATGTTAGCAAGTCTGTACTTTATCTCCATCTTCCTAAAACAAGCACGAACCATTTTATCTTTATTAAAGAGAGTGCTTGATTTGAACAAAGCCAGTATCCAGGGCTATTTCATTCTAAAAAGCTGCTTGAGTGTGTCTAGTCCAAAAGAACATAAACGTTGAGCTTGTGCCATATTTTTAAACATATTGTTTCGGTATAAATTAAGTGAAAAATTGCGAGTGAGTGCAAAAATTTGAGGTAAGGGTGTAGTGCGGATTCTGGATGCATCTTCACCTTGGGTAACGTCCCGAACGTAATGGACTTTATTCTCAACACCCCAATATCCTCTGATTCGTTCAGCTATTTGTTGAGCCGTTTCATTTAGAGATGAAATATAATAACGAGTCTCAGTAGTTACTTCGATTACATTGTGTGTGAAAACCTGGCGTTCTGATTTGACTTGAATCAAAGTGGTAAGTCCAGGCCAAGGACGAATACCATCAAAATTTTGACAAATACTGACATGGCGCTTTTCGATTCGACCATGACCTTTGTTTATCTGCTCAAAAGAAAATTCCGGTGTAAAATTTGTTTTGACATCTTTGAATAAATTAGGTTGGTTCCCTTTTAAGGCAGCAATATAATCATTGCCACTGTTGATGATCAACTCACAAGTTTTTTTGTGTATTAATAGCATCAAAGGCAAAAACTACCCCCCTGAGAGCCAGTTTCTCAATTAACTCAGGTAGTGCTTTTATTTCGTTGGTTTTGGCATCAACTTCAAACGGTTCTAAAATCAATCCTCGCTCTACAAGGTAAGCACTAACCAACATAATTGCTGGGTGGGAATCAGAATGTGGATTATCATTTTCTACTTGATATGAGCCTTTGAGGACTTTACCATCCATACCAACAGTTTCTCCAGGCAGTGGTTTGATGTCAAAGAAATTCGCAAGACATACAGAATACTCCTCGTAATTTATGTGTAATAAATTACGACGGACTGTACTGTAAGAAGGAAGCCTATTCTTTGTGGGTTTCACTCTTGTCTATCAACTCCTCACGGTAGCTTGAAATCCAATCTCCAATTGCTAGAAATCCTTTATTGCCTGCGGCGATCGCCAATGTGAACAGCGCAAGACATAATGGTAGAGTATGTCGCTGTCCGGCACGGCGACGGGTGTCTTCTAGACCTGCAAAAGCTTTGATAATTTCGATTTCAGACACGGTAGTAGATGCTTGAAGTAGAGCTGGCGCTGAATCTTACAATATTGCGTCTACATTTAGAATGAAATAGCCCTGCCCCTGCTCTTGCTTTAACCACTCTACTATTGCACCATAGCTACTAAAGCCTTTTCCTGTTTTTAACTCCTCTTCAAGTGCCGCGATCGCTCCTTCAGGAATTTTCCGTTTTGCTCCCGGAGCTTTTTTTATTTTCAATAATTCATCTAGTCCACCCGATCTATATTTTTGTAACCATCTTGTCACCGTTGATGTATCTTTAGCCAAGCGTTTTCCAATATCTTGCTGCTCCTTGGCCTGCCCGCTTTTTATCCACCACAGCATAATAAGTTTTTCTTTCTGGTTCCCTAAATTAGCTGTTTGTAGGCGTTTTTTAAGTTCTTCTTCGCTCTCTGCGATTTCAATCTCAAAAGGGCGGCTCATGGTTCTTTTAATTTATCGAGTTTGTTTTCTCTATTATATGCAGCTTCATATTAAATTGGTATAACCCTCTTTTGTTACTTTAGGAAAAGAAAAATTAGCAAGGAATTCAACTTGCTATAGGGAAACTGACTGGACTCGCCCGAAAATTATTCATGAAGTCAATTAATTTCAAAAAGCAACGTTTCAGACCAGGAATATTAAATACTGTGAGCCAAGGTTGAATCAAACAGTAAAAAATATAGGGTTGAATAATCAATCTCAGGTTATTTAAGGCACTCTTCCATGTAGTGCCGGACTCCCAATAAGGATGTTGGCTATAGTGAAGAAGATTAGATTCAGTGTGTGACAAAAATTCGGAAGTAGATGTTGTGCTTGATTGTTGATTAAATTGAAAGTAGGTGGCTTGAACCCTGACTAAAAGATAGGCACTAAAAATTATTTCCCACCAACGTTCAATACTTTCATAATCAGTCAAACGGAAATCAGCCCAACCCAGTTCATTTTTGACTTGTTTAAAACTATATTCAATCCAGTTTCTTAAACTATAAAGTTGAGCTACATTACTTGAAAAATCAATTGATAAATTAGTCATGATATACCAACTTTCATCTCCAGTAGGGTCGGGGTATTAACTTTACTGATTTGGTAATATCTGATGCAGCGACGTTGACCAAAAATAATTTCTCTCAAATAACGAGTTTCAGTTTGACGATGTGAAAGCTTTTGCTCATAAGCTTTCCAACGATTATAACGTTTTCGACTTCCAGGCGGCATTAACACTCCATGATTAGAGCGAATTGCTACAATAAACTCTAGTTTTAACTTCTCTAAGCAGCCGATTACATCTCCGCTCTCCCCGTACAAGCTATCCGCTAAAACTAACTTTATTTTAAATCCTAATGCTTTCAACTCTTGAATAATTTCTATCGCTATTTGGGGTTTGGTTTTATATTTATCTCCTGATTGAAGGCGGTTTTTGGGTTTAAATATCTGAAACATTAATGGATAAGTAATCCCATCTACTACTCCATAAGCATTTACCGACACTATTCCATTTTCTATTTTTCCTAAATTACCAATATATTGACGAGTTACATAATCTGTAGTTTTTCCCTTTTTCTTGTCTCCTGTTTCGTCAATGCATAAAATTATTTCTCTTTCTCCAATCATCATTTTTGTTAACCACAGCCTCGTTTCTCTTAATTTTTTGACATCCCACAATGCGTCTCTCAAAAAATGATGTAGTGATTGACCGTCTTTTAACCCTACTGTTTTCGCTATCTCTGGCAAAGATTTGGTTCGGATGGATGATAGCATTCCCAACTGTAAATACTTGAATGCCTCAAAATGTCTCACATCCTCAAATAATGAATAATAGTGTTGACAGTAGTTATCTATGAAGGCAACTGTATTTACTGCTTCTCTGCGTGGCGTAACCATCTCTGTTACTTACTGTTTCCGGTTTTATGCCTGATTATACTCTCCCCGTAGTAACAAAAGAGGGATAAGCTGTTACGCCGACTTGCTGATAGTAAAAATGTCACAACATAGGGTCGTAAAGAGTCTTTACCACCATCAAGAACATTACGGATTGCTCCTAACTTTGTAAATAAAATCCGCTCTGGTATTTCGCTTCCACCGCAGGCAACAACTGTATCTTTTAAACATTGTTGCAATGTATCCCTACTTTTATATGGTTCCCAAATATTTGTAGGAATTGTATCTAGTGGTCTGTCAATTTGCTATTTGTGGATAAAGACGGTTGAGACGGATACGGGCATCCGCTGTTGTGAACTGCCAATCTACAGATTTTTGTGAATGATTGCGTTGAATATACCAAGCCGTTGTTTCCTGTTCTAAAGTTTCAAGATCAGGAATGCGACGATCTAGGCATTGTCGGGTCATTGCGGACAATTCGTTTTCAGCGATATTGAGCCAACTCCCATGTTTGGGAGTGTGGTGAATTTCCAAACGTTCGACCAGAGAACGGGCAGTAGACGACTCAAATGCTTGATATGGAGAGGCAAGTTTGTGAGTATTTAACTGGTCACATACTAAAATGATTTTGTCGCTATCGGGATAGTCGTTGTCGAGTAAGTTTTGAGCATAATTCAGTTATTAGGATCTCTGCTGACATTTACAGTGAATAGCCCCTCTATTTTCCCTCAAACTCACAATTTTTAGCTTGACAGACCACTAGCTCTGTCTTCAGGAATACCTAAACTAGCTAGCACCTTTACTAAATGATTTGTGGCTATAGTACTAACTGCAAGACCCGCTACACTGATAATGAATGCTGTTCCAACCGAACCGACTGCAATTATTACTCCAATACCGCCAGGAAGTACCAAACTGCTAAGACCAACTAATACGCTTCCCCAAAAACTTGTAGTTAAAGCGTCACCAACTGCTCCAGTTGTATCTACACTTTGATTGTTGATACGCGAACTGACTGATACTTCGCCAATAGGATTTATGCGATCTGCAAATTTTGCAAAAATCGCAACTTTTTCCATTGGAAAGCTTGAGGCTTTCAATTCATTAACTGATTGCTCCGCTGCTTTACGGTTAGTAAATACTCCAACAGCGTGCTTGTTATCTGTTGTAATCATATTATCCTTATTTCAGTGAGGCTGCACTAGCTCACCAATAAAACCGAAAGTTATTTCAACAAATTAGTAAATAGTTAACAGTAAACTGTTTTTCAGTTGGGAGTCAAAGTTCCTCACCACTATTGCGTGCTACGTTTGAGTTGGAGATTTAGACCCCAACTCAAACTTTGATAACTGATAACTGCTTTAAACTCTTGCCCTATGGTCAGGAAGACTACGAGAAGCTAATGAAAGCATGATCATCCAAACACCCGTCAACAAAAAATTAATCCCTACAAATACTCCCAATACCCAAACTGCGCTGACAGGCCATTGATAGAGAATAAAAATCCCTAGAATAATAGCCATGATCCCGCTAAATAGTACCCAACCCCAGTTTGGATCTCGACGCATTTCAAATGCTGCAATCACCTCCAATACACCCTCAATAAAAATGATAAATCCAAAAGCTAAGGTGAGAGAGAGTGCAGCACCAAAGATGTTGCTAATCAACAAAATCCCACCAATTACGTATAGAATACCAACTACTAGTGTTGTCCATAAGCCTCGTTTGTGACGTGATTGAAATGCATGAACAATTCGGACGATACCAGCAATAATTAAAGTCCAGGAGAATACGATTGTGATGGCAATAGTGGCAATAAATGGTTCTGCGATCGCTGCAATTCCCAGCAGAATCATCAAAACACCTAAGACAATTGGCAATGCTGAATTTGTTCTGGTTTCTCTAAAATCTTCAGAAGTCATAGCTTTTCCAAAAATGTTTTGATATGTTGTTAAATCTTGAAAGAGAGACGCGATTAACCCTTGTCTGTACAAGAGTTATCTCTCCCTTGTGCTCCTCTGCCCCCTCTAACCCTCTTTTGTCACTTTCAGAAAATAATAATCGAAGCAACATTCTGAAACTTTTATGTAGCCCAGCTTTGAGCTTTTATTTTCTAACAGTAACTCAAATTTGTAGCCAAAACCTGGAGATGTAATCCCTGAAAGGCTTTCAGCGATTGGGTTCTACCAAAGTGACAAAAGAGGGCTAAGCATTGACCAGTTCAGGTGATAAGCGCTTCAACACCAGTCGTTCGTGTTCTACATGGACGTAGATTGTGTCGCCTTCGTGGAACTCGCCGCGTAGAATCGCTTTGGCAATCGGAGTTTCTAGTTCTCGCTGAATCGCCCGCTTCAGGGGACGAGCACCGTAAACTGGGTCATAACCGACCTGAACAATCCAATCGAGAGCCTCGTCGGAGATTTTGAGCGAGAGTTTACGCTCGCGCAGTCGCTCCTCTAAACGCTGCACTTGTAGTTTGACAATTTCGCGCAACTCGTCCTTCCGCAAGCTGTGGAAAATAATGATTTCATCAATGCGGTTGAGGAATTCGGGGCGGAAACTTTCTCGCACTGCTTCCATGACGCGATCGCGCATTTGTTCGTACTTGCTATCGTCTCCTGCCACATCCAAAATGTATATTGAACCAATATTGCTGGTCATAATCGCGATCGTATTTTTAAAATCTACTGTGCGTCCCTGAGAATCAGTTAGGCGACCATCATCCAGGATTTGCAGCAGGACGTTGAATACATCAGGATGAGCTTTCTCAATTTCGTCAAACAGAATTACAGAATAAGGTCGGCGGCGAATCGCTTCGGTGAGTTGTCCGCCTTCTTCATAGCCCACGTAACCTGGAGGCGCACCGATGAGACGGGCAACAGCGTGTTTCTCCATGTATTCGGACATATCGATCCGCACCAGTGCATCTTCGGTATCAAACAGATATTCCGCTAAAGCTTTTGCCAGTTCTGTTTTTCCCACCCCGGTTGGGCCTAAGAAAATAAAGCTGGCAATGGGACGATTCGGGTCTGCCAACCCAGCACGGGAACGTTGAATTGCATCGGCAGCAGATCTTACAGCTTCGTCCTGACCAATCACACGTTTATGTAGCTCTTCTTCCAGATGCAAGAGTTTTTGCATTTCCGATTCAACCAGTCTGCTCACCGGAATACCCGTCCACTTGGAGATAATTTCGGCAATGTCAGCTTCGGTGACTTCTTCGCGCAACAGAGATTTACCGCTAGTCTGGATTTGGGCTAGTCGCGCTTCGGCTTCTTTTAGTTGTCGTTGCAGCTCAGTGAGTTTGCTGTATTTCAGTTCTGCTGCCCGGTTGAGGTCGTAATCGCGTTCGGCTTGCTAAATTTCTACATTAACACGCTCAATCTCTTGTCTAATTTGGCGAATGCGATCAATAATTTGCTTCTCTGCCTGCCATTGAGCATTGAGAGCAACTTGCCGTTCTTTTAACTCCGCAAGTTCTCTCTCCAGCCGTTCTAAACGCTCTCTGGAAGCACTGTCTGTTTCTTTTTGCAGTGACAGCCGCTCCATTTCCAGTTGCAGAATTTTGCGATCGATTTCGTCTAATTCTTCTGGTTTAGAAGTAATTTCCATTTTTAGTTTAGCCGCAGCTTCATCCACCAAATCAATAGCTTTGTCGGGTAGGAAGCGATCGCTAATATATCTCGCAGACAGAGTAGCTGCCGCAACTAACGCACTATCAGAAATCTTCACGCCGTGGTGTAACTCGTAGCGCTCTTTCAAACCGCGCAGAATTGAGATGGTATCTTCCACACTGGGCTGATCGACATACACCTGTTGAAAACGACGTTCCAAAGCCGCATCTTTTTCAATGTACTTGCGGTATTCATCTAGCGTGGTGGCACCAATACAGCGCAGTTCACCGCGAGCGAGCATCGGCTTGAGCAAGTTGCTAGCATCCATCGATCCTTGCGTTGCACCCGCACCAACTACAGTGTGAATTTCGTCAATGAACAAAACGATTTGTCCCTGTGCTTCTTGGATTTCTTTTAAGACAGCTTTCAGGCGTTCTTCAAATTCCCCCCGGTATTTGGCTCCGGCAATTAACGCACCCATGTCTAAAGCTATTAGTTTGCGATCGCGCAATGATTCCGGGACATCACCACTGACAATGCGCTGCGCTAATCCTTCTACAATTGCCGTTTTACCGACACCGGGTTCACCAATCAGTACGGGGTTATTTTTAGTCCGACGAGAAAGGATTTGAATCGTGCGGCGAATTTCTTCATCTCGTCCAATCACTGGGTCGAGTATGCCCTCATGTGCCAATTGGGTTAAATCGCGTCCGTATTTTTCTAGCGCTTCATATTTAACTTCCGGGTTTTGATCTGTCACTTTTTGACTCCCTCGAATCTGTTGAATGATGTTGCGGAGTTTTTTTTCATCCAGTCCAAATTCTTGAAACAACCCTTTACCAAAGCGATCGTCTTTGGCAAAGGCAAGTATTAAATGTTCAATAGAAATATATTCATCACCAAACTCTTTGCGGTATTGTTCGGCGCGATCGAGTAGCGTCTCTAAACTGTGTCCGATGTATACCGAACCACTGCTAGCCCCCGATACTTTGGGCTGACGGTTGATGAAGTCGATAGTGCGCTCGTGGAGTTTTTGAACATTCACCCCAGCTTTGTTGAAAATAGAACTGGCGAGTCCTTCCTGTTCCAGTAGCGCTAGCATCAAATGTTCGCTCTCAATGTGCTGATGCTGAAACTGCTTGGCAATTTCGGGAGTACGAACAAGGGCTTCCCAGGCTTTTTCGGTAAATTGCTCGGGATTGGTTGGTTGCATAATCGTGCCCCTTAGCTGAGAAATAAATTATTTAGGCAGTCAAACCAATTCGTAATTCGTAGTGACGTTCCTGCGTCGCTAAAGCTGCGCTAACGTAATTCGTATTGAAGAAAGCCCTACCTATTAAGGCTTTCAGGGTTTGGGTCTGTTTCATTATTTTCATGAAATGGTATCACGTTGAAAAAGAAAGGGAGAGATGTGGGGAGGTGGAGACAGTTGTTTGCGTCCCTAGCCTACGCATTTTTGTTAACGCTCTTAATTACGAATTACGAATTTGTAATTCAGCACGGTAGGCACGCAGTTGCACCTTGAGTTGGGCAATTTCAGTTACCATATCTAGCACCATTGCTGCTCCGACCCAATTCAAGTTCAGATCGCGGTGCAACCTTTGAATCTGCACAACGCGAAACATATCCTGTCGGCGCAGCATGGTTCCTACAGGTTCAATTAATCCCAGGCGGGCAAATCGTTCTAGCAATAAAACCGAGGTTTGGGTGAGGTAGGCGGCTTGCTCGAAACTATAGAGGCGATCGCCTGTTTCTGACCACACCACACTAGACAAACTCAGGTTAGAAATCATAATCGCACCTCTTCTAAGCCTTGACGGGGATTAAAACTGCTAACTTGTCGCAATTTTTCATAGCACTCTCTTTCTTGGGGACTCAAATCTTTGCGGGTCACAATTTTTAACCGCACGATCAAAGCGGTACGATTACCTTTTGGATCGCGCCAGCCCTTGCCACGTAGCCGCAGTGCTTGGCCGGAATCTTCATCGTTACCTTGCCATCAGGCGTAGGAACATCTATTTGTGCGCCAAGTACAGCTTCCTCTGGGCTGACAGGTACTTCGCAAGCAAGATTGTCGCCCTCAAATTTGAAGAAAGGATGGGGTAATAATTCAATTGTCAGATACAAATCGCCGCGTTGCTGACTAAAAGGACTCATCTGTCCTTTGCCTTTGACTCGAATGCGGCTTCCCGATTTTACTCCCGGCGGAATGCGAACAGTGATAGTTTCTCCATCAATTTGTAGCCGCTTCTGTGTACCGTGAAACGCTTCAGAAAAAGTGAGAGCGATCGCTGCTTCCGTATCCTGTGCGGGAATATCAGTGAAGCGGCTGGAGGGGTCTTCTCCATACCCAAAATCTACGTATTCCCGGAATCCTTCTGGTCTTCTTGTAGTGCGATAATTAGCTGTGCGCTGCCTTGTACGACCGCCACTGCGACCTAACCCTCCCAGCAATTCATCAATGAAATCATTAAAGTTGCCATACTGGCTAAAGTCATAACCTTGTGTACCCGCCCCTCTGGGTGGAGGTGCACCCGCCGCAGCCTGTTGCCAGTACTGACCATACTGGTCATACTTCTGGCGTTTTTCCGGGTCGGACAGCACTTCATGAGCTTCGTTAATTTCTTTGAACCGCGCTTCCGCTTGCTTATCGTTAGGATTTAAGTCCGGGTGATATTTCCGTGCCAATTTCCGGTAGGCTTTTTTGATATCCTCCGGAGTGGCGTTCTTACTGACACCCAGAATTTCGTAATAATCTTTGAAATCGGTTGCTGCAACCATCAGCACCTCTTGAAATTAACGCGATGGGACGGGTGGGCAGAGGGGCAGGGGGAGATAAAACTCCTCACTCTTATAGAGACGCGATTAATCGCGTCTCCTGGCTTCTGCCCTATTTGAGGAATCACCTGGTTTGACGACTTCGGATACTCGGTTGAAGAAACTAGAAAATTGTTCTTGAAGCTTGGCAAATGCGCCTGCTGTGTTCTCACGTGCCTTAACTTGCCGCTCTAGATTTTTAATTGCTTTGTCAAATGCTGCATACTCGCGATCGCCTCTGGCATATCCTAGTTCTTGAGCTAACTTGAGTTGGGTACGAGCATCTTCTAGCAACCTCTGTGCTGCGTCGCGATCCTTCTCTGCTAAAGTAACCGCAGTCACTAGATCGGTATGGGCTTTGACTAGCGGCAGGGGTCGAGCTTGTTCTGTCACCACTAAAGTTGAGAGCGCAAGTTGCAGCACGCCTTTGGCTTCATCAATTTTGCCTTCGTTCAACAACCGAGCTGCCTGCTTGGTAGCATCTGGATATCTCTCTAATGGCAGATTGACGATTGCTGTGCGAATCTCGCTTATCAGGTTGTTCAACAGTTCGCGAGCCGCCGGAAAATCTTCCGCAATTGCAACACCCTTCACTTGATTGCGAATTCGCTCAACCAAATTAAAATCCTGAGGGGCAAAATCGATTATCGCTACCTGAGCCGCCACCGGAATTAGAGCTAGTTTAGGGTATTGTGCCACCAGTATGTCAATTTTTCCAGTTGCTCGTTCTAAAGCAGCGATCGCTTCTTGAGTATTTTCCTCCTCAATAGCATTAATTGCATTTCGAGTTTCTTTGATGGCGGAAACCGCTTCTCGATCTAGGCATCTTTCAGCCTCATCTGTTGCCTTTTGCGTCTACTTATCAATTTCCTGCTGAAGACGAGTATCGGGCTGATTCAATGTTTGAGAGTTCATAATCTGTTCCGGTTAGTTAAGTTGTTTTGTGACTGGAATAAGTGCCTTTTTCGTCGCGATGGGCTACGCCCCACTGTAGGCGATCGCAACTCTGGAAATTTACGATCTGACTTTAGACCTGGAATAAGTGCCTTTTTCGTCGCGATCGAACACCTGTTTGACCCGATCCCAAGCCTTCTTCAAGGCATTATCTTTTCCATTGGCTTCTCTGAACGACTGATTGTAGGTATCAACAAAAGTTTTTTGCGCGTCGTCCGACAGATTTGCTCTAATTTCTGGTGAAATCTGCTCATTATCTGCCAGTTCACCTTTTGGTTGACAGGGAATTTTCATGTCAGTGATAGCGACTTCTTCCGCACCCGCACTTTCTAACAGTGAGACAACTTCGTCTGCTTGTTCTTGTGGCACTTCCGCGACCAGTAAAAACTCACCTGCTTTCAGGCGTGTTTCGTAAATAGCAGCTTTGTCCTCCGGCATACCCATTGCGATTAAGGCAGATCCAATGCCTGCTCCCAAGGAACCATATAAAGCACCGCCTGCCGCTCCTAATAATGCTACTCCCAAAGGGCCTGCTGCTACTACGGTTCCCAAAAAGGGAATGAACAACACACCCACACCCGTAAGTAAAGCCAACAAAGAACCAAACAGCGATCCAAAAATCGCTCCGGTGGCGAGTCCATCCAAGATCACATCTTGTTTAGTCACAAATCCGGAGATGCGAGTTTCGACGTGGAAGTCGCGACCAATTAAGCGTGTTGTTATTCTCATTCTCCACCTTCCAGCGGGTACGCCCTGCTAGAACGATCTCAACTACGTTGTCATTGCTCAGGGGATGATTGGTGGCAAACGAATTCTTATACGTCACCTTTCCGTCAGGACGACTGACGGTGACTTCGCACCAGTTCACCAATAGGGCATCCTCGCTATCTCTCAGGGGCACCCCATTGAGATACCGGTAGGTATAGGTTGCCTCAACGCTTCCAGTCCACCGCTTTTGACCGTTGGCAGATCAATGCCCTCCAGATGCTCGTAGAGGGTGGTGTGAGATTCGGGACGACATACCAGGATGAAGTTAAATTGTTGGTCTAGAAACTGCTGGCACAAGGGCTGGCGGCAATAGAGGTCATCCCCTAAAACCGTGACGTTCAGCTCACTCAAGCGGGACCCCTGCTGCGCCAACCAGCGTTTCGCGGCAGCATTCTCACAGTCCTGTTTGTCATGGCCATCCTGAGGCACGATGAATTGAGGCACCAACGGAATTACATGAGCCTGCCCCGGACAACCGACGACCGGCGTGATGACGCTATGGAAGTAGTGGGTTTCTCCCGACTTCAGCGTGCGCTTTGAACAGTTTGAGCAGTGGATCTGGCTCGAACTGAAGTATTCGGTGCCATCGATGGCAATCAACAGAGTATCCGCCACCGAGCGCAAACCCTCTAACTGCCCCTGCTGTTCTAACACCTGCAAGCTTGCCTCAAATACAGGAAAAACGTGCTCAGGTGCCACGGGATCTAACAAGGTTCCGAATTTGGTTGTCGCTTGGGATCTGATGGACACCAAATAGGCTCTGGGCATTACTTCTGCCCTTGCTGCCTTCCATCATGCGCTGATAGGCCAGAAAGGAAGGGGTTTGGGTGAAGAACACGCTAAACGCGCTTAAGGCTGCATCTTCCATCCCATAGCGGGTATTCTTGCCCCTGCGTTTGTCCGCTAGCAAGGACAAACGCTGGCGAAAAGAACCGACTATTGTGTCAAACAACCCCCGTTCTTTCAACGGTTCTGGCTCTCTTGGCTCTCTCAGATGTCCCTAAAATACCGGCATTTCCAGGACTTGAACAGCTTTTTTGCCAAAATGAGAATTGCTGGATCATTATGTGGGTTGTGATGTCCAGGTAAGCAGCGATGCGATCGCGTCTCGCCCCTATTGAGCTAGCTTCGCCATAGTAAGTAACTGTCGAATCATCGTCTTAAGTTGTTTGAGAGAGACGGGTTTGGCAAGGTACTCTGTTGCGCCTGCTGCCAAACATTTGTCGCGATCGCCTGCCATAGCTAAAGCTGTCACCGCAATGATTGGCACATTCGTCAGGGTGCAATCGGCTCGAATCTGACGGATCGCTTCCAAACCATCCATTCCCGGCATTTGAATGTCCATTAAAATCAGGTCGGGCTGTTGTTGGGCTAAATTGATTGCTTCCTGCCCATTTGTTGCGACAATTAAACGAAAACCACAACTGGTGAGATAAGCTGAGAATGTGTCAATATTTGCTGGGTTATCTTCTGCTAACAGAATCAGAGGTTGGGCTGGCAATAAACCAGTAACCGTGGAATTCTGAAGTTGCAAGAGCTGTTCTGATGGCAACGTTCGTTCCAGTTGCATAGCTTGCATCTGCGTGAAGTCAGAGCAATTTTGACTTGGCAGCGTAATGGTAAATCGGCTTCCTTGACCAACCGTACTGACGACACTAACAGTTCCTTGATGCAACTCAGCAATTTGTTTGACCAGCGCTAAACCTAAACCCGTACCGCTGTATTTACGATTAAGACTGCTGTCAATTTGTACGAAGGATTGAAATAGTTTTGGCAGATGTTCTGGAGCAATCCCAATACCTGTATCAATGACGCTAAATCGAATGATTTGTTGAGTATGTTGGTGAAGCCTATCTGTAGAAAATTCGCGGCTCACCTCTAAAACAACCTGTCCTTTTTCCGGTGTAAATTTGACGGCATTGCTTAGTAGATTGATCAATGCTTGCCGCATTCGTAGTTCATCCACATCAATCTGACCAATGTTGGTGGGAATACGAGTTTCCAGTTTGATTGCTTTTTGATAGGCAACTTGCTTGATAAAGTTCAAACTGGAATTGCACAGTACCTCGATCGAAGTGGGTAGAATCTGTAATTCCATCTTGCCAGACTCAATTTTTGCCAGATCGAGAATGTCATTGATCAGCGTCAGCAAATGGTTTCCACTTTGGAAAATTACCTCAACGTATCGGTGCTGTTTTTCATTTAGCGACCCATAGATCTCTTGCTTGAGCATATCTGCCATACCCAGGATTGAGGTGAGAGGAGTTCGCAACTCATGGCTCATGTTTGCCAGAAATTCGTCTTTCAGTCGGGTTGCACGAGCGAGTTCAGCGTTGACATGTGCTAACTGCTTATTGGTCTGTCGCAGTTGTTCTTCCGCTTGTTTACGCTGCGTGAAGTCTACCCCTTCTCCTTCAACAATGATCTCTACTACCTGATCTCTATCATCCTTGAGTCCTGTAATGGCATAAGTGGCAAATTGCGTCGTCCCGTCTGCCATCGAATACTCGACTTCTCCCCTAACCGAACCGCTGCCGCTGACAACCTCAGCAATGCCTTGCTGCAACCGTTCTTGCATTAAGGGGATTTGATTAAACCAGGGCGTTTCCCAGAACCGAACGCCCAGCACCCGTTCAGCAGAAACGCCCGTCACCCTTAAGCAAGTATCGTTGACGTCAATCACCGTCCCGTCTGGTTTCAGGATTGCCATGAACTGGAATTGCTGGTTGAAGACTGCCTTGAAGCGACGCTCGTTCTCCCGTAGAGCTTCCTCGACTTGCTTACGTTGGGTAATGTCAATGTGACAACCCATGATTCGGAGTGGATTACCATTCTCATCCCACTCAATCACACGCCCCGAACAGATTACCCAAATAGTAGAACCGTTTTTGTGTTGGTATCTCGCCTCGTTAGAAAGAGGAATTTGTCCTCGGCTTTGGATATGTTGATCAAAGCAGTCCATTACGCGGGGCAAATCTTCTGCAAAAATGAGTTGTTGCCAGGTTTCTGGGATATCTGGTAACTCGTGATCGTCATAGCCAAGCATCCGCTTCCAGGCGAGGCTATAATACAGCCGCTTACCGAGAATGTCCCAGTCCCAATAGCCTGCCAGGATGATTTCAAGGATATTCTCCAAGAGCTTCAACTCAATGCGTAGCTGTTCTGATCGCCGCCGTTCTGCCTCGGCTTGCTTGCGTTGTGTGATGTCCCTGGCAATGCCCACGATCCCCACAGGTCGCGATCGCTCGTCCAAACACAAGCTTTTAGTCGTCGAAAACCACCGTGCTTCTCCATTGATGGTCAGTAATTCTTCAACCTCCTCCGATTGTCCTGTCTGCAAAATGGTTTGTTCAAGTGAACGAATCCGTTGAGCCTCTTCAGGAGATAGAAATTGTTCGACAACTTTCCCTAAAATACCCATCGTAGGATGAACCCCTAACGATTGATCTGCCATTTGATCTGCCATTTTGTTCACCACTACATAACGACCCTGGAGATCCTTCACAAAAATGGCATCACTTGTAGAGTTAATGATATTTTGAAGTAACTGATGTTTTTGTTGAAGTTGCCGAACACCGCACCAAATTAACCCATACAGCAGCAAACTGATACAACTAACAAAAAACCAACCTTTCAGCGTCTGTAGTTCGGTCAAAGCCTCTGCTGTGGGAGCAAATGTCGCCAGTAAGGAGTCCGACCAGCTAATCCAGAGAATGTCGTCTGAAATCACCAAACTCATGCTTCTCCCTCCCACTCTTAAATCTTCTGTCCAGATCGTAGCAGCCCAAGTAAAGTAGGTAAGGTGTGAATGAGCAGAAAATATGGCGCAATTAGCAAATGAGTGGCGTAAACCTGCAAAGCTAGAACGTGTAAGCGTTGTAGGCTCTTGGCCTACTTCTAATCACTGCTGCGTAAACCCAATTCATCTCAAGTAATCAGAGGTCAGAACGCTGGCCTAGAGACGTATTGACTGATTGCGCCACTCATTTGCGAATCACGCCAGATCTTTTGCTCATTCACACCTGCACATCTAGGTCTTTGGGGTCTACACCGGGAACTTCTACCTTGAGATGAACTGCATCAGGGGTTTCTTCTATCTCAGCAGAGGGAATAAAGGCAATGCCTTCCTCTCCTCTACGACCTGTCGGTGCTATTTCATCAAGCAAGCGGTTTAACTGCCGCTGCAAACTTTCAACTTCTCGGAAAGGTTCCCAACGAACGAGTGCCATAATTTTAAGTCTCCTGATGATCTATACTTGAGTGTTTAGAATTCTGCATTAGACTGGGTTTTGTCAGTCGCTGAAACAACGTTGCTATCATGCCAGTGCTGAACTCTGTTGACACTATAAAGAAGAAATCTAAGGGCTTTCTGAGGAAATTATGATGATTGGGGATTGGGACAAGGCAAAATTGTAAGGGGAAAAACAAATAACTTCCCTTTAACCTTTCTTAGTCACGCCAGTTCGCTCAACGGGAGAAACCCTCCGAAGTTGCTCCACTTGGGCAAAGACGACACTTGCTGCAACGGAGGGAACCTCCGCAACGCAGTGTCTCCCAAAGACCGCACTTCTCTCCGCACGCGACTGGCTCCCCAATACCCAGTCTCCTCAATAATCGAAGCCTTCGCCAGGGCCAGGTCCGACACCAGCTGGCGCTTTCGCCTGCTTGTCAGGTTTTTCTACCACAACACCCTTAGTGGTCAGCATCATACCACCAATAGATGCAGCATTCTGCAAAGCACTACGAGTCACCTTCGCTGGATCGACAATGCCCGCCTCGAACATATTCACAAATTTATTAGCAACGGCATCGTATCCCTCATCAAAGGGCAGTTCACAACAGCGGATGCCCGTATCCGTCTCAACCGTCTTTATCCACAAATAGCAAATTGACAGACCACTAGCTCACTCTGTACTTGGATCGTGCCTTGATGAGCTTGTACGATCGCCTGTGCAATGGCTAATCCTAGTCCAGCCCCTCCAGTATGACGCACCGTAGTTCGGTGCGGTTGTCATGGTCGTGGTCTTCGCTCACTACCCAAAAATATCCCCCATAGGGGAAGAAGGTCGCTAAAGACACGACTGGGTGCACGATACAGTCAGTTAATTTACAGCCTTTAGTTTTAGTCAGTAATCTGCCAGGATAAAGTAAAGAGTTTTCTGTAGGCAAGGCTTACTGAGTGTCCAGATTCCAACCCAGAGCAGCGGCGATCGCCTGATGCAACGTGAGCGGTTCAAACGGTTTGGCAATCGTTCTTTTAACCCCTCGTGCTTCATATTGCTGGGGTTTGGGCAATTCAGCCTGTGCGGTCAAAAACACCACTGGTATAGACTGCGTTTCCTGTTTAGCCCACAGTGCGTCCAGAAACATATAGCCATCCATGTCTGGCATCATAATGTCCAGCACGATCGCATCCGGTTGTTCAGCGATCGCCTTGAGTAGTCCTTCTTCTCCCGATGCGGCGATAATGACTGTCCATTGGGTTAATTTTTCCAGGCAGGTTTGCACCACCCGTTGTACATCGGGTTCGTCGTCAATTAACAAGATGCGCTTTGATGCAGAGATTGCCGTCATCGTCTGTAACTGGACTATGCCATGTCTCTCGGAATAAAAGACCCTAAGTCATTGAAGACTAACAATCTATGAAAGATCAATAATTTAAGGAAATTCTGAGGAAATTCTGAGCGATTAGCATCACCACCCCAATTGCTCAATAATCTGATCGGCAAGCAGCAAGACACTGAAAGGCTTCAGGATAATTCCGGCAATGTCAGCGGGGTTGAAGTCTAGCGAATCCTCAGACGGATTGGTTGCAGTGAACAAGATGACCGGAATTGCCTGCGTCGCCAGATTGTTTTTCAAAGTTTGCAGCAGAGTTAGTCCATTTCCATCCAACGTTAAATCAAGCAAAATCACGTCGGGCTGCTTACCTTCTGCCTGTGTCAGTCCTGCCTGTATAGAGTCAGCGGTAAGGATTTCCCAACCCTTGAGTCGTTCAAGCGTGACCTTGACGATGCGGCACAGGTCAGGTTCATCATCAATCAAAAGAATGCGTCGATTGGCATCGGAAGAAGACATAACATTTAGAAATATTCCCTACAGTAGAAATACTCCCTTTTTGTAATAATATGTCTTTTGGACACAGTTTGTATTGAATACAATCCCAACCTGCTGGCGTACTGAAGCTCTAAATCCCAACCTAGAGTAGCAGCGCCTAATGCAACGTCAGTGGGTCAAATGGTTTGGCAATGACCCCGCTCACTCTCCGGGCTTCTGGTATGAACGCTACGGAGTTGGCAGCGTGAAGTAAAAGGTACTGCCCTGTCCTGGTTTGCTCTCTGCCCAGATGCGCCCACCGTGCAGTTGCACAATCAGCCGACAGATCGACAGCCCCAAGCCCGTACCGCCCTTTTGGCGAGAATCAGACGCATCGACCTGCTGAAACCGTCCAAAGATGGTGTCTAGCTTCTCGGTTGGGATGCCCCGTCCCCGATCTATCACCCTAAAGAAAACCTGTTGAGGTTGGGGTTCCGCAGCCACAGAGATGATAGTGCCAGCAGGAGAGAATTTAACGGCATTGTTGATTAAATTCACTAACACTTGGATCAACCAGTCGAAGTCTGCCCAAACCTGAATCTCTGAAACGGATGACTGTAGGGTAATCTGGTTCGCCTCTGCCAAAGCTCGCACGTTCGAGAACGCTTGTTGCACCAACACCGTTGGATCGCACCACTGTCGTTTTAGGTCTACCTGCCCTGATTCCAGTCGGTTCAGTGCCAGAATGTCATTGACCAGGCGCACCAGTCGCTCAATGTTGTTGTTAGCAATGCCCAGCATCTCTTTCGCCGCTGCGGGGTCGTTGTCGAGAATACCTTCTGCGATGAGTCCCAGGGCACCGCGAATGGAGGAGAGGGGGGTACGAATTTCGTGGCTGATAATGGAAATGAATTCGCGCTTCATCCGCTCCAACTCGCGCTGCTTGGTGACATCGCGCACCATCATTAGTCCGCCGTTGGGGGTATCGGCGCCATCGTGGAGGGGCGAATAGCGGGCTTCGATCCATTGGCGTTGCCCGGTCGCAGGGTGGGTAAAGTGAAAATCAAAATCTGCAGCGCTTTTATCCCGTCCGGGATGAAAGCGCTGCAATGTTTTAGCGTCTAGCAAGGCAGAAAACACATCTGTGCCGCAGGTGCCCACGACAGCTTCTTGCGGGAGTCCGGTAAGCTGCTCCATTGCAGGATTCCAAAGTGTGCAACAGCCGTGGGTATCAAAAGCAACGATGCCATCGACGCTGCTGTTGATCAGGTGGAGCGATCGCTCTTGTTCCTGCCGCAGGGCAGTTTGCAGGCGCACGATGGGAGTAATGTCACGCCCTTCGGCAAGCAGCCAGGTGACACGATCCGCGTCGTCGTCGTAGATCGGTTTGAGGGAAAAATCGAAGGTGTGGAGTTCGCCAGTGGAGGCGGGAACAATCACGTCCTGGCGGAAAAACTGTCCGGTGGCAGCCTCAGCCACTGCCGTTTGGATAAACGCCTGAAGTTCGGCAGTTGCCTGCCAGGAGGGAAATTCCCACAGCGGTTTGCCAATCACAGACTCCCATTTAACCTGAGCAAAGGTGAGCGGATTCTGATTCACTTCGATCATCTGTCCATCGGGGGTGAGCAAGCCGAGAAACTGATACATTTGGTCAAACACGGCTCGGAATTTGGTATCACTTCGTTGGAGGGCAAGTTCAGTGCCTTTGCGATCGGTGATATTGGTAAACAGGATGGCAAAGGTTTGGCTTTTCTGCCCACCGACGCGAAAGGCGCAAACATCGAACCAACGATTCATCACGTCCGAATGGTTCACAAAGCGCACCGTTTCACCTGTTAACACCACGTTGCCATAAGTCTCAAACCAATGTTCTTCAAGATTTGGCACCAGTTCACGCACTGTTTTGCCCGTCGCATTCTGAAGCCCAGATTGTTGCTCAAACATCGGATTGATTTCTAAAAAGCGGTAATCCACTGGCTTGCTGTTTGCGTCAAACTGCATTTCGCACAGGCAAAAGCCTTCGTCAATGGACTCAAATAGACTGCGATATCGTTCTTCGCTGGCGCGTAATTCAATTTCCGCCCGTTTCCGCTGGGTGAATTCGACCCCTTCTCCTTCCACAATGATCTCGACGACCTGATCCGTGTCATCCTTCAGCCCGGTGATGGCATAGGTGGCATACTGTAAATCCCCGTCCGCCGTGTGATAGTTTACTTCCCCGGTAATGGGACCGCCGCCGCTAGCAACCTCGGCAATGCCCTGCCGCCAGCGTTCCTGCATCACTGGGAGTTGATTGAACCACGATGCCTCCCAGAATGGACGCCCGACCACTTGCTCACGTAGAACGCCGGTTCCCCTTAAGCAGGTGTTGTTGGGTTCGATGACCCTGCCGTCGGGGCTGAGAATTGCCATGAACTGAAACTGTTGATTGAAGACCGCCTTGAAGCGCCGTCCGCTCTCCTGTAGTGCCTCCATTGCCTGTTTGCGTTCGGCTTCGACGCGCTTGCGATCGCTGATGTCACGGGCCCACCCGGTCACTAATTCCACACTGCCGTCAGCGATGACCGGACTGAAGATGTATTCATAGTAGCCGCTGACGCCAAGCGGGCTAGTGTAGGGGACTTCGCCAGTAGCAGCTTGCTGCGTGTCGAAAACCTGCTGGATTTGCGCCTCCAAAAGCTCAACTAAATCGGGCGGGTAGTCCAGTTCGGACAGGGTTTTCCCGACAGCTTCATCCCGCGTGATTCCCCATAATCTTTCTAGACTCAGATTCACATATCTGAATCGCTTGCCCTTGTCAAAGGTGAAGATATTGTCGGTAAGGGCTGAAAGCGTCGTCTCGAACAGGCGCGATTGTCGTTCGAGCTGTTCGGCGGATTCGCGTAAGGCTGCTGCTGTTTGTTTGCGAACGACTTCGACGCGCTTCGCTTCGGTGATGTCCTGCAACAGCGCCACGAAATAATCAACTGAACCATCCTCACGACGCACGCATTTCACTGAAATAGTGCTATCAATCACTCTGCCGTCTTTACAAATCCACCGTTTGTCTAACGAATAGGCGTCAATTTCCCCCGCTACGACCCGATTGAACTGAGCCACATCGGCAGCGAGATCATCTGGATGGGTGATCTCTGCCCAGTTCATTTGCAACAATTCATGCCGTTCGTACCCCAATATCTGGCAGATATCATCGTTGACCTCCAGACAGCCTTTGGTCGGCGAGGTGATCGCCATGCCGATCAGTCCGAGTTCAAAGTAACTGCAGAAGCGTTCTTCGCTCTCGCGGAGGGTGGCTTCAGTCGGTCTGCAATCCTGATCTGCTCGTCGTCCCAAGAGATAGACTGCTACCAACAGGGCAAAGCTGATGCCATAGGCGCTGCCCATCAGCCAGGTGAGATGGAAATAGGCAGCAATGCCTGTGAGGAGGATGAGGGCGATCGCCAATCCTAACCCTACGTTGATCAGCCGCTGTTGTATATGGAATTGAATCATGGCGTTTTCCGTCGGGTGAAGGAAACTGTAGGGTGGGCACTGCCTCCAGGATGGCATTGACGGACAGTTTTACTCTCATTCAGAACTTGTGTGGACATGGTAGCTCCTTGAATGGGAATCCGAGAGTCGTCCCAATCGCTTCAATATTCGCTGAATTAAATCAGCTTCGACGATCGGCTTCAAGACATAATCATCCGCCCCTACTGCCAGTGCCCGATGCAGGGTATCGGCATCAGAATGAGCGGACAGGAACAACACGGGTAGCTGACTCCAGCGCGGATCATTACGCACCACCTGACACAATTCAATCCCACTGAATCCCGGCATCGAGACATCCAGCAATAGCAAGTCGGGAGTCGTGGCTTCCAGGAACTGCCAGAACTGGCTGGGGTCTGCCAGCGTCGTCACCTGAAAGCCCCAGGGTTGCAGGTTAGCTTGCAGCAGGCTCAATAAGTCCAGATCGTCATCCACAATCAGCAGTTTGGCAGTCATGGTGTCAATCCGGTTGAGCAGTTGGGTGATCACTTGAAACACTTCAGCGGGCGTGGCAGGCTTTTGCAGAAAGGCGTTGGCTCCCAGACGAGTGGCTTCCACGCGCATCGTCAAATCGCCCTGTCCAGTCAGCATCAGCACTGGCAGGGTGGGAAACTGGCGCTTCAGTTGTGCCAGCAGGGTCAAGCCCGTTTCAGTCGTGTTGGGAAAGGTGAGATCGAGCGCGATCGCAGCGGGTGTGAAATGCTGAAGCCGTTGGCGGGCAGTGGTGAGGTCAGTGGCGGTTTCCAGGTGAATCCCCCAGTGTGGAGCATCTGACTGCATTCGTTCAATCAAGTCGGTGTCATCGTCGATCAGCAAGACCTGAAGGGTGTGGGGTGTAGGGGTGTAGGTGGGCGATTGCTGGATGGCTCGCCGGAGTTGCTGAAGCAATGATTCTAGCTGAGCTGCTGCTTCAGATTGAACCAGAGCCGTTGGCTTTCTCAGGGCGTGTTCGATCTGACGAGCAATCTCTGCCGCCTGTGGCAAACCAAATCCTCCCAAAGAGCCGATTAGTCGATGGGCGACGGTATGGGCGTGCTGCCGCTGATCGGAGGCGAGGGTGTAAGTGGAAAGGTGGGAAATTGCTTCTTCCAGCACTGCCAATTGCCCCTGCAACCGCTCCTGAAATTCCAGCCACATCTGCTGAATCGCTGCTACCGCTTCCGCTTCTGCCTCGGTGGGAGATAAGGGAGGTAAGAGCGGTGAGGAAGGTGAGGAAGATGACGGGGGTGAGGAAGGTGAGGAAGATATTGCTTCCTGATCTCCCCCATTTTCCCTATCTCCCCCATCCCCCTCATCCTCCTCCGGCACCGATCGCAGCCGATATCCCAATCCGTATAGTGTTTCGATCGGATCGGGATTCAACCCTGCCTTCTGGAGTTTTCGCCGCAATCCACGAATTTGAGTGGTCACCGCTTCTTCACCTGGGTATTCGTCAATTGACCAGACGCGATCAAGCAGCGTCCGGCGGTCAAAAATCCGGCGCGGGTGTCGCAAAAATAGCTCCAGCAGTTTGTATTCTTTGGGTGTGAGATGCAGGGGTTTGCCTTGACACGTCACATCACAATAGTTGGGGTCAAGCTGCAAACTGCCCCAGCAAAAAACTTCGGTTAATGCCGTGCTGCTCCTTCGCAACAACGCCCGAATCCGGGCAAGCAGTTCCGATCGCTCGTAGGGTTTGGTCACATAGTCATCCGCCCCTGCCTCAAAGCCCGCGACTCGATCTTCTAGATCATCCTTTGCGGTCAGTAACAAAATGGGCACCTGCTGATTGTGCGATCGCAATTGGCGACAGAGACTAATGCCATCTACTCTCGGCAGCATCACATCCAGCACAATCAGGTCATACTCAGTCGCCTCAGCCAGCGCCAAAGCTGCTTGTCCCTCAATCGCTGTATCGACCGTAAACTGCTGCGCTACCAGGGAAGCCGCCAGGGCAGCAGCCGTATCTTGATCATCTTCAACGATCAGGAGCTTCATACGATCCCTCCTTCAGGCAATAGAATCTAGTATTACAGAAGTGACCCGAAGCCGCTTACGTTCGGTTGTAATTAGTTACTTTTTATTGCCTTCCTCGCAAAAAACTTAAAAAATTAAGTTCCATGGCACTCCTCGATCACTTTCGACCGCCCTTGAGCACTAGACGGCACTGGCATAGCTTTCACAATGCGTGGTCAACCTATCTTTCAGACAGCTTGAACCAGTCGCTTCCAGAAGGCTATTTTGCCGAGCCAAACGCCCAATTCGGCATCGAAATCGATGTTGCGGCGTTCAGTGAGCGGATTCCAGTCAATCCATCACACCCAAATGGAGAATTGCCTGAATGGATTCCCCAAGCGCCTACAGCAACCCTGCCGTTCCAACCTATAACAGACGTAGTTGAAGTTCAAATCTTCAATGTTCAAGCAGGACCCACGCTCGTTGGAGCAATTGAGCTAATTAATCCTGCAAATAAAGATCGCCCGACGCATCGCGATGCATTTACCTCTAAATGCCAAACTTACCTCCAACAAGGGATTGGACTAATGATGGTGGATGTGGTCACAAACCTTTCTGCTAATCTACACAACGAGCTAATGAAGCGCTTGGATTCGCAAATAGAACCGATGGATGCTGAACTATACGCAGTTGCTTATCGAATTGCAGAAACGAACGGAACACCTCACCTCGATTTCTGGCAAGAAGCATTTACGGTAGGAAGTAAGCTTCCCATCTTGCCACTCTTCCTAAAAGGCGGGCTTTATTTACCTGTCGATCTTGATGAGACTTACCACTACATCTGTGTTAGACAACGCATTCCTGAATACCCGTAATGGAGCGACTTGAAACACAATTTCCTCAGAAAGCCCTTAGATTTCGCCTCTAGGGTGTCAATCATCACTGAGGATACTTCTATGACATTACCTTCATTATTAAGCCAACAAGATGATTTCGAGCAGTTAAAATCTGCGACTCCAATTGATTTTGGCTCTCTCTTCATCTGGAAGGTCGTTTCAATTGCATTGCAAAACCAACCAGATAGGTTGCTTGAAACCACCGATGAAAAACATCTCCTGAACAACACAACAAAATATAAACGTCATGATCAGTCGTTTTCTAGACTGCCTCAATCAGACTGCAACTTTGCTTTGAACGGTGCGTTCATTGATGTTGCTCAAGAAGTTGCTGGGCTACTTCAGCAATCTCAACCCTTTCATTCTGAGAGGATGTTTGAAAAGTCCTCTTCTTGGTAGCAAACATTTTAGATCCCCCTAAATCCACCTTAAAAAGGGGGACTTTGATTCCGGGTTCCCCCTTTTTAAGGGGGGTTAGGGGGGATCAATAAGTGCCTAAAATCACAGCCAACTACTTTTCAAACAACCTCTGAGGGCATCATCAACCATTCTGCTAAGACGATCGCCATTCGAGTGATCGAGCCAGAGTACAAGCAAATCATTAACGTTGAGCCGTTAACTGAACGGGAGCGAGACGTGTTGCAACTGATTGTTGACGGTCTCAACAACCTGGCGATCGCCCAGAAGCTTTAGATCACTACGGGTACGGTGAAAAGTCATGTTCGCAATATTTTGAAGAAACTCTGCGTTCATGACCGCACTCAGGCAGCAATTCGAGCACTGCGTGCGGGTCTTGTCCACTAACAAACAAGAATGAATTAAAAATTAAAAGTGGCTGCCAGCCTGGGGTTCCCATTTTTAATTTTGCATTGTCTGAAATCAGGAGAAACAAATCATGTCAAGCAATCGTGGAGTGGTTTATTTGGGTTCTGGGAAGGTCGAGGTGCAAACTATCGACTTTCCCAAACTCGTTGATCCGCGCGGCAACAAATGCAATCACGGCGTCATTCTCAAGATTGTTTCCACCAATATTTGTGGCAGCGACCAGCATATGGTGAGAGGACCTACTACAGCGCCAATCGGCATGGTGCTGGGTCATGAGATCACGGGTGAGGTGATCGAATGTGGGAGCGACGTTCAATTTATTCAGCAAGGGGATCTAGTTTCTGTGCCATTTAACGTGGCGTGTGGACGCTGCCGCAACTGCGAGGAACGTCATACAGATGTGTGCCTGAACGTGAACCCGGATCGCCCCGGTGGTGCCTATGGATACGTTGATATGGGCGGATGGATTGGCGGTCAAGCAGAGTATGTCATGGTTCCCTACGCCGATTTCAATCTCCTGAAATTCCCAAACAAGGCTCAAGCAATGGAAAAGATCCCGGATCTGACCTGCCTGACTGACATCTTGCCCACGGGTTATCACGGTTGTGTGACCGCAGGAGTCACAAGTGGCTCAACGGTATACATTGCTGGTGCAGGTCCGGTTGGTCTGGCAGCCGCCGCATCAGCACAGCTATTGGGAGCGGCTGTCGTGATTGTTGGAGCAGGCAACCCATCTCGCTTAGCTCATGCTAGAAGTATCGGCTGTGAAACGGTTGATATCTCCAAAGATGCCTTGATCGTCGAACAAATCGAACAAATTCTCGGTGTGCCGGAGGTCGATTGTGCAGTCGATTGCGTCGGCTTTGAGGCGCACGGGCACGGCAAAGACTATGATCCGAAGAAAGGTATACCCGCGATCGTATTAAACACCATGATGGAAGTCACTCGGGCTGGCGGAGCGGTGGGTATTCCTGGATTGTACGTAACCGAAGATCCGGGAGCAGAGGACGAGGCAGCGAAGCTCGGTAATCTGACCATGCGCTTCGGGTTGGGTTGGGCAAAGAGCCTTTCGTTCTACACAGGTCAAACCCCTGTCAAAAAATACAACCGTGGCTTGATGATGGCAATTCTTAACGACAAGATCCAAATCGCTAAGGCTGTCAACGTTCAGGTGATTCCCCTAGACGAGGCTCCCCAGGGCTACCAAGCGTTTGACAAAGGAGCCGCCAAAAAATTTGTGATTGACCCCCACGGCAGCTTGAAGTAAGCCTCCTGGAGCAAGGGAGGAATCTTGCTATGGATGCTCTCAGTGGTCTCCGTATCCTAGTCGTCGAGAATGACGAAGATAATCTGATGTTACTGTCGTTTGTTCTGATGGAGGCGGGAATGGAGGTGATCAGAGCCTGCTTAGCCTGTGAGGCATTCACGTTATTGGCAGCCAAACCAGATCTGCTGATCAGTGAGGTTCGGTTGCCTGAGGAAGATGGCATCTCCTTAATTTGCAGGATACGGAAATTATGTCCAACGCAGGGAGGACACATTCCGGCAATTGCACTCAGTGCCGATGTTGCTCAAGAAACTCAACATCAGGCGTTAGCAGCAGGATATCAAGCATTTATCACCAAACCCTTTGATATCGATGAGTTGCTGTGGACAGTGGCTAACGTTAAAGCCGATAGACGATGTCTGTAATTTTGAACTTGTTGTTTTGAAATATTAGTCGAATTGAGGAGAAGTAGGTTTTATGACTAACAAAAAAGCGTCAACTGATCATCCAATTCATGCACTTCTCGCTGAACGCTGGAGTCCCTATGCCTTTCAAGACCGCTCTGTTTCGGATGACGATCTGCGTTCACTATTTGAAGCAGCTCGTTGGGCACCGTCATCCTATAACGAACAGCCCTGGACCTACATCGTTGCGAAACGGGAGAATTCCGCTGAATTTGAGAAACTCCTGTCCTGTCTGGTAGAGGGAAACCATCTCTGGGCAAAGGCTGCACCCGTCCTGGCTTTGGGCATTGTGCGGTTGCATTTTATTCTCAATGACCAGCCCAACCGGGCAGCCGTTCACGATCTGGGGCTGGCGGCAGGAAACCTGTGTGTGGAGGCGACAGCACGGGGGCTGTTTGTGCATCAAATGATCGGGATTGTTCCGCAGAGGGCACGAGAGGTCTACGAGATTCCGAAGGCTTCAGAGGCATGGACGGCGCTGGCGATTGGGTATTTGGGAGATCCAACTCAGTTGCCGGAGTCGCTTAGAGAGCGAGATATGACACCGAGACAGCGTAAGCCGCAGCGGGAGTTTGTGTTTGGCGGCAAGTGGGGAAAGGTGTCGTCAATTGTATCGTGATCAAGAACGAGGATTTCAATCATGGCATTAGAGCATCACCCGATCGCGTTTCCCAAACTCAACGATGAACAGATCGCGGCATTGGGCAAATTCGCCAAACTTAAAGCATTTCAGGCAGGCGAGACACTGTTTGCGGAAGGCACACCGGATTACCAATTCTTCGTGATCAAGCGTGGCGAAGTTGCGATCGTCGATCGTTCCTCTGGTCACGACCAGATCGTCACAATCCACGAGCCGGGGGAGTTTACGGGGGATGTGGATATTTTGACAGGTAGACCGGCTGTTGTTAGGGCGATCGCCCACTCCAACTGTGAGGTGTATGAGATTGCAGCAGACGATCTACGACGGATTTTGAATGAAATGCCACGACTGAGTGATGTCTTACTCCGGGCATTTCTGATGCGCCGTCAGTTGCTTGAGGAATCCGGCTTCGTAGCCGTCAGGGTGGTCGGTTCACGCTATTCCCCTGAAACTCATCGAATTCGCGAGTTTCTGGCGAAAAATAAGGTTCCCTTTACCTGGATCGATCTGGAAAACGATCCTCAAGTTGACACACTGCTGACACAGTTCAGGATCAGTGAAGATGAAACCCCAGTTGTGATTTGCGGCAACGATAAGCTACTGAAAAATCCTTCGATGGCTGAGTTGGCTGACTGCCTCGGCATTAAAAAACCGATCGAACACACCATCTATGATTTGGTAGTCGTGGGGGCGGGTCCGGCGGGGTTGGCGGCAGCGATTTACGGCGCATCGGAGGGCTTGAAAACCCTCGTATTGGACAAAATGGGTCCGGGTGGGCAGGCGGGCACCAGTTCCAAAATCGAGAATTACATGGGCTTTCCAACGGGTCTTTCCGGCAGCGATCTGGCAAATCGAGCCGTGATCCAGGCTGAGAAATTTGGGGCTATATTAACGGCACCAGCGGAAGTAGTTCAACTGAGCCGTGAAACTGGGTACTACGCGCTGCGACTAGAGAGCGGCGAAGAAATCTCTGCTAAATGCATTCTAATCTGCGCGGGTGCGTCCTATCGCAAGCTTGCCGTTGAGGGCTGCGATCGCTTTGAAGGCTCCGGCGTTTATTACGCAGCGACAGCGGTGGAAGCTCTGCTGTGCCGGGGTGCCCAGGTGGTCGTCGTGGGTGGCGGCAATTCTGCGGGTCAGGCGGCAGTTTCCCTCTCCGAACAGACTCGAAAAGTCTTTTTGCTAATTCGGGGCGGTGATCTAAGAAAAACCATGTCTCATTACCTGGTGCAGCGGATTGAGCAAACGCCCAACATCGAAGTGCAATGCTACACCGAAATCTGCAAAATGTACGGCAACAAGTGGCTCGAAGCCGTTGAGGTGTTTTGCAGTCAAACCGGACAAGCTCACACGATTAAATGTTTGGCAGTCTTTGTCTTTATCGGTGCTGTGCCGCATACGAAATGGTTGCCAGATGCCATTCAGTGCGATCGCAACGGGTTTGTCAAGACAGGTCTGCGAGTGATGGAGTCAGGCGAGTGGACGCTGCGTCGCCAACCCTTTCTGCTGGAGACCAGTCTTCCCGGCATTTTTGCAGCGGGAGACGTGCGGCTGGGTTCCATCAAGCGGGTGGCTTCTGCCGTCGGAGAAGGGGCAATGGCAGTGCAGTTCGTTCATGAGTACCTGGCTTCTAGCTAAATGGGACCCCGATCGCAGGATCGATTGAGGTAATATAAAACCCCAGTGGGTGGATAAAATGGCGATCGCTAAAATTACCCTTAAAATCAAAGCATCGACCCTACTAAACCACCGCTATGAGCAGCCACCCCCTCCTTAAAGTTGCACATGTTGCTTCTTTCGATACCTTTAATACTTCTGCAAACGTAGCCAGTAACTCGGATGTTTCTGTTAAATGCTTGTCGCGCAGTTCTTTTAATCGAAGTTTGGCATTGTTTTGAATCTTGAGAATACGTTTAAGAAACATTTCGACGAGATGGTCGCGGGTCTTAATCTGTGCCTCGTACAATAGACATAGGAGCAAAGTTCGCCGTTTGGGCAAATTGATATCTTGAAACTCGGATATGTCCAAAGCTCTGCCTTGGGCTGCAAAGTACCTAATTTTGGTTCTGGCGATACTCGCCAACAATCGTTTAGCATCACCAAAAGTCATCAACGCATCAAACTTGGTTTGTAATTGTCGAACACCACTTAAAGTCGCACTTTTAGGTGGTGATTTCAGTAAATTAAGTGTAGCGGTTGATTCCAAAGCATCAGCAGATAGCAATTGGTCTAAATAAATCTGTTCGACTTGAGAAAGACCCGTAGATATCCGGGAAAATAAACGGTTATTAACCGAAGCGCGAATATGGCCAACTAAACGGTCAAGGGTGCTAAATGCTGGTAACTCGTACCTTTCCTTAACTAATTCTTCAATTGCTACGTTGATTAAATCAGCCGGATGGTCTTTAACTTCTGCTGATACTGCAATAGCGATCGCAATTAATCTTTGGGCTGGTTTATCGTATTGTTTAACCCCCAAATATTCCCGAATCGCATTTTGGTAATTGTAGCGCTGACGTTCGGAGGGGATAGCTTTTACCCAGTCTTGTAACTTTAAATACGACCTTAAATGTTTAATAACCGCAATTGGTACCAGTTCGGGATGGGGAAAATAACCAAGCCGCTGGAAGGATTTTAACATCACCATGAAACAAAGAAACCCTTCATGGCTCTTGGTACGAGTCTTTACTAGCTTAATTTCCGTCTCTGTTGGTGTATAAAGTTCTGCGAGTTCTTTAGGGTCGGGAAATTGTTTAAATTTAGGATATGCGGTACGGTCAATTAAGGTCATTAAAGTAATACTTGTAACATATAAAAAGCCCAAAATAACTAGATAACGGTTGACCTCTCACTGTTCAACCCCATAGTATAGTGTCTTCTCTTCAACTACCAGCTTTTTAATTAGTTTTGTGTGTAAAATTCTAATTTATATAAGTACAAATGCTAAAAATTAATAGTCATCTTCGAGTTTTTACATAATTACTTACGACTATAAAAAGCTTAAATTATTTAAAGCCTGACGTGCAACTTCTTCTGCCCTAGATGATGTAACTTTTTGGTAACGTAGAGTTGTTTGAATATTTTCATGACCCATCAGTGCCCGCAATTCTTCAATCCCCATTAAACCAACACGCTCAGTACTGGAGTTTAGACTAAACGCAGCGCACCATAGAATAGTCGATTAGAACGCACGCGCATTAATTTATCTGCGGCAATGTCGGCAGTTTGTTTGATAAAACTTGCACAGCCATATTCCGCATCCCACAAGCTAATTGGTCGTGTTGGCAAATTTTCACAAACAAGTTTTAGTTGTGCCGCAGCTTTTGCAATCGGATTTTCAAAACTTGTAATGCGCTCATGTAATAACGGTAATGCCCAACTACCTTCTGTTTCTGGAATTATTGCTATGGTGCTGTAACCTTGTCCTACTGTCACGGGTTTTGCACCTGACATTGGATGGGCTTGATGCTCAAAAGTTCGCTCTTTGAGTGTGCGAGCTTTACTGTCTTGCCCAAGCTGTATGATCTCCTGCTAAGATAATTTGTTCTGGGAATGACAGTTGTTTTATATACAACTTCATTAATTCTGTTCTAGGTGGGTTGCCGTCTTGTATTGCTTCGTAGACACTAGACCACTTTCTTCTAAATACTGGAGATACTGATAATTCTGCAAATGAATAAACACTACGTGTTACTAAGACTGCATCCATCAGGTCAAATAAAGCATCTTTGGCTTTGCCCAGGATAGTGTATGTTCCTGTACGGAATTGTTTAAGCTTATTTAATGTCATGGTCAAGCTGTAAGATATTTCCTCTTTTCAGCATTGACCAAATAGTGGTTAGTTCAACATCACTGACCACTTTTTCTTTTTTGGCGCGCTTCCTCTCTCCGTTTATGGTGTATTTTTTTAGTTCCGTAAGTCTATCGCTGTTATTTTCTGTTTGCTTCCATTTAGTCTAAACTCCAGTACTGAATGGCACTAAGAAAAGCCGAAACCCTTGCGGTTTAAGCAGTTTGCAACTGCTTTCGTAATTCGTGCCGGGGTTTGGTCATTAAGGGATAAGCTTTCGGGCGGCGTTTACGGACTCGTGGTTCGTTTCTGGCAGGACGGTCAGGAACAGCCTTGTGAGCAATAATTTTGAGTAGAGTGCGATAAATTTTAAGACGTGTTGTTGAAGTTGTAGCTAATAATTTGGGAATAAAGTTAATTAAATGGTGGCGAGTACCTTGCAACGATAGGCGTAATGGAGGAGTGGTGTAAGTAGTTCCGGCATCCCACATCAAACTACGAAGTAGATTATAAGCAAGCAAAAAAACGTAAATTTCTTTGCGTACCATTGAGGGGCTTTTACACCGCAAAATCTCCATTCCCAGAGTAGTTTTAAGATGTCTTAAATCTAGTTCAACGTTCCATCGTTGACCGTAAAGCTCAACAATCGCCAGAGTAGAATAAGTTTCTTTATCTAAAAGAGTAGTAATTAAACTAACTCGTTGAGTACGAAAACCAGGAATAAAAATATAATAGTAGATTTCTCGCACTCTTATGTAAGTGGGTAGAGCATCAAATTCATCTTTACTCAAACCTTTTGGACAACTTTTAGGTTTATACCAAGTAACCAATTTATCGCAATCTCCAACAATTTTACCTTTCCGCATGGTTGTTGTGCGAGATTGATGCTTCCGAAATATAGCATCACAACCGAGTTTGGTAATCGTAACCATATCGGCATAAGCGCAAAAAGCTCTATCCCCTAAAAGCACATCATTGGGTTTGAGAAAACCATACAGCCTCCTTGCTAATTTAATATCATGAGTGTTCAATACATCGATGCACAAAGCAACGGCGGCTCCCGTAACTAAACTGAATATCACACCAATTTTGGCGATTGGAAAGCCACATCCATCTTTTTGAGTGCTAGGTTGAGGGTATTCTTTTTGGTTCTCTACAGTGTCTGGCATAGATACCGTCGAGCCGTCTATCACTAAAATATTTCGACCACACCATAAATACTCTTGGGGTACTTTTCTTCCAGTTTTTGTGCTGAATAATTGAAAAGCTTCTCTAATAATTTTTCTGGCAATCTTGCCCTAGCTTGACAGTAAGCACTCGTATCCGATGAAGGAATTTCTACATCTGAACCTGCTAAATGGGCAATTATTTTACTCACAGCATTATGACAAGTTTTATCACTATCCAAAACTTGCGACAAAAACGCCCACAAAGTAATAAAGGGCTCAAATAATCGCTTTTTATATTTAATTTTCACTTCAGAGATTGCAAGTTTTATTGCAGATTCTGGCAATAGTTCTTTAAAAGGTAAACCTAAACTTTGATTAAATTTATCCCAGGGTTAGCGCGTCTCAAACCCTATTGACAAGCGGACTTACCTGATAAGCAATCAAGTTGGAAACAAAGTGGCACTATCCGGGCTAGGGTAAGATTTAATCCATCTAGGTGCAAGGTTCGAGTAATGCCAGCAGGATTTGAGAACAAGAAAAGCAAAACCAAAGCATCTTTTACACCCAGTGTAAATAGCAAAGACATTACCACTAAGTTTCAGGAATACTTCACACAAATAAAAGACCCCAGAGTGGAAAGGACAAGATATCATTTACTCACAGATATCATCACCATAGCGATTTTGGCAGTAATAGCAGGAGCGTCAGGTTGGGAAGATATTGAGGAGTATGGAATCAGTAAACAGGAGTGGTTGAAAACGTTTTTGGAACTACCATTGGGAATACCCAGCCCCGATACTTTTAGGAGGGTATTTGAAAGAATTAACCCAAAAGAATTTGAGCAATGTTTTCGGCAGTGGGTTCAATCCTTGGTTGAGAAATTGGGAGTAGAAGTAGTAGCCATAGATGGCAAAACTCATAGAGGGTCTTATGACCGAGAATCAAAACTAAAAGCCTTGCACACAGTGAGTGCCTGGTCGAGTGAACATCGTTTAGTTTTGGGACAAACAAAGGTCAGTTCTAAATCAAATGAAATCACTGCAATTCCAGCACTATTGGACATATTAGACATCTCTGGCTGCATCATTACCATTGATGCTTTTGTGTTCACAGAAATTGATTGCCGAGAAAATTATTGCAGCTAATGCGGATTATATTCTGAGTCTGAAAGATAATCACCCAACACTCCATCAACAAGTAAAAAATTGGTTTGAGGCAGCACAATCCATTGGATTTAAAGATATTGATATCGGTATTAGTCAACGTATTGAAAAAGGACATTACCGCATCGAAAAACGTACAGTTTACACCGTACCTGTGTCGCAGATTCCTGGACTTTATCAACTAGATTTATGGGGAGGACTAAAAACAATAGTCATGGTAGTACGTTCGATTCAGCATTGGAATAAAACAACACACGAAGTACAATTTTACATTACTAGCCTTATTAATGATGCAAACAAGATTGCTAGTGCAATTCGACAGCATTGGGAAATAGAAAATTCTGTTCATTGGACATTGGATGTTACCTTCCACTCTTGTTGAATGCCGAATTCGTTCTTTACACAGTCCACAAAACTTTGCTTTACTACGTCGCATTGCTCTTAATGCATTAGAGCGAGAATCGTCTTTTCGTCGCAGTATTCGCCAAAAATCACGACGGGCAGCTATGAACGATCGCTATATGCTTTCTGTGTTAGCTGCGGCTCTCTCAAACTCAGTACCTCTGCCATAAATCCCCCTGTCAATAGGGTTTGAGACGCGCTAACCCTGCCTATATTTTAATTCAACAAATTTATAGTTCTGGCACCTGTAGGTTACGTTTATTACCTGCATAATGCTTGTAAATAATTTCTGGAGAGTTACCAACCCACCTTCCTACATCCTTCGCATCAATATCAGCTTCAAGGCAAAGAGTAATAAAAGTGTGCCTGCATTGGTAAGGTTTGCGATATTCGCTGACTACACCCTGTTTTACAAGTTGAGTTACGATTCCATCTATATGTGTACCACGATGATTTTTGTAACCTTTCCAGGCATGATTGAGAAAATCTCCAAAGTCTACTATGCCACCTTTCTTGCTTTTAAAGATAAAATCATCTGGGTTAGAGTTCTCAGGTTTGATAGAGTTTAAAATTTCACGTTGCTGATTATTAATCGGAAAACGTCTTTGGCTTTGGGTTTTTAATCCATCTTTCAGAGCTAACCCTTTAGTACTGATGGTAATTGCTTGCTCAAAGGTAATGTATTTATCACTGATATGCTTCCATTGTAGAGCGATCGCTTCGGATGGTCTGCATCCAGTAAAAAATAATAATTTTACTAAAGGAGCATAGTAGCTGTAGAGCTTACTCTCCTCGAACGCTTGAATTATGCTATCCCGTTCTTCCTTAGTAAAGGGATTAATTTCATATTCTGCCGATTCTGACTTCGGTATTTGGATATCTTTTGCCATACTTGGGAAGGGATTTGATTCAATTAGCTGGCTCTTGAGTGCCCAATCACAGCAAGCATTTATATTTGTCAAAGTACGTTTAGCTGCATTAGCACTGAGATGTGCAACTAAATAGTCTCGAATTGCGATCGCATCATCTAAAGTTTTAGTTGGTAACTTAGCAATGTGATTGCGATACTTGCGGTAGTCAACCGCATAAGTAGAAGGACTAACCTGTGGTTTTTTAAATTCAGTGTATTTTTCCCATAATTCTCCCAAGTCTGGTTGGGGTTTAGGTGAAGGTGTAATTGGGGTAATTGGGGTAACGGTGCTTAATGACGCTGCTGGTTTGTACTTAACTAAACTGGCATCAAACTCTCCATAGTCAATATCTCTCTGGATTTTTGTCGCCAAAGCCGATGCTTGATGTCTTCCAAAAGGTGTATCATCGTGCCTTGTTGAAAGATAGAAACGCTTGGTTTTTAGCTCTCCAGTGGGCGTAATAATAGGATGAGAAAAAACTAATTGGAGACTGCCGTTAGAGTTCTTTATCTGCACCGAACCCCGACTGGCAATACTTTGAGATTTTTTAGGCTCCATAAGCTTAATTAACTGGGGTAAACATTTTTACTTTTCCACTTTACCCCAGTTTTACAAATGTCTATTGGGGTAAACACCTTTACCTTACATGTTTACCCCAGTTTTACCCCAGTTGTTTCCCCAAACTACCCAAAATTACCCCAAAAATCTTGTAAGGCTCTGGAAACCAGCCTTACAACTCCCATCAAAAAAGGGCTTCAAAGCCCTGTAATGATTATATTTATTTAAAGGCGGCACCCGGATTTGAACCGGGGGTGGAGGTTTTGCAGACCTCTGCCTTACCACTTGGCTATGCCGCCACAGCAAGATACCCTGAACTACTTTAATGTTGCTAAGGTGTCTTAGTAGCCATTTAGTAGCCATAGGGCGCTAGTTAAACCATGATAGCATAGGATTCTGAGGTAGAGATAGTAGGTTAACTGGATGTTTTTGGTAGTCTTTGGGCGATCGCTAAAAGTTGCGATTACAAGTTGACCAAACCACAGACAACTCTTAGCAAATTAAAGAGAGTTTTGGGTTGTAACTCCTCACTTTTCACTTGTTACACCTTTACTTCGTCGGCAAAACTACCCCAACGCAGAAAGTGAAATGGGCCGGCGATGGAACCCCAGAGACGCTCATCGGTGTCTAAATCCCTTCCCCTGTCGAGGCTGAAAAATTCTTTAGCGTCAATCTCAAATTCGTTATCCAGATAAGTATTTTTGCCGTCACGAACCACTATGCAGGCTTTACCAGGTTCAACTCTGCCTTTGAAACTCTTCCCTGTCCACTCTACAATCATGTTGCAACCTGACATTTTTTCCAATTGGTCAACAGACAACTCTTTGAGGCGTTCGGGTTCACGGGATGCACCGTAAAATTTTTCTTCTTCTTTAACTGTGTAGTGTTCAATCGCAATGTGGTTTTCTGCCGGAATCAACTTCATTACCCGCATCCGGTAGGGTTGATTGAGCATAAAATCATAAGCTTGTTCGAGAAACAAACTTACCCCTGAGAACAATTCTAAGGGAAGAGGACGGATACACACGCGGATATGGGCATAAAAAGGTGGATTTTCAAAAGCTTGTTCTTGATTGCTAAAGTCAGCTGCCATCCAGCGGGCTAAGGTGGCGATATCAGTAGAATGAGTCATTACAAAAGGATCGACTAATTGCTTAAATATGATCTAGGATTATTTTGACACTCCCTAGACTCAAAAATCCCGGTTGCGATCGCAATTTTTAAATTATATTATATGTACGATGGATGCTTTGACTAGAGAAAATTAGGCTGCTTCAGTACAAGTTAAACTGCTGACATCTTGTACTTAACAACTAAAATTCGTTAGGCATTTATTTTGGCAAAATCCGCACTTAGTGTATCCTGAAGCCACATAGCTCTCAGGTAAGCTTTTCTTGTCAAGCTGGAGAAAAGCTGGAGAATAGTTAGTCAATAATAGGCATGGGGATAATTGCTAATTATCTCATGCAAATCACTCAAGGCAAAGTAAAGTACTCATGCTCAGGCACTTAATTGCGATCGCTACTGCCACTATACTTTTTAGCAATTCCTTAACACTGGCAGAGAGTAAACCGCCAAAACCACCTGATAAATTTCCTCCCAGCCCTCTAGAGATTACCACACCCGATCCACTGTCACCGCGATCGCCCAAGGATAAACAGCCGTTAACTCCCCAAGAACGACAAAAGTTAGAACCAGCGTTAGATGCGTTAAATCAAGAAGCGGCGGCGAAACTGCAAGCAGGTGAACCGATTGCGGCCTTTGAAATTTGGAACCGAGAACTGCGTTTGCGGCGCTTTTTAGGTTCATTAGCAGAGGTGCAAGCATTATCACGAGTTGGGGCGATCGCTTGGAAGCAAAATGACAGCCAAGAAGTACAATATATTACGGAAAGATTGCAAGCGATTCAAAAACAGGCGCAATCTCAGAAAAAAACTGCCCCAATTGATCTAGAATTGTGGCGATCGCTAGGTGAAGCTTACAAAAATGTGCGATCGTCTAAATTAGCTATAGAAGCTTACAACCAAGTTTTGCTAGTAGTGCGACAACAACAAGACCAAACAGCGCTATTAGAAACCCTCAAAACACTTGGAGAACTGCATTTGAGTTGGTTTGATTATCGCAAAGCTGCGCCAATCTACGAGGAATTGTTGAGT
This sequence comes from Nostoc sp. JL31, assembly GCF_017114965.1. Classification (NCBI taxonomy): domain Bacteria; kingdom Bacillati; phylum Cyanobacteriota; class Cyanophyceae; order Nostocales; family Nostocaceae; genus Nostoc; species Nostoc sp. JL31. The sequence goes on from NZ_JABXKO010000112.1 coordinate 69,943, forward strand.
TTCGCTACATCTCTTGGCGATCGTGTAAACGAGGTAATATATCTGCAACAACTGGCTTATATTTACGAGCAGACAAGCCAACCACAGCAGTCATTGAATGTACTTAACAAACTAGCAGAAATTTATGTTAATGAAAATAAGCTTACGGAAATACCAGAATTAAAGCTAGCGATCGCTTCAGATTACGAATCTCTAGCCAAGAAAGATCCTAACTTACTGCTAGAAGCTTTTAATAATTATCAAGAAGCTTATACCACTGCTTGGCAATTAAAGGAGTACGTTCGGGCTGGTGATGCTTTGCAGAAGTTAATTGCGCTGTATCGTTCCCAAGGACAAACAGAAGAGGCTTTGCAGGCTAGCGAAATTCTGGTGCAGATACAGGCGCAAGCTGCCAATTTTTACGGAATGATGCAAGGTTATGACCAAATTGGGCAATTGCATCTAGAACGCAAAGAATTCCCTCAAGCATTAACAGCTTTTCAACAAGGGTTAAAACTGGCGCAACAACTCAAACATCAAGAAGCATACTTTACTGGGCAAATTGCAAAACTGTCGAAAGCAAATTAACTGAAATTTCTGCGATCGCTTAACATAAAAATACCCGTCACGCCTAACCACAAGGTGAAAAGCTATGTCAGAAACTACCCTAGCTGCACCAGATATTCAACTTCCACCTACCCAAGCAGAATTACCCGATGATGACGGTATCCCGATGGAAAGCGTACGACACAAAGCCCAGATGGATTTGCTGATAGATACTTTGATACCTTGGTTGGAAGAACGAGAGGATGGGTTTATCGGCGGTAATATGTTTTTTTATTACAGTCTGGCCCAAGTGCGAAACAAAGACTTTAAAGGGCCAGACTTTTTTGCTGTGTTGGGAGTCCCGAAAGGAGAACGTCGCAGTTGGGTGGTTTGGGAAGAGGAGAAAGCACCAGATGTCGTTATTGAGTTGCTTTCTGACAGCACAGCCCAAGCAGATAAAAATCAGAAAAAGCTAATTTATCAAAATCAAATGCGTGTGCCAGAATATTTCTGGTATGACCCTTTTAACCCTAATGATTTGGCTGGTTTTTCTATTGCAAAAGGAGCTTATCAACCTATTGCATTCAATGCTCAAAATCAGTTAGTGAGCCAATCTTTAGGGTTAGCATTGCAGTTGTGGCAGGGAAGTTATAAAGGTATTGATGCTACTTGGTTACGCTGGGCAAATTTGGCAGGAGAATTGCTGCCAACTCCTGAAGAAAAGGAACGTCAAAGGGCAGACAAGGCAGAATCGCAGTTATTACAAACTGCACGCAACTTACTTGAGTCTGGGATGACAGTAGAACAGGTAGCTAGGTTAACAGACAGGTTTGAATGTATCTGAGATAGAAACGTAGAACTCAGAAGATACAGCATTTGTGTTGATGAGAGAAAAGCGTAGGCGTAGCCCGTCGTAGACATCGCTCCATCAAAGTAATCATAAAAGCGATCGCTAATCAATATCATTCCTGTTCTCAAATCCTTTCTATATCTTGCCCCGCATAGAGAATCCGCACAACTTCAATGTTTTAATATTGCTCAAAGTAAAAAGAATTATAGCCAGTGTTATCCTAAGAAATATTAGGAATTAACAATTACTTAGGCAAATGAGTATTACCGTTAATGTTTCTGAATTAACTGCTAAGTTTTCTGAATTGCTGAGTCAGGTATTACTTGGTGAAGAGGTGGTGATTGCACAGAAGGGTATTCCAGTTGCACGCCTAGTCGCTCTCACAGATACAGCCTCACCTCGAATTCCAGGATTGGATAAAGGTAAAGTTATCATTGCACCAGATTTTGACGAGCCTTTACCAGAAGATATCCTAAATGATTTTGACAGTTCTAATCTAGTTTAGCGATGAGAAAAAAGCGTAGGCGTAGCCCGTCGTAGACATCGCTCCACCAAAATAATCATACAAGCGATCGCTAATCAATATTATTCCTATTCTAAAATCCTTTCTATATCTTGCCCAGCATAGAGAATCCCACAACTTCAATGGTTTCATCTCCCTCAAAGTAAAAAATTAGATACTTTTTAAATCCTTTAACAGCCCATTTACGTAAACCTTGTAAACTAAGATTATCCAGAGGATAACGGCTACCCATTCCAGGCGTTCTTGCTAACTGTGCAAAAGTTTCTCTTACAGAGTCAAAAAATAAAAGAGCCGTTTCGGGGTTTTCTTGGGCAATGTAAGCAAAATACTCATCAATATCTAAACTTGCTTTGGGTGTAATGACTATCTGCTTTGTCATTATTTCTCTTGATGCATCAGGTCGATCAGATGTGTGCGTTTTTCCTGCCACCATTCATCATTAACTTCTATCGTTTCTCCACTTTCAAGTCCTGTAATTAAAAGTTTTTCTATCTTTTCTTGCATCTTGCGTTTTTGGTGTTGAACGATCAACTCTTGTAGATATTCGCTAACTGAACTGTAGCCACCTTCAGCCACTTGTTCCTCAATAAAGACTTTCATCGACCCAGGTAAGGAAATATTAATGTTGCTCATAACCTTGGAAGTGAGGTTGAACTATTTTTTCCATGTTATCAAGATTGTTAGGCGTTGTCTTTGTGTAAACGTTTAACGATCGCACCTTGGTTGATGAGAAAATAGCGATCGCCGCAGTTTCAAGTATCATATCCTGCCTTGACTATGTGCATCCTATTTACTTATTAACACACCATTTTTGTTCTAAATTCCGCAACTAAGTTAAAAAACCCATATTTTACTCAGCGTTACGGATTTTGCACAGTTCAGCATTACTTTATCAATATATTGCGTGTGATATCTAGGTTTTTTGAATTGAAACCAGTTGCCGTTACTAAACATCGCCACTAACATCACGCTTTAAATTAATAAAATAACGAGTTTAGTTACCACCACTACGATTTTCGTTACAAACATGATTATTTTCGTTACAATATTACGAGTTTGTTACTAAAATAACGAGTGTAGTTACCACCGCTACGATTTTCGTTACAAACATGATTATTTTCGTTACAATGTTACGAATTTAGTTACCACCACTACGATTTTCGTTACAAACATCATATTTTTAGTGGATATTGCTGAGTCTATTGTTACATTAAATACCAAATCTGTGGATTTCACTTAACCAGAATTAGGCTTTAGTAGGGCAAATTCAGCAACGTTAAAATTTTACTTAGTTTGAAAGATATTTTGTACCATTTTTTTGTCTGTATTCGCTGCCGCCTTATCCAACTCTGCAATCTCACCAGCGTCTAATTGCCAACCCAACGCCCCAAGGTTCTCCTTGGCTTGTTCGACGCTCTTTGCTCCAGGGATGGGAATAGTTCCTTTACAAATACACCAATTAATTGCTACCTGTGACATAGTTTTGTTTCTGAACCGTGCCACCTCTCGCAAACATTCCAAAAGCGATTTGCCAGCAGAAGCCGCTTCTCTATGAGACGCTGCGCGAACACCTCTACGCATTCCTGATAATATTTGTTTAAATAACAGACCTCGAATGCCTTTAGGCAAAGGGCCTTGCTCAGAGTATTTTCCTGTTAATATTCCCAAAGCGAGAGGGCTATAGGCAATTAATTTAATGTCTAACTCATCACAAAGCTCTTTGAGCTTGAGTTGGGTGACAGGATATGTAGACAACAGAGAGTATTGAACTTGCAGAGTTGTAATCGGAACGCCTCGTTCGGCAAATTTCTTCTGCACTCGCTGAAGCCGTTTCGGCCCATAATTGGATAATCCTACTCCCTTGACCAGTCTTTGCTCATACAAATCGGCAAGACCATCTAATAGTCCTTCATCTTGCCAAGGAGCATAGTTTGCTGTTGACCAGTGCATCTGTACCAAATCGACATTTTTTCCCAGGCGTTGGGCAGATGATTGACAAGCCCTTACCATTGATTGACGTGTCCATCTCCACGGATAAGCAGCCAGCTTAGTCGCAATACAAATATTGTCTTTGCCTGAACCTACATATTCTCGGTTGAATCGTCCCAGAAGTAACTCACTCCGGCCATTCAATCTCCCCGTTCCGTAAGAATCGCCTGTATCAAATAAAGTTACACCGTTGCTGACACAAAGGTTAAAGACGGCCTGCAACTGCTCATCCATACTTTCGTCATATCCCCAAAGCAGTTGGTTGCCCCAGGCCCAAGTGCCGCAGCCCATGCTTGGGAGAGAGAGTTTTTGGAGAGTCTGCATCTTTGCTGTTTGTAGATTGCCTTATTAATTATCAGGCATATATAGCAGTCCTCAATCATTCATCGGAGAAAGGCAGGAGGCAGGAGCTTGTAAAAAATAGTTTTTCTCTCTGCCAAAAGGGTTTGAGAGAAACTAAATTTATTTATGAAAATTAAAAAAATTATATATTTCGAGTAGGGAATATGGTCGGATTTGCCAAGAGCCAAGCTTTTTCAGTCCAGGCGTTATTAAATAACTTGACCTCTGACACGTTTAATTCAAATGAATGGGGTGGTGATTCTAGCAACAAGGGCGAACCTTTATCATGGGCCTCAACTAAGTTAACTATCCAGGGAAGAAAGTCTAAGATTTCTTTTGGTAATACAGTTAACTCGAAATCCCACACCAAATTCAGACCTCGGCAGATTTGTCCTTTTCTAATCGTCGTCACTCTACCAGCACTCTTGTTAATAGCCACTCGCAGAATGAATGGGCGAAATGGAACAAATTTATCGGGTGCTGTATAGGCGTATACATTTATATAGTTGAGTCTCTGCTTACGATCCATCCAAGATGCGATCGGTGAATTACTACTATAAGATGTACCAGTTATAAGTACTGGCATGTTCATAGTAGCAGCAAAGTTAGAGTAAAACTTATGCCTTAGTTCGTTAACAATATGTTTAGCTTCTGGGTTCATGGTTGCTACACCTATTACAAAAACGATACCTGCGGGAAGCTACCCTAACGCATGGCTTCATAAGAATTATTTCCTAAAACCTCCTGCATCCTGCTCTCTGATTTGAAAGTGCTGTTAGCGGATAGCTAAGGTTGAGCCATTGCTGAGTGCTGTTAGCGAATAGCTAAGGTTGAGCCATTGCTGAATCAAAATACCAGTCCCCAGTCATTCTTTTATCCAAGGCTTTTGAAACTTGTTTTATCGGAACTGCATTTCTTCGGTCAACCAAAACGCAAAAAAGGCAGACTCCTTGTCTGCCCTTAAGACCTTAGAGTTAAATTTTTGGTTTTAGACCTTAATAGCGGCCACCACCACCGCCACCATAGCCTCCTCGTCTACCACCAGAGGAACCGCCGTCTGTCTTGGGCTTGGCTTTATTAACTTTTAAGCTTCGACCCATCCATTCAGCATTATCAAGGGCATCAATTGCTGCTTGTTCTTGTTCGTCTGATTCCAATTCCACAAAGCCGAAACCTCTCATCCGACCTGTTTCTCGGTCGATAGGCAATTGAACGTTTTTTACAGTTCCATATTCTGCAAAGACTTGGCGGAGGTCATCTTCTTTAACCTCATAAGATAGATTGCCGACGTAAATTGACATAGAATGTCTCCAGAATCAGAGGATGTAGAGATTTAGATCCGGAGAGGTCTGTAATACAAGTATATATAAAAACAAACTGTACAGCCGAATTTCATCTTCCACGCATACTTTAACATAAATTGAGAAGTTATGTTCTTAAGCAGCAGTATACTTAATATACTCAAATAGTTAGCAAAACTTGTTTAAAATTAACTTACCAGCGATCGCATGAAATTTGCAGTCATCAAAAAATTTCCATAGTTGAACTTATCTCTCTTCAAAGAATATTAATTAGGTAATTTTTAAATTTTGTTCAATCAAAAATTCGAGAGAAAACAATTCAATAAAACCAGTGCGATCGCTTGTAACGTAGAATTAATTTCCATCCAGCATTTGCTAACACCTTGACGCCCATGTTTTGCGACTACCTCATCCAAATTCTGACTGCCCGTGTATATGATGTTGCCCAGGAAACACCACTGGAGTATGCTCCAAATTTGTCTGCGCGGCTGAATAATCAACTCCTGTTGAAACGTGAGGATATGCAGTCAGTATTTTCCTTTAAACTGCGGGGTGCTTATAACAAGATGGTGCAACTGCCACCAGATATATTGGCAAAGGGTGTAATTGCAGCGTCTGCGGGGAACCATGCTCAAGGAGTCGCCCTTGCAGCCCAACGCTTGGGAACCAAAGCGATTATCGTCATGCCAGTAACCACACCCCAAGTCAAGGTGGATGCGGTGAGAATGAGGGGCGGAGTAGTGGTGTTACATGGAAATACTTACGACGATGCTTATAGTTATGCGCGTGAATTAGAAGTAGAAAAAGGATTGACTTTTATTCATCCCTTTGACGATCCCCATGTAATTGCTGGACAGGGGACAATCGGGATGGAAATTTTGCGGCAACATCAGCAACCCATCCATGCAATTTTTGTGGCAATTGGAGGTGGCGGATTAATTTCTGGGATTGGGGCTTATGTGAAACGATTGCGTCCCGAAATCAAGATTATTGGTGTTGAACCAGTTGATGCTGATGCCATGTCTCAATCGCTTAAAGCCGGACATCGGGTGCGCTTGTCCCAAGTGGGGTTATTTGCTGATGGCGTGGCAGTGCGGGAAGTCGGTGAAGAAACCTTCCGTTTATGTCAGCAGTATGTAGATGAAATTATTTTGGTGGATACAGACGATACTTGTGCTGCGATTAAAGACGTATTTGAGGATACGCGATCCATTTTAGAACCAGCCGGTGCATTAGCGATCGCAGCTGCCAAAGCCTACGCCGAACGAGAACAAATCGAGGGACAAACCTTAATTGCTGTCGCCTGTGGTGCAAACATGAATTTTGATCGCCTCCGCTTTGTGGCAGAACGAGCAGAGTTCGGCGAACGCCGCGAAGCGATCTTTGCAGTCACAATTCCAGAGCAACGGGGAAGTATTCGCCAGTTTTGTGAATGTATTGGCAACCGTAATCTGACCGAGTTTAATTATCGTATTGCCAACGAAAAAACAGCCCATATTTTTGTCGGTGTGCAAATTCAAAACCGTGCCGATGCTATCAAGATGGTAGAAACCTTTGAAGCTCATGGATTTGAAACCCTTGATTTAACAGACGACGAACTAACTAAACTACATCTGCGACACATGGTGGGTGGGCACTCTCCCCTGGCTAACAATGAATTACTCTACCGTTTTGAGTTTCCCGAACGTCCCGGCGCATTGATGAAGTTTGTGACTTCCATGAATCCTGCCTGGAATATTAGTCTTTTTCACTACCGCAACAACGGCTCAGACTACGGACGAATAGTTGTCGGTATCCAGGTTCCCCCCCACGAGATGGAAGAGTGGCAAGCTTTTCTCGATCGTCTGGGCTATCGCTATTGGGATGAGAATAAGAATCCGGCGTACAAGCTGTTTTTGGGATAGGTGGGGAGAGAGGCAGAGGGGCAGGGGAGCAGAGGGGCAGAGGGGCAGAGGGGCAGGGGAGCAGAGGGGCAGTAAACAATGCCCCATGCCCCATGCCCAATGCCCAATGCCCAATGCCCAATTTAACGAGAACTCCCCTTCAATATCAGATTTGAGTCCCAAGTATAGAAGCCGATTTGATTAGGAACCCTAGCGAATCTGCCTGTCCGATAGCCTCTAGATAGTTCATTCAGCACCTTATTTTTGATCTCTCTAATTTGCTGAGAATCTAGTTCTCCATAAATTCCAGCGATGACTTCAGCCACGCTGAAAACTTTACCTGGATTTTGTTGTAACAGAGAGGTGAGGGCATCAATTAAGAATTGACCCTCAAAGGCTTTGAGCATCGGGACTGTTTTTGTCGGGGGAACGAAAGGCTTCTTGTTTTTGTTCTTGATATTCCTAGAAGCACCATTGCGATTATTTGGGGCTACCAAACTTAAATCCAGAGTATAACAACCTGGCTCATCGGGAATAGTTACCCAGTAATTCCTTTCTCTACCTTGGGTGAGGGAAGATTGCACTCTACCTTTAACTACTTTGAATAGATGGGAATCTAACTCTCCATAAAGCGATCGCACGATAAAATCGATATGACAAACAGTACCTATCTGTTCTTGCAATAGCTGTTTTATAGCTTCCATTCGCGAGATAGCGTGCTGATACTGAGGTAGCATCGGAATTTCCACTACCTTCGTTGAACTATCGTTGTTCTCTGGGGCGATCTTTGAATCTGTTGATGTCGTTAGAGATTGGCTCTCTTTTGTATCAACAGCAGCAGAAAAAGAATTATTTATCTCAACTCGATCTGAGTCTTTTCGTTCTGACTCTGAAGACTCCACCAAGTTGATTTCGCCGATGTCATCAAGGGGTGATAAAAACCGCAGAGAATTTTCCCCAGAAAGATTTGAGGTTTCATCAGTCGCAGTTAATCTTGATATCTGCTTGTTGGTATCAGAAAAAGACCAGTGAGACAACAACGCTTCTACATGATCCAGCTGCGATCGCGCCTGTACAAATAGGCGTTCATACTCTTCTGTAAGGCGAGCATAATAGTCTCGTAATTCCAACAATGGTGAGAGAAAGGTTCCCGGAGGCGGTTCTAATTGTCCATTTTGAGTCATAGGGCTTTAATCAATTTAAATCGATGTCACTTTTATAAGACATTGCTCTGGGTTTTGCCTTGTGAGATGCTGGCTGGGATTTCTTAGGCGCTTGGGGAGGGCGACATCTCTCACAATATAAAGGTCGAGGGCCGAAAGTCTCGCGTTTTGTCAGATCGTTACACTCTTTACAGACAAACTGGAACACACGAGTATGAATCTGTCTTTTGTGCGCCCTGACAGTATATTCTCTAACATCAATGAATTTACTTGCCATAATCAGGAATTGTGAATTGCCGACGTTATCAATGTCCTATCAATATAGCTATTCAAGCAAATCAAACCGCATCAGTGTGTGTTTATGTAGAAGTTTTATTCAAATCAGTGAATTTGACATCTAGACATAAAGTGCAGATGAGCAACTTGAGAGTTAGCTATTGCCTATATCTATCAGCATATAATTGGTGATGAGCAAACACTACTACCATTCTCTAAGCGCAGGCGATTTACATTGCCCCGCTCATAAAAGTTGGTAGGAGAAAGTGCAGGATGATTTACTTTCACTACTATTGATTGGCAAATCAAGCGATCACCAGTGTCTCTAATAGCCCATCATAAAATTACCGCACTCCTAACCCCTCTTCCTCATACTAGATGGGTAATGCTTAATGAAGCCATTTCTGTCTAAAGAACAACCGCCTCCTAAAAACAGGAGGCGGCGATCGTTGTTAATCAAAGTATGATTCCAATAAGTTTGATCCCTCTACTAGTAGTATGTCAAGTCAACTTCACGGGGTCAATAAATTCGTAGTCAGGACTTTAGTCCTTTGTTAAGCGCTCAAGCGCTGATTATTAACCCATGAATTTCAACTTGACAGACTACTGCTGACTGGGAGTAGCAGGTTGCGATTGAGGTTGTTGGCGTAAACGGCGCAAAGAGTCTCGCAATTTATTTTGGCTAGCGTTATCTCTTCGCCGCCGCCGATTTGTGGTTGCTTGTGGCTTTTGTGATGAATCGGTAGTCGCTGGCTGAATGCGGCGTAAGGACTCTCTTGTAATTCCTTGAGTACGGGTTGTTCTAGCTTCTGGTGATGAGTTTCTAGCAGGACTTTCTGCTCTTTGAGGTTCCAGTCGCCGACTAAATCCAGATATTGCTGGGCTTGATGGGGGTGTCAACTCTCTGCGCCTACGTCTTGGAGCTGCCTCTGTGGAGTTAGCAGCCGTTGTCTGCTGGGTTCTCTCTCTTTCTTGTGCTTGTCTTTGTGTTTTCCGTTCTTGAACTTGGCGATATCGCCGTGAACCTTGTAGAGCAAATTCAGTGGCGATCGATACCCCTTGTCTACCACCTTGTGCGGGTTTTAATTTCCAGTCACGCGCTTGTCTCTTGGTTTCTTCATCCAAGTCGCGGTTTCCACTAGAGCGAGCAATCCGCACATTAGTAACATTGCCTTCTGCATCAGTATCTACAGCTACTTCTACTCTGCCTTCAACTCCTCGCCGTCTTGCGGCTTCTGGATACTTGGCATTACATTCGCGGCAAGCTGCACGACCATTACCATTACCTGAACTGTTAGTTTTTGGAGGTGTTGGCCCTGTTGCTACTGTCGGACGGTTTCCTACTCCGCTACCAATTCCACTACCAGTGCCGCTACCAATTCCACTGCCAGTGCCACTACCAATTCCACTGCCAGTGCCGCTACCAATTCCACTGCCAGTGCCGCTACCAGTGCCACTACCAATGCCGCTACCAGTGCCAGTGCCAGTTCCACTACCAATGCCACCACCAGTGCCAGTGCCAGTTCCTCCACCAGGGCCAGTACCACTGCTTGTACCTACAGCAATACCACTACCTGAGCCTAAACCAACACCAGAGCCACCGCCACCGCCACCACCACCACCGCCACCTGCCGAACTTGCTTTGGAATCTTCAGACGGAGCTGATTGGGGAATGGGTGCAGATTTCACAGGTACTTCTGGTAGCGATCGTGGAATAGGTGCAGATTTCACAGCAACTTCTGGCTTGATAGGAATTGCTTTTGGCGGCGTATTTATCGGCTGTGGCTTCTGAGGGACTGCTGTAATCTGTTCAAATTTTTCTACTGGTGGAGTTTCTATAGGCTGTTTTTGGACAATTTCTGGTTGTTTTTTTATTTCTTCTGGAATCTCTGCAATTGGTTTTTCTGGTTCCGCAGTTGGAGAATCCACGATCGCGACCTCTATAGGTTCTTCTTCTCCTGTGGGCACTCTCGTCAAATAATTACTTATGCCAGAAGACAGTACGCCGATATGCAGCGCCAGTGAACCTATTAGACTGTAAGTCAGAAAAGACTTGAGAGCCTCAACTTCTTTGGAACGTTGCTCGACAGTAATGCCGGAAAAGCTCATAGCTATTGCTACCTATTGTCACTAATTTAGCTATCTTAGAATGCAAGGTTACAAATATCAAGTAAACAATTCAAATTATTTGGGATAGCTTTACGGAACCCCGGACTAGCATAAACATATTTTTAAACCACCAATATCATGGTTTTTGGACAAAATTAACTTTTATTGCAATTATTTATGTAAAACAAACGAAGGAGTAAATAAAAATTATGAACGTTCCATTTGAAAAAATTCTCATTATATTTTATATTTTGTTGAGAATAAGTTTCAGCTTTTCTCTAGATTCTGGTAGTCTAATTTTGTATTGTGGATGACGTTATAGAGGCACTACATGGGAATTCAAAATTTATTTGCAGCAGGCGGTGTGGTCATGTGGCCCCTGTTGGCGTTTTCGGTATTGGGTGTAGCACTGATCGTCGAGCGGGTCAGGTTTTGGGTACGGATTAATAAGCGTCAAAACCGGGTGGTGCGAGATGTTTTGAATCTCTACCGTCTCGATAATCTTGTCGGTGCAATGGATAAACTTCAGAAAAACGCAGATTTGCCACTCGCTCGGATTTTTCTGGCGGCTTTAGAATTAGAAGAGCCAAATCCAGAGGAATTTCGTTTGGCGTTAGAAAGTGAATCGCAAGCTGAGATACCTGTACTCAAACGTTTCCAAAACATTTTCGAGACAATAATTAGTCTGGCACCACTGTTAGGTCTTCTCGGCACAGTATTAGGATTGATAGCCTCCTTTGCTTCCCTAAATCTTGGTGATGTGGGAGGTAGTAAAACGGCAAGTGTTACGGCTGGGATTAGTGAAGCCCTGGTATCAACTGCATCAGGATTGATCGTTGCTATATTCATACTCATGTTTGCCAATACCTTCCGGGGATTGTACCAACGGCAAATTGCACTAATTCAGGAGTATGGTGGACAGCTAGAATTACTTTACCGCCGTCGCTATGAACGAGGAGAAAAAACGTATGCGTCTACCAGATGAACCAGAGCTTCCGCTACAGATCAACATCGTGCCGATGATTGACGTGATTTTTGCGATTTTGACATTTTTCATTATGTCAACTCTGTTTTTAACACGTTCAGAAGGTTTGCCAGTAAATTTACCGAAGGCTGCCACAGCGAAACAACAGCAAGTTCCCACGAAAATTACTATTACGGTAGATGAAAAAGAACAGGTAAGCCTGAATCGTAAACCAATTGCAGTTGATGATTTGACAGCGCAAGTGCGGACTTTAGTTGGTTCTAACCCAGAAGTGTTAGTGATTATTAATGCTGATGAAAAAGTTGATTATGGTCGGGTGGTGGCGGTGATGGATCGGGTACGTCAGGTTCCGGGAGCTAAATTAGCGATCGCTACCCAAAGAGAATAAATAGATATATTAGGCATAACGAAGTTCAAAGAGTCAGGAAAATTCTATATTCTGGCTCTTAACTCCTTCTTATCTAATAGATATCTCCAGCAATCTATTATGTGTTACCCAAAATCCTTGTTATACACAATTAATTAATTTTGCCTACCTGATTTTTACCAGATGTTTAATTCTAAAGGCAGTAACTTTTATCAAAACAGAATTCAGGAGCCAGAACAAGCATCTTCATTCTGACTTCTAACTTCTTCTTCAATGCTGTAGGTTGTTCCAAGGTTAAGTTTCAGCCGAATGCTTCCATTCTAGTATCTACAATCACGACATAATCCAAACTGACTTGATAAATTGCTAATTACACCAACAAAATAAGGCATAGCAAATTTATACAAGCAGGTAGATTATCTGATGACTATTGCAGAGTCAATTAAAAAATTCATTACATGCATACAAGGTTTTGACCATCGTGTTTTACAAAATCAAGATGATGTAAAAAAAAGGTTGATTTTGCCAATGTTTCACTATCTCTGCTATCCAGAGATATGTCATCGTGAATACTCTTTGAAAACATATCAATCAGAAACCTACACCAAGAATCCAGAAATTGCTCAGATTTATTTTGCAACAGATGATGTTAAAAAACAAAATACAGATACATCACTGGTTTTTGTAGAAGCTATAGAACCGCAACAAACCAAGTTAAATGAGGCTATTGAGCAAGCTAGATTTTATAGTAATCATTTTAAAACACTATTTTTTATTGTCACCAATGGATATGATATCAAGGTTTTTCAGCGTCTACATTACAATCGAGAAGAATTAGTATTTGATATAAATATAGATACTTTAAAAAATAACGATGTTGCCTCAAAGTTTTATAATAAACTCAATTTTGATTTAGTTAAAAACATCGATAAAAATACAGCCAGTATTTTAACCTATACTAAATGCAACTTAATAGAAAAATTAATCACACGTAATCCAGATTTACAGTATTTTTTAGAAAAATGTGATTTTGAGCCTTCTATAACACGAGAAGGCTGCCACTTAGTTGTTGTTAAACCCAAAGTAGCGATCGCCTGTAATTTACCCCAAGCTTTTGGAGAAGGTAATTGTCAAATAGAATTCAGTAGTATTCTTTTTAAAGGTTTAAAAATTCACTTAAATCATCAAGATATTTTAGGTCAATTAATGACAGGATTACATACCCATCCAAATTGGGGTTGTCGTCGTTTTTTGAAAGAATTAGATAAAAATAATTTTACAGTAAATTTGGGTAAAATAACAGTTATTTTATCAAAGTTAGAAGCAACAGACTTGTGTTTGTGTATCGATGAAGTTTGCCAAAAATATAAAAACTTAATAATTGAATTTGAGAATGCTTTAGAAACATGGGATTTTAAATTCGTAAAATTTTCAGAAGTTCGTAGTTTTATCCTTTTTTCTGTAAGACAAGAATTATGGAAGTTGATGCAACAGTTCGCTAAGGAATTTGATTATAAGAAAGGCAAGTCAGAATGGCACATATTCCATAGACAAAATATATCAATTCGAGTGAGTCGAGGAATTCGCGATCATGCATTTATCTTCCCCAAGTTTGACAGAGATTTATCTTTATTACCTAGCAATCAAGTGAACATACTCTACGAACTAAATGATATTAATTTACAATCTATTGAAACAGCCAAATTTAGCTTATGGAAGCAAGATATTGGAGTACGAGGAACTTGGACAGCTAAATATACCAAACAGTGGTTATTAGATAAATATATTCCCCAAGTGATTAAATACTACTCAAACAAATCTCAATTATCTGAATCTGAATTGCTAGCAAAAATAATAAATTACAGAAGTGAACGCGCCCCAATCAAAGAAATTGATAATATCAGAGATTTAGTACCTTATCTTCGTGATATCCAATCTTGGTTACATATCTATGTGGAAAATATTGCAGCTTCACTATTGAAACCATATTACCAAGCCTATACAAATTTAGTGCGTAATACGGATTCTTCCATAATAGGCATAGACTATATTTTCGGAAATTTGCGGAGAGTTGAGTGGAAAAATACGCCAGAAGAAAATTATAGCAATTCCGCAGACTGGAAAAACTTGACTTTTAAATATGCTATAGATTGCTTAGATCGGCAAGTAGTAAGAATAAATAATAGTGAATACGAAAATAGTTTTAAGGCAGATTTAATTACTCGCATATTTATTTGGATTATAGAAAATGGGAAAATATCTTTTTCACAAGCTCAGTTAAATGCTGCTAAACACGTTTTAATCCCACTTTGGGAACAAAGTCGCTTTGAAATGCGTTATATCTATCCTAATCAATAAAACTACATAATCTGCTGTAAATCCAACACAAACCCAGATAGTACATTTTCTCCTGATAAACTAGCAGGATTGTCTAATATCTCTACATCTTTACCTGGACGATAAATTTCTACTCGCTTGTTTTTCCAGTCAATTAACCAGCCTAATTGAGTACCGTTTTCGATATACTCCTGCATTTTCTCTTGCAATTCTTTCAAGGAATCAGTACGAGAACGCAACTCTACTACAAAATCAGGACAAATTGGGGCAAATTTTTCTTGTTGTTCTGCGGTTAAAGCATTCCATCGCTCAATTTTCACCCAAGAAACATCAGGAGAACGTTCTGCGCCATTAGGTAGAGTGAAACCAGTTGAAGAGTCAAAACCTTTGCCTAATTTAGTTTGTTTATTCCAGATTCCTAATTCAACAACCATATCAAAGTTACGGTTGCCAGTATCACTACCTGTAGGTGGCATAATTAATAATTCCCCTGATGCTGTGCGCTCAAATCGATAATCGCGGTTTTTCTGACACATCTGGAAAAATTGCTCATCAGTCAAGTCAATTTTCAATTTGAGTGTAGAAGGGAAAGTGGTTGTCGTAACGTTCATAGGCTATTCTGAGCATCTTACTTTCTAGTGTAGTGCTGTGTGTGGTGCGATCGCACTTTACCTATTAAATAAATTTGTCTGCCCATTGGGTGCAGCTTTACCCGGATATATTTGCTTGGAACCTTTAGGAATATTAATCCAGCCAAGGTCTTGCAAACGATAAACAAGATTAGATATGGTTACACCAATATCCTTTTGCATTGCATAAAGGTGATGCCAATTAGTTAAATCACGTCCTTTTCGTTTAGCTTCCAAAATTTCTCTAGGCATTAACAGACAGCTAGCAAAATACTGAGCTTGCCATTCTCGCCAGTCATCCTGAGTTTCAGGATGGCTCTTATAAATCTGCTCACTAACATTACGACATAGAAATTGTTGTTCAATTGAGTCAATACTTAAGGTTAGCTCTAACTGCTGCACAGAACCTCTGGCTACATCTTGATTTATATGAAGTATCCAATGTCCAATTTCATGAGCAATTGTAGATGCTTGAAAACCCTCTTCTTCTAATTTATGTATGTTTCTATTAAGTACTATCTTTGGTTGTTTGGTAGGAATTATTTTAGCTACTATTTCTCCTTTGTCATCAGGAAGTATACTTTGCCAGTCAATCATTATTCCTAAAGCATCAGCAGTACAACTAGCGTCAAAAGGCCACTTGGGAGTAAAATTTTCTGCCTTCATCATCTCTAGAACTTCATAAGCTTTCTGCTCAATTTCTGCTTTAGAATAGTATCTATATGCCTTGAAAATGCTCACCTTATTTTTTCCTCACTTTTTCCTCATAAATAATACATTCTTGGCTGCTCAGGCTCTAATCCTATTTTTCCGGGATAGATTTGCTTAGAACCTTTAGATATATAAATCCAACCTAGATTTTGCAACCGATCAATAAGACTGGATGTTGTTACACCAAGCTCCTTTGTCATTGCATAAAGGTGGCTCCAATTAGTTAAATCACGTTCTTTACGTAATTCTTGTAGAACGTAACGAGGCATTAATAGACAACTAGCAAAATACTGAGCTTGCCACTCAAATGCTTCAAATTTATCAATTGGGCTACTAGCACTACGACATAGGAATAAAATTACTTGATTTTCATCATCACTATTTTCCTTAATTTCTTGTGATAAAATATCAGCATCTTCTTGGTTAATATGAAGTACCCAGTGACCTATTTCGTGGGCAATTGTAAACTCTGTAAAAGTCCCTAACATTTCTGGAAGACCTGAGTTTACTAGTATTCTTCTTTCTAATGGTAAAATTTTAGCTACTATTAACCCATGTTCATCAGGCAATATTTCGCCAATTTCGATGCTTAAATTTAAATAATCACATACTCTACTAGCATCAATTGGTATTTTAGCAGCATCATTATGTAAACTTTGCATATTCTGTAAGATTTCATTAGCTCTTCTTTCTATCTCCTCTTTAGAGTAAAAAATATAAGGCTTAAAGAAGGTAAGTTTTTTTTGAAGCTTTTCTACTTTAGTTCTCAACTCAGCATTTTCTTTTTGTAATCTTACAATTTGCTCATCTCTTGCTTTAACTAAAGAATCAATACCCGGACTTTCTCTCATTCGACGAAATAAAGCAGGCATTTCTTTGTAGTTAGCCTTAAGCAATTGCTCGAAAGCCTCCGAGTCATTTTGAGTCATACGTCCAGCTAGGTACATTAACTGCTCTGCATTCAAACTGAGATGTTCTGCTAACGAGCGGATCACCTTTTCGCTTGGCTCAACGTGGTCGTTTTCTAGTTTCGACAAGTACGTAGAGTCCACCCCTACCTTTACTGCTAGCTCACGCTGACTCAATCCCTTCTTTCTACGAGCTTGCCAAATACACCTGCCAAAACTCTGACTCTCTTGTTTATCCATAATCACATTCAACTGCCTAACGCATTGCCTGAAGCATACATAATAATAAACCTTCTATCGGTTTGAGTCATAGTAGGCTGAAAGCCTTATTTTAAAAAGCTTTTCAGGAGTCGCTCGGCTATAAGTTACCCAAAGTTTTTAGCCTTTGAATCACTCATAGATAAATAGTATCAGTATTGACTATTTTGGTCAATATAAATTTATAATTTAATTATATAAATTATACAGTTGACAAGCTTAGTACAAGTTGAATAATATGATCCAATACTAAACAACTGATATCTTGCCTTGTTGAAATTATATAGCAATTCAGGCGGCTATACTGATGTTCGTTGAGTCAAATTCCGTTACACAAGAGCAAAAGCATGAATAAACAATCGTTGAACCCTGAACAATTAAGTTTCTCTGTTGGTAGACCTTTACCAGTTCTGCTTGAGGAAGTGCAAAAATCAAGCCGCAATCCACAACTCAGAAAGGCTGTGGAACAAATGCTGGAAGGCTTGCGAACCTTGGAAATGGCAACCGAGATTGGTGTATCCAAATCGAAGAGAGCAAATACGGCAATCTACGAAATCCTAACCAAGTAAAACTTTTTTCTCTGCTAAAATCTGGAAATTGACATTAATGAGCCAAAATTGGCTACCATTTGCCAGTTACAACCTATGGTTGCAGTATTCTCCACCCATAGGGAAAGAACACTTACACTGCGACATGAAACGAGGTTTTACAAAAGCGCGATCGCGAGAACCTGCGGTTGCAGCAATCTTGGCAAGTGATAGCACTCCTCAGCGAATTGGATTACTAGCACAAAGGGGGGTTTATGAGTTTCATGAAAACTCCCCGATGTTACATCAAGAAGACGCTGTAAAACAAATAATAGAGATTCTGGAATTGCGGAAAGAGTCAGATTTGGTTCAGCAGCGAGTACTTCAGATACTGACAAACTACCAGCAAAATCCAATTCTTGCTGAGAAGAAAATTATTCAACTTAGCCGAGGTGATGAGGGTTTTCCAGAACCAATTCTGATTAAGCAGGGTAATCAATCTTTTAACTTCTTTGCTGCGATTGACTGCATTTTTGCCGAAGAAGATGATACTTTGCACATTTTAGATTTCAAAACTGGCCACTCTGATTTTGATCGGCGACAAGGGTATATTTATTTACTAGCTGCTAGTTACCGATACCCCCAGCAAAAAGCAGTAGCGTCTTTTTATAACTTAGAAAATGGTAACTGGTCAGAACCTATCAGTGCAACACCTAACACTCTTAAGGCTTTTCAGATAGAACTAGCTTTAATAGCTCAACGACATCAAGAGGAATTGAGACGCTACCGTAAAAATTCTGCTGATTTCAGTCAAATATTTCCCCAAAATCCGGGTGTAAGTTGTCGCTACTGTCCGTTTAACTCAATTTGTGAATTTACTATATCAGAGGTTTCTAGATGACTGCTGGTGTGCTTAAATCCCCCTTAAAAACTAATATATCACCAATATTTTTGGCAGAAATATTTTTACTAAATATTCCTCAACCTAACTTAATCTGCTTTCGACTGACTCCCAGAGTAGATACTGAAATAGGAAATCGTTTAAGTTGGCACTTCAGTCAGAAATTTCGTGATATTATGGCCATCTTTGCAGATGGAAATTTCTGGGTTTTAGCTAAACCCGATCAAGCAATGCCAAGTTTAGATGAATGGCGAAAAGCTTTAACAGAAATTCCAGAGAAATTGAAAAAAGATATTGGCGATCGCTATTATTCAATCCAATGGGTAAGCCAACCACAGATATCTGCTGATATTCTTTCTGAACTAGCTATAAGAATATTAAAAATTAGACGACCATTTTCATATTTTAGTATTCCATTTAACAAAATTGAAGTTAGACGAGAAGCAAAATTTTGGGCAGAAGCAATTGAAATTAAAAATATTTCACACCCAGCTATTGCTATAACCGTTCGCAGTTCTTTTGTATTTAAAGGAAAATTGTCTGAATTCTACGATAATCATCCTTATAGACAAAATCCAAAAGATTTATTAATTGGTTTAAATGTTCGAGATATTGAAAAGAATAGTTCAGCTACTATTGTAGATATAGAAGGAACTATTGGTGAGCGTGAAGAAGAATTGCTCAACTATAAGCCTGCATCAACGAGTGAAATCGCTATTCGTGAAGCACCTAGAGATCAACCTGTTGTAGTTGTGCAGTTTAGTAAGAATAAAATACGGTATCCTTATGCAATGGCTGCTCTTATTCCTTGTATCACAGAGGATACTGCCAAACGATTTGATGTAAACTATGGGGACTTACTCAAAGAAGCTAAGATTCCTTATCAAGAGCGGCAAAATAGTTTAGCTTCATACAAAAAAGAAGCTGCACTAGCTTTAAGTATTTATGGATTTGTGTTATCGGAAACCTGTATTAATAGTAGAAAGAGCGGTAATTGCTCTGAATTATTCTTGCCACTAAAATTTAAGCTTGAAGATACTCAACTTCTATTTGGAAAGGAAAAATCTGTTCAAAATTTTATTAGTAGGAGAGGAGATGTCCTTAAAGGACTATCACAAGGAGGCGTTTATCGTCGTCAAGCTCAATATGAAGATAAAGCAACACCGATTCGCATTACAGCTTTGAAACTTTGTGATTTGAAGGTAGATCCTTTTATCAGGGAGGTTCAGAAACGTCTAAAATCCTATGGATTTGAAAGCATAATTGTTCATCGAGTTGGTGTATCAGTAAGTAGTTCAAGTGTCTCTGATGATAGAGAAAAAGTGGAACAAGCTATTAATGAATTAATGGCGATTCCGACTGACATTGTTTTGACATTTCTCCCTCAGAGTGATCGCCATGCTGATAATAATGATGATGGTAGCTTTTATTCATTTATTTCTTCACGCTTACTCCGGCGAGAAATTGCTAGTCAAGTAATTTATGAAGAGACATTAAAAAATACTAGTAATTATGGTAATATCCTTCATCAGGTAATTCCAGGAATTCTTGCAAAGTTAGGAAATTTACCTTTTGTTTTAGCTGAACCTTTAGAAATTGCTGATTATTTTATCGGCTTTGATATTTCCCGAATTTCTAAAAAGAAAGGGTTTGGAAGTAGAAATGTTTGTGCTAGCGTGCGTCTCTATGACAAACGAGGGGAATTTATTCGTTTCCGACTGGAAGATGCTTTAACCGAGGGTGAAACAATTGATAAACGAACACTAGAGAGGTTTCTACCATCTGCTGAATTAAGACAAAAAACTGTACTAATTTATCGTGATGGACGTTTTTGTGGTGATGAAATAAAGAATTTAAGAGAAAGAGCAAAAGTTATTGGTTCAACGTTTATTTTGGTAGAGTGTGTAAAATCTCAGATTCCACGACTATATAAATTTCAGCAGTCTGTAGTGACAGCACCAACTAAAGGGTTAGCTCTTCGCTTATCGCCCTATGAAGTAATTTTAGTCACTACTGAAGTTAAGTCTGAGAAAATGGGTTTACCTTATCCTCTGCGTTTAAAGGTTATTCCCGATCCTGAACATGAACAGCAAGTATCAATTGAAAGTTTAATAGAAGCTACACTTAAACTGACATTGCTACATCACGGGGCGTTGAAAGAACCTCGCTTACCCGTCCCATTATACGGTTCTGACAAAATAGCTTATCGGCGGTTACAAGGAATTGCTCCAGGTACAGTAGAAGGCGATCGCCAGTTTTGGCTGTAGAATTAACATCAACGTTACAGACATTCTGCATTCAATCAAAACCTGACTTTTCGCAGGTGCGATTGCAATGCAAATAACTTCTGGTTAAATTTTACTAATGCTCTATAGCTTGATACTTTAGAGGGTAGAAAAATCTAGATGCTTTGGTTATCTCAATGGCTAGTGTTAGGAACTATATTTGTTAGCTTAACTTTTAGCACACCTTTATTTGCCAGTCAGTCTATGAACCAACAAGATATCCAGATATTAATAGAAAAAGCTAAAGATTCATGGGTTGCTCAAGATGTCGATGCTCTTGCACAATTGTTTACAATTGATGGAGAACTAATCGTACCTGGTCAATGCTGGCGGGGGCAAGAAAGAATTCGAGAAGGACTTGCCAATTTTAAACAAGAGTATTCAGATGTCAAAATAGACATCCAGCGGATTATCATTGGAGCAAATCAGGCAGCAGTAGAATGGTACTATGAAGATACAGAAAAGGCGACAGGTCGTCGTAATAAAGCTGATGACGTAATTGTTGTAGATTTTAGGGATAGTCAAATTAGTCGTTGGCGTGAATATTTTGACACACAAACGCCAAGTAACAGATATTTACATTAGCCGCGAAACTACAATATCCTTAATTTATTTTGAATCAAGGATATTGGAGTATCAAAAATTAATTTGTAATCTAATAAAAACACAAGACGCCTACCACCTCAGACCGCTCTGATGAAGAATTTAACCTTCCCTAAGTGATAATAAAGTGGAGGAAGCGACAAAAACTCCACACCGTCAAAGGTTTTGATTGATTTACACTGTTCAAACATCTGCGGTCGCTCTCCTTCGATGTCCGATAATGGGCCACAGCGGCATAACACCCATACAGTGTTGTCTGTTTTCATAAACTAGAATAACTAACAGTTGGGTGAAAAACTCTCTCTCTGAAGTATAAACACTACCTAGTCAAGAGATATAGCTATATTGTTTATACAAACTTGTCTAAAGTAAGATTTTAATTCTTTATAACTTTAGCTAGTCATTTGACGCCGTTGAGACTGTACTTGGTTAAACTGCTTTTGTTGTAGTGTTAATTGGTTGTAATCACTTGAAGATTGCATATCCCATTGTAATTCTGCTAGTAACAGTAAACTAACGGTCATAATTAGCCCCGTTGAGAGAAACTGCATGACACCGCAGTACGGTAAAACTAAAATTCCCAGCAAATGAATAAACCCCATCAGAATAAATGTGCGTGAACGCATTCCTATCCCGGTGCAAAGATAGCCGATGGCACTTAATCCTAACCACAGTGGACACAAACGGATTAACACCTCTCCCCATCCCAAAAAAATGCTCAGATCGGTCAAGATTAAACCCATTAAGATTAAAATCGCCCAGCTATAAACAACCCAGCGTAGCTGTTCTACAGTTGCCCAAAACCAAGTTAAACTTACCATACCAACTGCACCTAATAAGGTAAGCACTGACCACAAAATTGCTTGGCTACTCCAGCTAATGGGTAGAAACTGCGCGGTTACGAAAATTCCAGATGAAATTAGTCCCCAGAGAATAAATGCTTGATCGACGCGAGTATAAAACTTTGAAAAGAGGATGAAATTTCCAATTTGGTAGTTGAGACAGACTAGACCTTGAATATCTTGAAAATCTAGCTCTTGCTGTTTTTCACGCACGAGCGGCTCAGAGGAATTGAAAAAAGTCATTGATAATCTATTACTCTTGGTAGATGAATAAATTATTACTCTATCTAAAGATGTATTGTTATTTAAATATAAACAAGTAAAGAATAGTTGAGATACTCTTGAGCGAGAAAGGTTCTATAAGTCAGTACTAATTTATAATTTTGTATATTATTATACTTAAAAAGCCAGCGCTCACCTTAAAACTATTTAATAATCTTTTAAAAGATCGCTGATGGAATCGTTTGTTTTCAATAGCGATCGCAGGACAAAGATACTAAAGAAGCCCTTATCCTGCAAAGTTTCTTTTGCTTAAGCGTGGTGAGGTGGCAATTGCTTCTTCACTCATCCACGCTTAAGCAGCAACTAATCTAGCCCTCTATTTACGTACTAGGTTCAGCAGTTCTTTAGGAGAAGCCAACAAGTCAATCGCTACAAAGAAGATTTTGCCTTGGGGATCTAGCAAAAAGCGCCATGCAATATTCATGCCCACACTAGCACCGAACCAAGGGGTTTGGACTTTGCCTGTAACTTTAACTTGGGTATAGCCATCTTCCACAGGCTCAGATACGCCGCGCTCTGGGAGCATCTTCAGCCCCTGGCATTCTTCACGCATATAAGCGCGGATTGCGTCTTGACCAACAATTGGTCTTTCAAAGGGAGGTTGCAAAGCACCTTCGGAACGAAACAGAGAAACCGCAGCATCAAAGTCATTGGCATTCATGTTGTTGATATAGCCAAGTACTGTAGAATTGTTGACGCCCTCGATGGTGACTTTAGTCCGAAATGCTGGTGCAGTGGGAGGAGCTACCGGCTCTGAGACTTTTTTGTAACTGCCAGGAGCATTCGGATCAAATCCCATGCTAATTACGGTATTCCGTAGGATGGTAATTTGTTGGCCTGAATCTGCATTGCGAATAGCTTGTAACACATCGGCAGCTTTAGAAGAAAGCTTGTAACCTGGTGGGATGGGAGCAACGATTCCCTGAGCCATCCATTCTCCTAACTGATACCAAAAGCCCAACTTGATATTTACGGTGAAGGATGCATAAGAACGGCACAGAGGAGTGTCAGCACGGTTAGCCAAATCGTACATGACTTGCGTTTGAGCCTCAAAAGGCATTTGCTTAATTTGTTCGAGTAAGCCTTGTGCAAGGATCATGTTGGCTGCCCCAGGAGCAGCAACTGTAATACTTCTACCCATCTCGGTATAAGCAAACCAAAGTAATGCTAGTTGATCTTCAGCATTGAGCTTAGAGAATGATTCGACGACGGTTGGAACAACGTCAGCAACTAGGGTGCCGGGAAAAATACTTTGAGCCGACTGGATGGTAAAAGACATAGCAGAAATTCCAAAAAGAAAATTACAGTTCTACCGAATGTGAAAAATCAAATGTGCAAAGACCGAGGATAAATGCGTTTTAGTGTTAATAAAGGCACTCAGTAGTTTTGACATCACTAGACAGCCTGTTGTAGACATAGCTCTAATAAAGGCATAGTGATGCTGTTGCCGTTGAGTTTAGATACTTGGCAAAGCACATTGCAGGCTCAACTGCATAGTTATTTAAAAAGCCTTGATTAACGGTGCTTTAACGCATTGATCTGTTTTTGTATCTTTATGTAAAGAAACATAACAAGTCTGTTACAAATAAGCAATACTTTCTCAGTTATATATTGATAACTTCTGCTTATAAAAGCAATAAGTTTTTATTATGTCTTATTTAATGCAATTGGTACTTTTGTATGCATTCCCTTCCAAGAATCGCGTCTCTTGCCTTAAGCAAACAGTATTGAGCCGACTGTAGACACGCCTAGTTCTCGTACAAATCCAAAATACCCTACTCACTTGGTACGGTTATTACTACTTTTATTTCTATGTCAAGTAGTTGCATAAAATATTTACAATAGTTAATATTCGTTTACGGAGAGCAAAAACAAAGAGTAAAAATGGCAAGTAAAGGCTTTACCATTAACGAACGCGGTCAACTCAACAAAATTGCGATTGAACCCAGAGTTTATGTTGATGAAACTCCACAGATAGGATTCACCAAATATGCCGAAAAACTCAATGGGCGTTTGGCAATGATTGCTTTTGTTTCACTCCTAGCTGTAGAAGTTATTACCGGACATGGTTTGATTGGATGGCTAACCAGCCTTTAAATAAGACACTTTGAGATTTTTTAATTTTATTCACTTGACGAATAAAGCAATTTAGAGGCAAACTTACTTATGAAAACTGATTTTGATTATCCCAAAAAGGATTTAATTGGAACCGTTGTTTTTAGACCTGATTTCAACAACTTTGAGACTATCAATGCAAATCAAGCCTGGTCACTGTTTTTTACTGTCGGTCAAGACGACAAAGGGCTGGGAGAAGAAATTGAGTTCGGCAGATTTTTCACTAACCTTTTAATTGCGCTTGGAGTAACTGGAATTATTTGGGCGATTTACTTTAGCCAATTAGGATGAGTAAGTTTGTTCATTTCTAGTGTGTAGTAACTTCAACAGAGGTCTTGGATTTGGATACCAGGACTTCTTTTAAATTTTCAATAAGTTTAAAAAACTCTGTTTAGCTTTGGAAAAAGTCTGATGTTGATTGGATTTATAAAGCTTCCCAATTTGTCACGGTATTGTGGATACGTGGGCTTAGAAGTAGCACAAATTGTTTCCAAACATCTTGCGGTTCAAAGTAAAACCTATGTAATTCAAAATAGAAGGGTATTGGTACATCAACTTTTAAAGTCTGGTCTAGATGCTCATACCGCAGATCGAACTGTTACTGTACTTATATCAAGCCCATTTTTACAATTAAGCAACAAAAACCAGTGTGCAATTAATTGTATACGAAAGTAACTATACAAACAGTCAGTAAAAGGGAATAGGGTACAGGTTAGAGGTTACAGAGAATAATCTATCTGTACCCTCTAACCTGTACCCTATTCCCTTCTTCAGTCCCCAGTTCAACGCAAACAACGAATCGCCTCTAGTAGACCTCTAGCTTTATTCAGCGTCTCTTCGTATTCTTTCTCTGGCTCAGAATCAGCTACCAAACCTGCACCGGCTTGTACGCTTACAGT
Organism: Nostoc sp. JL31; assembly: GCF_017114965.1. Classification (NCBI taxonomy): domain Bacteria; kingdom Bacillati; phylum Cyanobacteriota; class Cyanophyceae; order Nostocales; family Nostocaceae; genus Nostoc; species Nostoc sp. JL31. Next base: position 95,553 of record NZ_JABXKO010000112.1, read on the forward strand.
CTTATCATGCACTACCATTGTGCGAATTGCGATCGCAGTATTTAATTGTCCTTCAAAATCGTAATACCCATACACACCGGAATAAACACCCCGACGACTAGACTCTAACTCGTGGATAATTTCCATCGCCCTAATCTTGGGTGCGCCACTTACCGTACCTGCTGGGAAGGAAGCTTTCAGTAAATCCCATGCTGTTTTACCAACTGCTAATTTACCCACAACATTGCTGACAATGTGCATTACATGGGAGTAGCGTTCAACCACCATTAATTCATCGACTTTGACGCTACCACTTTGACAAACACGCCCCAAATCATTCCGCCCTAAATCCACAAGCATCACGTGTTCGGCAATTTCCTTGGGGTCTTGGAGTAAATCTTCAGCGAAGGCTGCATCTTCCTGAGTAGTTTTACCTCGTGGACGCGTCCCAGCGATTGGGCGTACCGTTGCTATCACTCCACCATCAGAATCGGTTTCGGCTTTCACCATCACTTCAGGACTGGAACCGATAATTTGCCAATCTTGGAAGTTAAAGTAAGCCATGTAAGGCGAAGGATTTATCTGACGTAGCGACCGGTAAAGGGCAAAAGGGTCGCCTGTGTATGTTGTTGATAGTCGCTGAGAAATTACTACTTGAAAAATATCACCTGCTTTAATGTAATCTTTCGCCTTTTCAACACTGGCACAAAAATCAGGGCGAGTAAAATTACTCTTATACTCCTCTGCGGCTATGCTCCCCTGCTCCCCTGCTCCCCTGCTCCCTGGCGGATTCCATTTCAATCGAGTTTTTTCCGGCGATAGGGGTAGAGATAGCTTTTCGAGCATTTGGGTGACGCGATCGCTAGCTTGTTGATATGCTGCTTTGAAATCTACATTCGGCTCACGTAAATCAGCATAAGCAACCGCCCAAATTTTTCGCTTCACCTGGTCAAAAATCAATAGGTGGTCTACCTGCATCCACAACCCATCAGGGATATTTCGCTCATCTGGTGAATAAATGGGCACACGCGGCTCAATCCACTTAATCAACTCATAGCCCCAAAACCCAAACAAACCGCCAATTCCTGGTGGTAGCTGTGGTAATTTCACTGGGTGATAAGGTGCCAAACATTCAGCTAAAGCTGTAAAAGGGTCGCCAGCAAAAACCACCTGCGAACCATCACGGTTTTTCTGAGTCGTGCGATCGCCCCTTGCTTCCAAAACCCACAGCGGATCGCAGCCCACTAAACTATAGCGTCCCAGTTTTTCCCCACCTTCTATCGATTCCAACAAAAAGCTATAAGGCTGACCTGCACAGACTTTATACCAAGCGGATACAGGCGTATCTAAATCTGCCACCCATTCTTGATATACCGGGACGAAGTTGCCTTGTAGAGCTAGTTGAGAAAATTCGCACAAATCGGGGAATACCATAAATTGCTTAGAGATGGAGCATGGGGAATGGGGCATGGGGCATTGAAAAGAGGCAGAGGGGCGGGGTGCAGGGGGCAGAGGGGAAAACTTTTCTCCCTTGCTCCCTGCTAAGAGCTCCCTTGCTTCTTCCCCAGTCCCCAGTCTTAGTCCCTATTCATCATAGGTAGTTTTACCACTAAACTTGATCTGTGATGGGCTGGGATTTTGCCCAATCCTGCGTGGGAGAAAACGCACTTTATCACGACCTTCATTTACTTTTTCGGGGAAGACACCATCAGCTGGGTGAAGTAAAGTAGTTTCTCCGTTGGGTAAAATCCGGTAAACTTTGTAATCTGTGATTTTGAGTTTACGAAGTTGCTGACCGCCCAAAAAGATGCCATATTCTTTACGAGCTATATACAGCAGGTTTTCACCTTTGCGCATAATAGCAGCACCACCTGTAGGCAATTCAAAAACTTGCTCTTTCGGGCTAGTCCAAGTGATCGCGTACTTTTCTTCTACTGCTGCTTTTGTAAGCAAGCCACCAGTGCTGCCAGCAAATAGCGGGGTTTGTCCAGAGAGTGTTTCTGCCATAAAGTCTGTTCTCTCAACGTTTTTAGGGAATCCTAACATCGCAACCAGGATCATATTGCGATCGCGTCATAGACTGTAACAGTTTTTAGTCATTTGTCCTTGGTTCTTTGTCATTTGTTAAAAATTAATGCCCCATGCCCTTCAGGAGTGCTGTTAGCGGTAGCGGGGCGTTTAGCCCGTGCTGAGTTAGGAGTTATTATTTCTCCTCTGCTCCCCTGCCCCTCTGCCTCTTTTCAATGCCCCATGCCCAATGCCTATTTACTCTTGACTTTTGTCCGCTTTTCCTCTTGGCTATTCTGAACAATCGGGATGGTGAAGTGAAACTGGCTACCCTGGTCTTTACCAGTTGACTCTGCCCAAATTTGCCCACCCCAGCCATTAACAATTTGACGGCAAATTGCTAAACCAAGTCCAGTCCCGCCAGTGGTGCGGCGCAGCGCTCCTTCTTCTTGATAGAAGCGGTCAAAAACTACTTCTAAACGATTTGGTTCAATGCCGCGTCCAGTGTCAGCTACAGTCACCTCGACCATTTGACGGCTGTTGTAAATCGCTTTAATCGTGATTTCTCCTTGGGGCGGCGTAAATTTCAAAGCATTGTCCATGAGTTTTGCCAGTACCTCGACTAGCCAATCACCGTCAGCTCTTACCAGAGGTAGGTTTTCGGCAATTTGAGTCTTTATTTGGGGCGGCTTTTCCATTGAGGAACGCGTGCGATTTCGACTGAGTGCTAAATCCACACATTCTTGTAAGGTGAGGGATTCTGGATGCCATTCCACCCGGCCGCTTTCCAAGTTGGAAAGTGTAAGAAAATCTTGTACCAGTTTTCGCATCCGCTCTGAGTCGGAAAGAGCGGTGTTGAGCATCACCTGTTGCAACTCCAAAGGCATATCCGGCTCGGTAGCGAGACTTTCTAGGCACACTTGAATTGTGGATAGGGGAGTACGTAGTTCGTGTCCGGTGATGGCTATGAGGTTGCTGCGGGTGCGGTCTAGGGCTTCTAGCTGCTGGTTAAGTTCTTCTAGGTTAGCGTAAGCTTCCGCTTGGATGAGAGCTGCTCCTACTTGGGTAGCGATCGCTTCTACCAAATCCAATTCTCCAGGTTGGCACTCGTGGGGTGGCATCCGGCAGTAATGTAACTCCACAATCCCCAATAATCGCCCCTGATAGAATACTGGTTCCATCAGCCAAGAACGAATGGCAAACTTTTTGGCGATCGTGGAAAGTCCTGGCGACTTGGTAACACGGGGGTCACTCAGCGTATCGCTCACACAAACACCTTCGCCTTGTTCCACGATGTCCCGAAATAGGGAATTGTTCTCTAACTCCCAGGTTTGACCGCAAACAGATAAAACACCGGGATTCAAAAACTCGTGTTCAATTATGGCTTGGCTATCTGTAGCTTGAGCGCGGTAAATTAAACAGCGACAAGCTTCTAGGTGTTGCCCTAATTCCTGTGCCGCCACTTGGAGAACTTCGTGAGGATCTAGCGATCGCCGAATGGCAGTACTAATTGAGTTGACTAATCGTTCTTTTCGTGCCTGGGCAGCAATAGAACGGTAAGCTTTGTGCAATTTGTACTGACTAGCTTGCAAATAAGTTACTAAGCGCTGCACAAAGGGATCTGTATCAATATCACAGGCATACTCGTTTACCTGTTCGGCTCCAGAATAGTTTCGCGGCTCCCCAATGCCAAACCTCTGACGTGCCTCTTGAATTTTATTTGTCAGTTCTGGTCTGTAAACCAAAACCCTATCTAACAGTAATTCGGCTGCTTTGAGGCTAGCTCCTCTTTCCGATGTCCAAATTCCCTCAAATCTTCGAGCTGTGTCTATATCCAGATTAGGGCTTAGTTCCGGTAGTTGGGTGTTTTTGGCAAGAGAACCAAGGTTTTCTCGGCAAACCAGACAAGTAGCATAATTGTCAGCAATCACTACCAAATGCCACTCCTGACTTAAGCCATCCGTTGGCTCAAAAGCCACTTTTTCGTAGTGTTCCGAACTGTTGGTGAAATCCGTTTCTGGAGCAGATAATACGTATATTTGATTACTTCGCAAAGCAAGTCGCTGGTAGCGATGAGCTTCTTGGCGGTAGAATCGCTCTCGCTGGAAACTAGCAATTACAAGGGGTTTAGCTAAAGTCGCAGCCAAAACTTGATCTTCCATCGCGTGGGAGAGCGCCGTTAGTGAAGCCTTAAAATATAGCTGGGGCCGCAAGTAGGGTAAGGACTTTAGCAGATCACTCAGCACAGAAGTCGAAATGCTCATGAATTATTGTTAAACGCTCAACCTCGATCAGATCCACGTCACAGCTGCATTGTACAAATTCCAAGGGACTCTCAAGTTAAATAGACAGCTGCAATATGTAAAGAACGCTAAAAAGCGCTTTTCGCCAAAGCAGTCGCAACACTTTGTTACTAACTAAGGGGCGTGGGTACACTTGATTTGTTGATTGACAACCTATTACGCCCAATATACATACATTCTCGACAACTGATGCTTTTGCTTGCAAAGGTAAAATCTTTCAGGAGTAAGTACTAAAACATTTATCATTGTATGGTTTTAACTACTGTGTTCGCTAATAACCACGGATGATCGATTTACAGTCTATACGTCGGTAAAATAGCCTGTCGTAGACATCGCTACTTTGCCGACCTTGATTTCTGCTCGCTAAATAAATTTTCTTAGCCAAAAATCGTGACTGCGATATTTACATAACTTAATCTATAATTAGTTATTAAACTTAATCAATTAATTATCATAAATTAGTCTAATCAAATATCAAAGATTATTTAAAACAAAATCGTATACTAAATAAATTTTATCTATGTTCAACAAATAACTGTGCAGTTTCAAGTTTTTGCTGAGTATACTATATATCTTGTGTCTTTGAAAGTTCAACGACTAATAAATTATCTCAAATATCTCAAAATCTTCAGTTTTCACTCTTGACCTCACACTTATAAAATATAAATTTATCAAAGAAAGACAGTTCTTGCTGTTCACGCAGCGTGTCGTAGACAGGGCAGTCTTACCTGTCGCCTGCCGCGGCTCGATTGAGCGCTCGCTGAACGTCCTTCTGCATCCTTCAACAAGATTTGTTTATATAGATATAAGCGCTGCTATTTTGTCAGCAATATATCAGGATTATTTTGGTTAGAATAGCTCAAACGAGTTTTAAAGAGCGTCTTTTTTTCGGAAATTGTGAGGATGAACAAAAAGCAAAGAGATGGGGTTAAAAGGAAAACCCCATACTTACAGCGATTTTCAGATATTTAGACTACGACTGAGACGGGGAGTATGGAGTGGGGAGCTTAGTGTATCAATTACTTGAAAGCACTGTAAAAGCAGCGCCAGATAACTGACCTGAATCCGCATCTTGTGTCTCTCTAGGATACGCTGTTCTTTGTTTGCACTACGTGTCTCGACACAAATCTTTCTTTTTTCGATCTGAATAAATTTAGTTGCTCTGTCTCAAAGCAAAAGGGTATTTCTTCTTTCTCTCTGCCTCTTGGGTAAGAGATTTCTACTCAAAAGACCACACAAATATAGACCTGTACACGGAACTTTGGCTAATGACACCGGATACGCTAATGACCCCAGAAAAAATTTTTCTGGATGGAAAAACTTTTATTCCTGCTGAACAATTACCGATCCCGGAGTGGCCTTGTGTTGTGGCAGAAAGATCGCAACCGACACTAACGGTTAAAGATGATGATTTATTTTTTGTGACAGATACTATCGGGAATATTTCTGGCTGTTCCCTCAACGAAGGCAATCCCAGTATGGGACTGTTTTGTTGTGATACGAGATTTCTCAATCGCTTGGAGTTACAAATTGAAGGGCGATCGCCTGTACTCCTCAGTAGTACTGCTGAGAAAGGCTTTTCACTCTCAGTTTTGTGTACTACCCCCAGAATCGACGAACGTCTAAAAGCCGAGACTATCGGAATTCGCCGAGAAATCGTGCTGAATGGGGCACTATTTGAAGAAATAGAAGTATCTAACTACAGCACAACTACTGTCAATTTTGAACTAACCATCAGCTTTGATGCGGATTTTGTTGATTTATTTGAAGTCCGGGGCTATGACAGAGAAAAACGAGGTCGGCTTTTACGCCTAGTAGAACCGACGACTGAGGAAGGAACATTTTCTCACGTCGATGGTGTTGCACCAGTATCTAAAGAGCCATCTACCTCTAGAGAAGAATCCTTAACACTTGCCTATCAAGGTCTGGATGGCTCAGTAATGGAATCCCGGATTTTATTCCAGCATCGGCAACCAGACTCTTTCAAGGGTTACACTGCGGTTTGGCAGCTAGAGTTGGCTTCTCACGAAACTCAAAAGCTGGGCTACCGAGTGAATATGTTGAGAAACAACCAGTCCAGCTCAACCGTGAGCGCCGCCACGACATTAGGACAAGCGAAAGCTGCTGAGTGGATGGAGGAGCAAAACTGGGTACAACAAATTACCCGCATTAGCTCAGATAAGAGTACCTTCAATCGAGTGATTGAGCGGGCTGAACAAGATATGTATTTGTTGCGCCAGTCTTTTGGTAAGCATAAGACTGTTTCCGCTGGAGTACCTTGGTTTTCGACATTATTTGGGCGAGATTCGTTGATTACAGCTTCTCAAAGCCTGATGTTAAACTCACAAATCGCTAAGGAAACTTTGATATTACTTGCGACATACCAAGGCAAGATTGATGACGAATGGCGCGAAGAAGAACCGGGTAAGATTTTGCACGAGTTACGTTTGGGAGAAATGGCTCGTTGTCAAGAAATTCCCCATACACCTTACTACGGTACTGTTGATGCCACTCCCTTGTGGTTGCTGCTCTATGCCGAACATTACGCTTGGACTCACGATGGAGAACTCCTAGAGCAACTTTGGCCCAATGCTCTAGCGGCAATGGAGTGGATCGATCGCAATACCAAAGAAACCACTTACCTCAGTTACTTCCGTACATCGAAACGCGGTCTTGCTAACCAAGGTTGGAAAGATTCTGGCGACTGTATTGTAGACCGTAAGGGAGAATTAGCCAACGGCCCAATTGCCCTCTGTGAGGTACAAGCTTACGTCTATGCTGCAAAAATGCGTCTAGCAGAAATAGCTAGGATGAAGAAGCGGCTTGATTTGGCAGATCGTTGGCAAGAAGAAGCCAGAAATCTTAAGGTTCGGTTTAATCGAGATTTTTGGGTGGAAGACCAAGATTTCTGCGCCCTGGCTTTGGATGGAGAAGGTAAGCCAGTAGACAGTATTACCTCAAATCCTGGTCATTGTCTGCATTTGGGACTCTTCACAGACGAAAAAGCTCATAGTGTAGCAGAACGGTTGCGGGCACCAGATATGTTTAATGGTTGGGGCATTCGGACTCTAAGTAGTTTGTCACCCGCTTATAATCCGATGGGTTATCACATTGGTTCGGTTTGGCCCCATGATAATGCTCTGATTGCAATGGGATTGCGATCGCTCGGTCTTATCGATCAAGCCCTGGAAATATTCCAAGGTTTATTCGATATGACTCAGCAACAACCCTATCAACGTCCTCCAGAACTTTTCTGCGGCTACGAACGGAATGGTGATAATGCTCCTGTGCAGTATCCAGTTGCCTGCACTCCCCAAGCTTGGGCGACGGGTAGCATCTTCCAACTCCTACAAATGATGGTCAACTTGGTGCCTGATGCTCAAAATAACTGCTTGCGAATAATCGACCCCGCTTTGCCAGAATCGATTAATCGTCTGTCATTTCATAATTTGCGAGTCGGCCCCACCATCCTCGATTTGGAATTCGAGCGTTCTGGGACTACGACTGCTTGTCGCGTTGCGAAAAAACGGGGCAATTTGCGGGTAGTTATTGAAGCTTAGAAAGGGAGTAGGGAGTAAGGAATTAATTTACTACTCCCTATTTTATGATTGGTGCGTAGGCGTAGCCCGTTGTAGACATCGCTTGCTGGCATAATCTCAAAATTGAGCCGCCGTAGATAACTTTTGCATCAACTCCAGGGTTTCCTTCAGTCCGTTGCAACTGAATTGTTAACCTGCGGCATTAGTCTTGCATTTCCCACATGAAATCAACCCCGGAAAAATAACCGAGGTAGAGAAGCATACCTCTGGTTTCTTCAGCAGCTATTCTGTAGTACTCTGAAATACACTGAAATATATACCAATATTCATCTACTTGCTCATCCCATAATGTTCTGTAAACATCTGGATTCAGCACACAAGCTTCTTCATATCTCTTAGCAAACTCTTTTTCTGAAATTTGAAGCAGCGCTTCGGAGATTTGCTGAGTTTCTGAGGGAACAAGATATTTTACAGGGCCGAAATCTTTGAAACTACCTTTAGTTCCTTCAATTGAGGTTCTGCCCATCACCGCATTGATTAGCAATCGGTTGTTTTCCTCCTTTCGGGCAACAATAAAAGGTATCTGACATTCTTCCCACGAAGATATGTCCTCAGTTAGCAAGTAGTGAATTGCGTGCCAATATGAATCAATATCTAGTCTTCCAATTCTCCATTGCTCCTCAGCAATAAGAGCGTTTAGGTTATGATTAATTCCTTTTTTTTTAAGTAGGTAGGTAGATGTTGAACTGCTCCGGTTTCTAGGGCTTCTTTTGCATGAAGATACAAGTTCAACACATACAAATCTTGTTTCCCTATCTCTAAAATAGATGCGGATATTTGTTTGAAATTTCCCTCTATTCCCATACCTTATCTGTACCAGTGTATTTTGTATATCTGCTCAAATGAGATGTTATACAGTTATAATTCAGACCTACATCTTGATGTGTACCAGAATATTGCCTTGTTTAACTGCTGATTGCGACCACATAGTCTAGGCAAGATGTATTTACGTTGTCAATACGCTTTCTTTTAAAAGTTTACAATTACAATTCAGGGCTGAATCTTGATGCGTGCCAGAACCTTGCAATGCTCACCTGTTTTTTGTCTTCCTCAACCCGATAAATAATGCGATACGGCTTTAGGATTAACTGGCGAATGTTAGGTTCATCAAATTCCGAAACCTTTTGACCCTTAAATGGAAATTGGCTTAGTTCTTTAGTTTTTACTAATAACCGCTTACCAAGCTTTCTGGCAGCTTCAGGATTATCTTGAGCAATGTACCGAATGAGAGTCTCTAAATCTCCAACTGCTTTTGGCGAGAGAATTACTTGGTAGTCAATGTATCCATTATTTGCTCAACCTGCTCAATTGGAATCCCCTGCCCTTGTTCAATCTGATCAAACCCTTCCCGTATAGCTTCAATAAACTCAATTTTCTGAACAATTTCTCTTAGGGTTACATCCTGGGGTAAATGTTTTACCAACTCAATAACGGCTTCTTTGTCACTCATAGCAACTTAAACCTGCGCCAAGTGGACAACACAATGTTAACTTACCAGCCTACCGACGCGATCGCCCCAAATTTAAGCATGGTAATAAATTTATACTAAAAAAAATTAAGGATGTAAAAACAACAATCATTTACATCCAAACTCCTAACTGTTAACTCCTAACTTTTTTACGCTTCTTCGGAATTTTCTCTTTTATGTCCTGGGGATGCTTCGTAAAGTGCATCAAGATGTTGACGCGCATCTTCAACGTTAATTGAACGCATTACCAAAAGTGGCTCTTTAATTAAGTTTCCAGCGCTATCTAATAACTCTGGATGGGGTACAAACTGTTTCTTTGACGAATAATAACCATAGTTACCTTGATTATTCATTGGCGAGGAATTCGTCGGGTAAGTTCGTTCCCGATCAAAACTGAACATAATCAGGTTACGAATTAAGTTGCCAACAGCTATAAATGCAAGGATTGTAAAAGCAAGAATGTAAAGCAGATGTAACATTGGATTTTCCTCCAGGACAGGAATTTTTTAAACTTTATTTTGTAACGCTTTGTTTCGCCGATACTGTGACTCACAGTTAAGACGAGTATTCTACGCACTCTTCATGCGCTTACATTTATATGGAGCTATTTGTCAACCGTTATTCCACTTACGGTAGCATAGGATACATTATTTTGTTAATCCAGATAATGTTAAGAAATTCTTAAGAATTTTTTACTATCTCTTTAACGATTGATTTGCCATCTTGCGTAGACGCTTCCTTGGCTAGTCTTGAGACATCGCTAAGTAGTCTGCTGAAATTTAGCGCTTAGACTTCACGTCCTTGACGAAAGCGCATTGCGACATTCCAGCATTCTGTTACTAATTCATGCCAAGGCATTAACGTTGCCATATCAATTCCGACTTGTTTATCAGTTGCATTGAATAGCATCTTTGCCGTATTTAGTTCATCTTGCGCTTGCTTGACCCGCAAGAGCAAGTCAGATTGCTCTTGGTGACTCATAAATGATAGTTCCTCAGTTTCGAGTAAATGGCGCGATCGCGTAAACCAATGCTGAAAATCTTCTAGCAGCGGATCTAAAACCGTTTTGAACAACTCAGTCCCTGGTAAATTTGAGTCTGGCATAAATGAAGGGGATATTTCAAACTTGCTTACTAATATTAACGTTATTTACGTTTCTTAACATTTATCTGATTTTTCTCATAATTCCCAGATGTAAAAATTTGTAACAAAGGGCACAAAATTTATTATATAGTCTTGATATCTGGTTTGTACAGTGCCTTTGGACAGGCATCTATAGGTATATATGACATCGAGTGGCAATTCATAAGATAATTTAGCGATCGCGGATGATCCTGAATTCGAGACTCAGGTAACAAATCAAAAATTTATCTTTATCTTTGGGTTGAAGAAGAATTCAGGAGTCAAAATTCAGGACTGAGAATCAAATCGCTACGCGGAGTCATTACTCATTAGTCCAAGAGAAAGCACGCCCACTCTGTAACATAGTTTGAATTACTCCAATGAAAGAAAAAATTTTTCTACCCACCGTCAAAGCAAGTTTCCAGTGAACTTTGTTGAACTACTTATGGGATTGCAAGGGATAGGGTATGCACCAATGACCAATGACAAATGACAAATGACTACTTAACCAAAGTCGTTATAGTTGAATAAGCCTACAGATTCAGATAAATCAACTTTTGTAATCACTTCGCCAACGGTTCAGCAGCCAATGTCGCCAAATTCATCAAATCAGTCACAACAGTCAGAACAAGTTGAAAAAATTTATTTACCGCGTACCAGCGAATCGGAGAACTTAAAAAAGATTCGCCACACTGCTTCCCATGTAATGGCAATGGCAGTACAAAAGCTGTTTCCCAAGGCACAAGTTACAATCGGCCCTTGGATAGAAAACGGTTTTTACTATGACTTCGACAGTCCAGAACCATTTAGCGAAAACGATCTCAAAACCATCAAAAAAGAGATGGCGAAGATTATCAATCGCAAACTGGCAGTAATTCGGGAAGAAGTCAGCCGTGAAGAAGCCGAACGCCGGATTCAGGAAATTAAGGAACCTTACAAGCTAGAAATTCTGGCAGATATCAAAAACGAACCAATCACAATTTACCACCTGGGGAATGAATGGTGGGATTTGTGTGCGGGGCCTCATCTGGAAAATACCAGTGAATTAAACCCGAAAGCAATTGAACTAGAAAGCGTTGCTGGCGCTTATTGGCGTGGGGATGAAACTAAAGCCCAATTACAACGCATCTATGCCACCGCCTGGGAAAGCCCAGAACAACTCGCTGAATATAAGCGACGCAAAGAAGAAGCGCTACGGCGAGATCACCGGAAACTAGGTAAGGAACTGGGATTATTTATATTCTCTGATTTAGTAGGGCCGGGTTTACCTTTGTGGACACCCAAAGGCACTCTGTTACGGAGTACTTTAGAAGACTTCCTCAAGCAAGAACAGATAAAACGGGGTTATTTATCTGTAGTCACACCTCACATTGCCAGAGTAGATTTATTTAAAACCTCTGGACATTGGCAGAAATATAAAGAAGATATGTTCCCCTTGATGGCAGACGATCAGGAATCGGCTGCACAGGAACAGGGCTTTGTTATGAAGCCAATGAATTGCCCTTTCCATATCCAAATATATAAGAGTGAGTTGCGCTCTTATCGGGAACTACCGATGCGCTTGGCGGAATTTGGTACTGTTTACCGTTATGAACAATCAGGCGAATTGGGCGGTTTAACACGGGTGCGCGGTTTTACTGTAGATGATTCTCACCTGTTCGTTACCCCAGAACAGCTAGATAGCGAATTCCTCAGTGTGGTGGATTTGATTTTGTCGGTGTTCAATAAGCTGCAACTGAAGAACTTTAAAGCTAGACTCAGTTTCCGCGATCCTGCTAGTGATAAGTACATCGGTTCTGATGAGGTTTGGGATAAAGCCGAAGGTGCGATTCGCCGGGCAGTTGAAACCTTGGGGATGGAACACTTTGAAGGGATTGGAGAAGCGGCTTTTTATGGGCCCAAACTTGACTTTATCTTTAGTGATGCCTTAGAACGGGAGTGGCAATTGGGAACTGTGCAGGTTGATTACAATTTGCCAGAACGCTTTGAGTTGGAATACGTCGCTGAAGATGGGGTTCGCAAACGTCCAGTGATGATTCACCGTGCGCCTTTTGGTTCGCTGGAAAGGTTGATTGGGATCTTAATTGAAGAATATGCAGGGGATTTCCCTTTGTGGTTAGCGCCAGTGCAAGCTAGATTACTGCCAGTGGGTGATACACAGCTAGACTTTGCGAAAGATGTGGTGGCGAAAATGAGAGCCTTGGGCATCCGTGCAGAAGTTGATACCAGTGGCGATCGCTTGGGTAAACAAATTCGCAATGCAGAGAAAGAAAAAATACCCGTGATGGCAGTGGTAGGAGCCAAGGAAGTGGAAACCAACACCTTGAGTATCCGTACCCGCGCCTCTGGGGAATTGGGAGTTATCGCTGTAGATGAGGTGGTGGATAAGATGAAGGATGCGATCGCTAAGTTCGAGAATTTCTAAAATCTAACCGCAGACGCACACTAATTATAATTGGTGTGCGTTTATTTTCGTAGATTGGAGCATTAGCTAGCTGGTAGGTTTTGGTAAGGGTGCGATCGCGTTCTACTTGCAGGCTGAAACCCTAAGTTTGTCATTGCCAAAGTTATGAGGTGAATTCACAAGTATTAAAGACTCGTTAACGGAGTTCAAAGGTGGATTTATCCAGTTCAAATACTCATGTTAATTTTAACTTTTCATGGGATTTGGAAGGTCAGAAAGTATCGCAGACAACAAAACTTTTCTCAATCACCGCACCCCAGAAAACTTTCTGATTTATTCAAGACTGTTAGGATTGATTTAAAGACTTGTGGAATCTGCTCTTCCTAAACAGACTGGACTTGCATAAATTAATGTCAATAATTTTTGACTAACATTATGAACCGCTTTACCTCTATTTTGCTGGCTGGTTTGATAGCATCTGCATCAGCTTTGGCTATTTCTCCAAAAGCTGATGCTAATACACCAGCATCTTATCTTGCTGAGTTAGATAGCCATAGTTATCAACGTAATGATGATGGTAACTATGAACTTCAGAGTCGTCACCATAGAAATGATGACTATGACCGTCAGAATGACCTGCGCAACATTCGTGACAATCGCCGTTATGACCGCGATAATAACCGTCGCTATGACCGCGACAATAATCGCCGCTATGACCGCGATAACAATCGCCGCTATGACCGCGACAATAACCGTCGTTATGAACGCGATAACAATCGTCGCTATGAACGCGATAATAACCTTCGCAACATTTATGACAATAACCGTCGTTATGAGCGCGATCGCGACTGGGGTCGTGGTTAATTCCTCCGCCCATTTATTAAGCTTAGCTCCAGGTGAATTGAGCATTGATTCTACTTGGCGATAAGACAAATACAATCTCTTTTTCCACTCATTCCAATATCTGACTTTTCACTTTTATCTAGAAAACCTCGCTTCCATTCCCTAGTAATGAAATTTGCTCATTGCTCAGGTTTAGCGTTAGCTTTTCTATATGACGTGAAAGGTCAGATTTTTATTACAAACGTTAGAGCAAATAGTTAAGCGATCGCAGTCTCAACCACTAAGTAATTAGATAAACAAAATTAATTACAAGCAGGAAAACCTATGCCGAGAAATTCACGATTAATTTTGCAACACCTCTTTATTACTGTCCAACGTTTCATTGATAGCCGTGATTAATAACTCATTTAGAGGAATTCCCGCTGCTTTTGCCATAGAGGAAATTACACTTTTGGGGGCAAAAGAACAATACAACCCAGCTTCTAAAAACCAAGGTTGCCCCTTTGGGTCGATGCGGAAGTCAAATAAACTGTAGTGACGACAACCCAAAGCCTGATGACACTTCTTAGCTACTTGCTGAACTTTTTGGGTAATCGGGTCGTTAGGGTCTACAATCCAAGACTTCATATTATCTTTAGAGGCGAAACGCAAGTTACCATCGTCCGTTTGTTGGAGTTTATCAGCATGGTTGCGGATGGGTTTGGAGTGGGGGTCTAACAGATATTCTTCAAGGGGTAAACCCACTAGTTCCCCGTCTTTGACAATGATGCCACATCTGACTTCTCGACCGAGTTCGATAAATTCTTCTACGATCGCCTCCGAAGCATATTCAAATGCTTGCTTCAAGGCAGCGTCATATTCAGTAACATCTTTAACTAAAGCCATCCCTAAAGAGTTATCGGAACTTACGGGTTTAACGATCGCTGGAGGTGTAATTGTCGGAACGTCTCCTTGGCGAAGCAGTTCTCCACGAGGCACTTTTACCCCTGCGGCTTCGACAATTGCTTTAGCTCTGCCTTTGTGCGCTGCGATCGCCATAATATCTGGAGTATTGCCTACATAAGGGATCTTCAGCAGGTCGAATAGGGCGCGATATTGAGTCATTCCAGGAATACAAAACATTTGTGGTAACACAAGGTCAATGTTTTGCGCTGTTAGAAACTCTATGGCTTCAAACACAGCCATCGGTTTGGTGTCAGCAATATCTTCCGGGCTAAGTGAGTGAGGAAATCGCCATTGGCGATCGGGTGTGATGTATGCAATTTGAAAGTCATAGTGCGATCGATCTGCCGTTGCCGCGAGACAGTCTTGGGCATAAAGGCGTGACAAATCACAGTAAAAATCATTGTGTGCAGACCCAACTAAATGAAGGATACGAAGTACTGGCATGATTCATCTTCCTATGTATTGTTAAAATTTATATAGCGGTTATTAGTTGAGTGGGCTATAAAAACCCCTCCCCGCAAGCGAGGCTACGGTGTACATACATGTTGGTAATGAAGCCCAAACCCTGGATTTACCCCCCTTAATCCCCCCGATGCATTGGGGGGAAAAAATCCAATCCGGTTCTCCCCCTTGCCAAGGGGGAGTTAGAGGGGGTCAAAAGGACTTGTGTGTACACCGTAGGCAAGCGACGAGGCGGCTATGATGTACTGAATTCTTCTTTAATTACAAATTATTTAATCGCCACCTAATTCCACCAGTTTGCCAATATTGAAGTCTATTTTTACCCATCCTTTGAGTTGTTGCAGATTCTTCAGCAAAAGTAAGGGAATCTGCCAATGATGCAAAGTCAAAAATGGTATAGGGTCATCAAGACTGTAAATAGCATCAGTGCCCCGCACTAGAGTATTAACCGATGTTTGCAATTGTTTCCAAGAACGAATACCAGTTAGTCGCCAGATTTCATGATATAGGAAGTAAGTCGGCTTGCTACTTGCTAGGGGTTCCAGAGGTGCAGTTAGGGGAGTTTTGCCAAGATAGGCATCTGCAACACCTGGGTGATTGTAAAACATTGTAATTGCCGAATGGGTACGGGGATTGCATTCAATAGCGTAAGCTGTACCGTCTTCAGCTTGAATAAAATCGAAAGAAACTTGCCCAGTCAATGCCAAACTCTTGACGAAGTGTTGCACCCATTCACGGATTTGGGGATTTTCGACGTTTTCGTAGTTGATTTGAAACGCAGAAGAGTTTGAACAGCAATGCAATCTTAATTCTCCATTCCGCACTGTACTATGTGTGCATAATTCCTTACCAGGGATAAACTCTTGCATAATCCAAGGTTTTTCTGCACTGATGGGTAAACTGTTGACAAAGGCTGCTGTCTCTTCTGGGGTGTCGCAGGGAAGTTTGGTTAAATTTAAGCGGCGAACGGAGTCGTAATCAATACTTTTAAGAATATATTTGCGGGTTTCTTGACTAAAATCGAAATTGATAACTTGTTGAGGATCGGTGATTTTAAACGATTTGGGGACAGATAAACCAAGCGATCGCGCCCGATCGGTGAAGGCAAATTTATCATCCAACATTTTGGTTATATCTGGATCAAAGTGGAAAACTTCGCAGTATTCTGATAGTAGAGGCTTTGCTAAAGAGTCATAATAGCTAGCTACAGGACTGCATACAGGTACATAAACGTCAACCTTTTCTCGCTTGACGATTTCCACTAGCGCCTGGATATAGCCTTCTGGATCTTCTTGTGGAGCCGGAACCGTATAAAAACGACTTACCGCTTTTGAGAATCTATGACCAGACAACCAGTATTTGTTACCTTCAATCAAAATAACTCTGTGTCCTGCGGCATGGAAGGAGCGAGCAAGTTGCAATGCTTTAGTCATCTTGGCTCCACTTACCAAGATAGTCTGAGGATGAGCAGCTACGACAGCTTTTTTCGTAAACGGCCAACTCACAATGCCCCACAGCAAAGATATCAATACTATCAAAGCATTGAACGGCAAGGCTATTAGTAATAATGTCAGAGTACCGAGAGTCTTGAATAGAGCTACTAGCTTTACCTTAATACCCGTTGATGACGTTGGAGATTGAGGCAGAGATAAAGAAATTGATTGTGCCATAAGTTTTTCCTTTGTGTTTATTGTAGAGACGTTGCAATACAACGCCTCTACAAACTTCGCTACACCACGCGTCTAATTAGGGTTACACCATCTCGGATGGGTAACAGAACTTGTTCTACACGAGGATCGGCAGCGACAATACGGTTGAACTGAGCGATCGCTTCACCGTTGGCGGTGCGTTGTTCGGGTGGTAGGTAAACTTGTCCCTGCAACAAAGTGTTATCCACACAGATTAAACCGTCGAGAGTCAGTAAGTTACTATCCAAAATGATCTGGAAATAATCTACATACTCTTTTTTATCGGCATCAATGAAGATTAGATCGAATACTTCATTTCTGGCAGCCAGCTTGTGGAGTGTCTCTAAAGCAGGTGCTACCTCGACAACAATTTTGTCACCGTGGGGAGACTCACTAAAGCAAGCTTGAGCAAATTCAGCAACATAAGGATCTACTTCGCAACCGATAAGTTGCCCATCACTTGGTAATGCTTCTGCCATTGCTAAGGCTGAATACCCTGTGAACATTCCTACTTCTAGAACGCGCTTTGCCTTGGTGAGATGAACAAACATTTTCAATGTCTGTCCTTCCAGATGTCCTGAGAGCATTTCCTGCTCTAGTTGGCGCACTGTTTCACCATCGCTGAAGCGTTTGCTCCAGTCTTCAATACTTGTTTTTTGCGCCAATGCTGTCAATGCGCTCGATTCCGGGGTGGTGTAATCATCCAAGTAGGGATCTAAACCCGCCGCTAATTGAACTCCCTGCCGCAAAGAATCTAATATCTCTACGGGAATGTTGTTCTCTTCTGCTAATTTGAGGGTTTGCTGTAGCTGGGCTACTAAGATACTGTGTGGCGTTATCGGTCTAGCTGTTTCTCGTCCTACAACACTGGTCATATTTTCACACCCCTACTAGCTTGGCTTCTTGACTTTCAATGTATGCGTCAACACCTTTTCCGCCACGAGGGTATTTAGCACAAAGACGTTTGTGTTCAGCTAGGGCAGCATCAAGTTCTTCACGAGTCAGATCGTTGGCAAAGAAGCACTCACCAATCGGACAAGGCATCGCTGCACGTAGCTTACCATCTCGTGTCAAGCTTATAGACTGGGTAGCATCCCAAAGCAAATCCCCATCTAGTAGAGGATGATCGAGTGATAAACCGATACGACTCATCAAGTCAAGGATGCGATCGCGTTCTTCTGTTGGAATGTAGCCACGTTGTGCTGCAATGGTTGCAGACAAAGCCATATCTATATTGACTGCATGACCATGATATAGGGGTATCTGAGGTGCTAATTCTAAGGTAGGACTCCAAGTGTGACCGTAAGCAATGACGCGATCGAGGTCTAGTTCATGCAAGTTAGGAGTTTCTAACTCCAACATGGTTTTGATTGCCTCGTAGTTGACTTTATGAGCAATCTCTTTAATTTCCGGTGTCGCATTTACGTGTCCAAAGTGAGTGGAAAGCAGTTCTTCGCCATATTCGTATAGCAGTTCAAAGACTTCAGAGTTAGAAACTACCGCAATTTTCACTAACTCTGCCATCCCATTACGAACTTGAGCCGTTGGCAAGGTTTTCAAGAATGAGAAATCCAGGATTACTTTCAAAGGTGCATGATATGCTCCCAAGCGATTTTTCAGCTTGCGATGATTAACTGCTACCTTAATCGCTACACCTGCATCGATCAAACCAATCAATGTGGTAGGAATGCGGATATAGTTGCTCTTGCGACGGTAAGAAGCGCAAGCAAACCCAGCCACATCAGTAACTAGACCACCACCGACGACTAAGACTGGTTCTTTACGAACTAAGCCAAAATCCGAAAAAGTATCAACAATTTTTTCAAACGTTGCCAGGGTTTTAGCTGGCTCTGTAATGATGATCGGAAATACTGTCAGTTCAATGTCATAGTGTCTAAAATATGACCTGATCCGATCGCCATAAAGTTCATGGACATTGGCATCAATTACAGTCAGACAGCGACCAAATTTTGCATA
Organism: Nostoc sp. JL31; assembly: GCF_017114965.1. NCBI lineage: Bacteria > Bacillati > Cyanobacteriota > Cyanophyceae > Nostocales > Nostocaceae > Nostoc > Nostoc sp. JL31. The sequence continues at coordinate 114,350 of NZ_JABXKO010000112.1, forward strand.
GCTATCTGCAATTTCTCTGTTTTCAATATCAAATGCACCGTTCACATAGACAAGACTAAAATCGATTTTTTCGTAACCTTGCACGTGAAACGCAGCTTCAGTAGCTTCAAATGATGCTTGAACCTTATTCATTGTGTTGCCCTTATTCCAATTATAAAGATTGTGAGATTTCGGTAATAATTGCGATTTACCCTAATGAATGTCAGCAAGCAACTATGCTTTTTACCCTTTCAGGTAAAAGACAGGACAAAGTTAGCTTTCAATCAAAAGCTAGCGCCTATTGCTGACTGGCAATGTTATGAAACAACACCATTCATTTGAGTAAATTCTGTAGATGGGTTAACCTTTAATTCGGCATAACCTCAAACAAGTCAATTAGCCCCACTAGCAATATATTGGCATAATACTTGCCTGCCTCTTCTGGGGATTATTGACTTTAATTTTGGGAAATTCATCTGAATTCAGATTGATTCCACTATATTTAAATATAGTGGCTTTCCAACTGTACGATTCCGTAAAAATTCTAATCGAGATAACTGATTATATAGTTGATCTCCAAGCTTCAATTTGAGATTAGAACCCTGATTAATCGTTAGTTGGCTGTTTATTAGCATTAGTCTCAAACCTTATATTACTAAAGTCGCTATATTTTCTTGGCTTCAGAATAACAGTGGAATTTTAGGAATTTTAACTGAAGTTTCCTGAATTTTTATTAACTCCAATATGTTTGTCTCTAACAACTTTGTGATCGTTAGACTTTGTAAAACTCATATCTTAGTAAACTACTCATATTGTTTATCACTGTCTATCTCCACGCTGACATTTGATATTACAGGCATGATTAATCCTCATCTCGCTGTTTTTTGCATTAGTCTCAAACCATAAAATGGCTCAAAACAAAGATGACTCACTGCATTCTATACAGGAAACCAGTATGATACCTCCTTTGTTAGTCATTTTAATGGTCAGTATTTAGCATACTTACCTCAGTAACTCCTGAAACTTCAGAATTTAAATATATCTGAGTTACTAGTAACAAAAATTTAACTTTTTTAAGGAACGGTTGTGTGTCTTAAAGGTTTCTAAGTTTGCCTAAATAGCTCACTTACTCCTAAATTAAGCCTTTTCACTTACCAAGCAGCAAATATATTACTAGTTGGTAACTGAAAAGTTCAACACAAATCATAACATTACAATAATATAAATCATAACATTTGTAAATATATTTAAGTCAATCCACCATACGAAGGGTACTGGATAACCAGATAGCTAAAAAAATATGTCTAAAGATAGATATTTTATACAACAAGATATTCTAAACAGAAGCTATATCTAAGAAACATCTGGTGAATTTAATTATGCGTTACGTTGCCCGAAATCCGTCCCTTTGTCGGTTCTAGATACACGTACATACAATGTTTCACTTTTGCGGGCATGATTCACGGCTAAAAGATCGCGATTTACCCAGATGAACTCAAAAGCACACTAATTCCCATAGATAGCAAAATATTGCTACGATATGCGATCGCAACTGGTGTAGTCTAAGAAATCATGGAAGACACGCTGTTTTTATATCATATCTGCGTTAAAATCTGACAACGTTACTGTTGTGCTAGATAGCAGTCAAAGGAGGAAATCTGTGAGTGCGATCGCTTAGTGACTTTACAATATAAAAAGTTGAGTATTTCTAACAGGCAAAATTTATTTAAAAAGTAATTTAAACAATCTTAATATTTATAAATTAAAAAAACAAACATATAATAATTGATGAAAATTTTAGCGTGATAAACTTATAAGTCTGCTTACGCGTTGTAGGCATATCCTTGTAAAATATGTAAACCAAGTACTAATTCCTAGTAGCTTAAACGTGTCTTCTATGGCAATATGGATGTCAGGAAATATATTGTCACAAACAATTGATAATCCAAAAAAGAAAATGGCAGATAACAAAATTAGAAATTCAGTTTTCTTCAGAATTGCTTTGAATTTAAGAAAAAACGTTGAAGCGATCGCAATGTATATTACGTAAAATACGCTTTCATTAATATGTAAATAATCAGGAAAAACACTATCATGAATTAAGAAAAAGTCATCAAAGAGCAACAAACAGGTTATTAGTCCAGAAAACAAAAAGAATGATGAATATTCTTTAGCTCTAATATCTTTCTTAAGTACCATGTAACTAAATAGACAGATTGATGCCGAAGAACACCAAAGCAATATACCAATATTTGAGAAAAGTCCCAGATAAAAAGGCATACTCATGATGGCAGATGGATCTCTTGTCAAATCTTCTGTAGGTACTTTAGCTTTTAATTGCAGGAATATTGAAATTAAAGAAAATGGAATGATTGTTATTAAAAATGTTAATAATAAAATTTTGATTTGATGAATATAGCTTGATTTTTGAAGAACTAAGTTTGTCATGGGTTTCTACGTTGATTATCTAGGACACTTCTTGCAGATTTTTAAGTGTTGTTGTTGGATAACTGAAATATCTGCTATGAAAGTATGATTTTTCTGCTCGTGTAAAGATTACTCGTAAGGACAAATGGGGCGTTTGACTGATAGGCATACATTTAGGCATCAGCCCAGATATTTACTAAACATATTTCAGTATTGGTTGGGCAGCAAAGAGTATTATTTTGAACTTAAGCGATAGTCTGGTTAAGAAGTTAAATGTAAAGCACTTGATTTACAAGGGTCTAGAATTAAGATAAGGTTAATAAAACAAAAGCAACAAGTTTAGATTATTTCATACAGCAAAAAAATATTCAAGTTATTTGTGTCTTAATTTTTTAAGTTTTGATGAAGCTTACTATCTTAAATGTGCATAATCTAGCTTAGTTATCGATGCTAAAGAGTTGCTCAAGCGTTATGCTGCTGGAGAGAGAGACTTTAGTGGGATTAATTTGGAAGAGGCTGACTTGTATTGAGCGTGCGATTCGTTACTTAGTGAATCTCGGTAATCAGTCCGTACATAACTAAGTCAGCCCGACAGCAGATTACTGTCACAAAAAGGCTGAACTCTCGGTCAGATGTAGGTGAAAGCCCTACCATTCAGACTCAGAA
>NZ_JABXKO010000044.1:0-116147 GCF_017114965.1 Nostoc sp. JL31
TATTTTTTAATTATTGTTTGATTATCCCACAAAGCTTATATTAAGGATAGGTCTATTATAGAAACCACTGCTTTATTAGGAAAATAGACCTGTGCGATCACTTCGCCTGCTTCGTGAAGTATTTGCCGATTTGAGAGCGAAACTAGCTTTAGATGGGGAACAAGGTGTTCATAATCGCTGGCTGGCAAAGCTGCCAGCAGCTTATTTGCTGGTTTCTCAAGGGTATTTGTATCTAATGACATTGGGATTCTCCTGAATGTAGCCGTCTCTAGAAAAGACAACCCACGGCACAAGGAGAAAATCAAGAGTTTAACCCTAATGTCAAAAAGTGTACTTTCTAAAAAAGTTATATTAAAAGATTGAGGTTTTTATACTCATATCTATAATACAACAAAATGAGTTGTTTATAATAACAAATCCAAATACATTAACTTAATTGTATTTGCGATCGCATAAATTAAATGAAATTATGTTCGCTAATCATATTGCTATATACATGAGCATCATTGGAAGCGATCGCAGCAAAAAATTCCTAGTTATGCAAGTCATTAAAACCCTAAATCTTTTTCATTGCTACCAAATGCTGTTACCTCTCTCAGAGAGGTTGAGTATATTTTCATTACCATAAAGACAAGCTATTTGGAACTAAGAATATTAATATTTATTAAGACTTTATTCTAGAATAATCTTAAGATTTCTAATATACTACTGCAAGTCTACCGATTTATTGTATTATACACCTAGCTTAAAATAGCCCATTTCACAAATACTCAATAAAAACAAGTATTTTCTACTACATATTTAAAATTTTTATTACCCAAAACTAACTTACTTATCTGGTTAATCTATGCAATAATATACAACTGTACCTATTAACTGCACTTTATCTACCGATTTAGAGTAGTATATATCAATATTCGCTGAAAAATTTATATTGGCTTAGTACTAAATCCAGTATTGGTTGAAGCTAATTTACTTAAAAAATAATAATGCCCTTGACAAAATGCAAAATCTCCAACAAAAATATCACTGTTGAATTGACTGAATAACAACATAGAAATATGAAGTATAACCAACTTGGCAAGAGTGACTTAAAAGTTTCTGAAATTTGTCTGGGTACTATGACTTATGGACAGCAGAATACTATTGAAGAAGCCCATGAACAACTAGATTATTCTATTGCCCAAGGAGTCAACTTTATTGATGCAGCAGAGATGTACCCTGTCCCAACAAGTGCCGAAACTTATGGATTAACTGAAACTTACATTGGGGAATGGTTAAAACGTCAACAAAGAGAACAACTGATTATAGCTACTAAAATTGCTGGCCCTGGTCGAGGTTTTAAATGGGTACGTGGAGGAGCCAAAGCAATTGATCGTGATAATATCAAACAAGCTGTAGATGATAGTTTAAAAAGATTACAGACAGACTACATTGATCTGTATCAAATCCACTGGCCAGATCGCTACGTGCCACGATTTGGGCAAACAGTGTTCGATCCGGCTCAGGTGGGAGAAACGGTTCCTATTGCTGAACAGCTAGCAGTTTTTGACGATGTAATTAAGGCTGGGAAAATTCGCTATATCGGTTTGAGTAACGAAACACCTTGGGGAGTTGCCCAGTTTAGTAATGCTGCTAAACAGTTAGGATTGCCCAAAGTTGTTTCGATTCAAAATGCTTACAACTTGCTGAATCGAGTATTTGATGGAGCCTTAGCAGAAGCAGTTTATCACGAAGAAATTGGGTTACTAGCTTATAGTCCTTTAGCATTTGGCTTCTTGACTGGCAAATATCTCAACGGCAAACCAGAGAAAGCAAGAGTCACTTTGTTTGAAAATTTCGGTCAGCGCTATCTGAAACCGAAAGTCAGTCAAGCTGTATCAGCTTATATAGAAATTGCCAAACGCCATCAACTAAGCCCTGCGCATCTAGCTTTGGCATTTGTGCGGAGTCGTTGGTTTGTGCCTAGCACAATTATTGGTGCTACGACACTGGAACAACTTAAAGAGAATTTAGAAAGTGGGAATGTAAGCATCCAGATCATCATCATGATGGACGCAGATTAGCTAATGGCAACACAATTCTACTCGCCATAGAAAAGATACCTCAGTCTTTAGTTCCTCGCATCAAAGGCGGTGTAACAGGTACAGAACCAGATGGTAATATCTATGCTGATGTGCTTTATGAAGTGACTCCAGCAGGTGAAATCGTTTGGACTTGGCACGCCCACGAACACCTCGATCCAGATATATTTACGATTACACCCCAGGATCATCGACATGAATGGACTCATGGGAATACCGTCGGGGAACTCGCTGATGGCAACATTATAGTGAGCTTTCGTAATATCTCCACAGTTGTCATTGTCGATCGCAAAACTGGAGAAATCATCTGGACGCTGGGCGATGACGTGCTAGCACAGCAGCACTTCCCGAACGAACTAGCTAACGGTAATATCCTGATTTTTGACAATGGCGCACATCGCCGTAACATTGCTCTCAATTTTTCCCGTGTGATTGAGGTGAACCGTCAAACCAAAGAAATAGTTTGGGAATACACCGACAATCCGCCCCAAAATTTCTTCAGTTCTTATATATCAGGAGCGCAACGTTTGGCCAATGGCAATACCTTAATTACAGAAGGTGCTTATGGTCGAATATTCGAGGTGACAGTTACAGGGGAAATTGTTTGGGAATACATCAATCCCCACTTTGCAGTTAGGAATATTCCAGGTGAGAAGTCGCCGGTAACTCGTGGGGAGCAAAATACCGTCTTCCGAGCTTTCCGTTATGCACCTGAAGAAGTGCCCTGGCTTTAGTAGTCTGTCAAGTTTAAATTGATGGGTAAGCAAGTTTGTAGTAAGGACTTTAGTCCTTATTTTCTAAGCACTAAAGTCCTTACTATGAACCTCTGATTATTAAAAGTTTGGTTAGTGTTGAGAATTTTTCACGCTACATTCGCTTCAAAGGAATTTTCTGACACTAACAATTTAAGATTTGGGATTTTGGATGAAAATTCAATTCCCAATGCCGATTAACAAGTCCTATTTACCAAGGTACTTAAACATGGCCCAAATCAAAGTATACAGTGCAGTTGTTTGTCCTTATGCTCACCGTACCCGCTTGGTACTCCAAGAGAAAGACATCGACTTCGATTTGATTGAGATTGATTTGCAGAATAAGCCTGAAGGATTTACCAAAGTTTCGCCTTATGGTAAGGTGCCTGCAATAACTCATGGCGATAACCGAGTTTGGGAATCAGTGGTAATTAACGAATATCTCGATGAGGTATTTCCCAATCCACCACTGTTACCCAGTAGCCCCATTGCTAGGGCACAGGCTCGCATCTGGATCGATTTTGCGAACACTAGATTCGTTCCCGCTTTTTCTACCCTGCTGCGAAGTTCAGATCCCCAAAAACAAGAAGAAGCTAAACAGGAACTATCTAAACACCTGGAATTTATTGAAAACGAAGGTTTCGCAAAGCTTTCTGGAGAAGGCCCTTACTGGTTTGGTGAATCCATCAGTTTGGTTGATTTTACCTATTTCCCCTGGTTTGAGCGCTGGGCTGCACTGAAGCATTATCGCGGCTTTGGAATACCAGAGGAATTTACCCGTCTACGCCAGTGGAAACATGCTTTGAAAGAGCGTGAATCTGTAAAAGCGATCGCTCATTCTAAGGAATTCTACATCGAGCGATATGCTAAATTCGCTGCGCCTACTCTCGCTGCTGTTTAAATGTAATTCATAATTATGTTTCAAGTGGGAATTTAAATTTCCACTTGAAACATAATTGAAACATAAAATTAAATTCTTTAAAATTACGAATTATAAATTACAATTTTACCGAAGTGAGCGGCACTTTTGATGTAATGATAAGCTTCCCGTGCTTCAGTAAAGGGGAAAGCTCGATCGATAATTGGTTTGATTTGATGCTGTTGCATCGCCTGATTCATCGCCTCAAACATTTCTCGACTGCCAACATAAATCCCCTGAAATGTTAAACTCTTAAAAAGTATTGGCATGGGGTCAACCTCATTTCCTCTGCCCGATAATACGCCAATAAAACTAATACGTCCCCCAATACGGACTGCTTGTAACGATTTTGGCAGAGTACCTGCACCGCCTACTTCAATTACATGATCTACACCTGTGCGATTGGTTAATTGATAAACTTGCTTTTCCCAATCTGGTGTTGTTTTGTAGTTGATTGTCTCGTCAGCACCAAGCTGTTTAGCTCGTGCCAATTTCTCATCACTGCTAGAAGTAATAATCACTCTAGCACCATGTATCTTGGCAAACTGGAGAGCAAAAATTGAAACCCCCCCAGTACCGAGTAATAAAACACTATCACCTGCACCAATATTGCCTTTTGTCACTAGTCCGTGCCAAGCTGTGACTGCTGCACAGGTTAAAGTTGCACCTTCAATATAGGATAGGTGGTCAGGTAATATTACTAAACCATCTTGGTGTAATACGACATACTCAGCTAGCATTCCATCGATACCGCCTCCGAGATCGGATTTCATTTTCTCTTTGGTTAAAGAGCCATAAATCCAGTCTTGGAAGAAAATACCAGCGACGCGATCGCCTATTTTTACCCGTGTTACACCTTCCCCTACCGCCACAACTTCTCCCGCCCCGTCCGACATGGGAATTAACGGATATTTCTGTCCAGTGCCGTAAGCTCCTTCAATAACCAGCAGATCGCGGTAATTTAAGGATGTTGCCTTCACTTGAATCAAAACTTGTCCAGGTGCGGGTTTTGGTTCAGGGCGATCGACTAATGCCAAAGCATCAATTCCGGCGTTGCTTTGAATTTCGTAAGCTTTCATAGATTTCCTTTTGTCAGTAGCTTAAACGCCACAGTACAAGACTAGGCTATCGCCAATCGTCTAGTGCGAAAATATCTGATACCATTTCACGAAATTATTGATACAAATCACTTCCTCTGTTCCTCTGCTTCCTCTGCTTGCCCATGTGTATCATTTTTTAAGTAGAAACGGTATGAGCGATTGATCCCGATATGATTGATACGTCATTGTTCTAGCTACAATACCAAACCCATAGCTGGGGTGAAAAACAATGTAGAGACGTAGCACTGCTACATCTCTACAAAGGTTTTGGATAACGCATATTTAATTTCACCAGTAGGGACGCACACTGCGCCCCTAGATCGTCGGTTTCTAACCGCCCTTTGAATACTACAGAGAATTTATGAACTGGTGTACTTTTTCTAAAAGTGGCTGATATTCAATTTGCTCTGCTAACTCTTGGGCATTTTGGTAGCACGAACGCGCCATTTTTTTGCGTTTCGTGGTGGCGTAAACGCTTCCCATATTTAGCAAAGTTGAAATTTCTCCGAGATTATCGCCCAGTTCTTGATAAATCACAATGGCTTGCTTGTAGAACTTCATTGCTTGGCGATGCTCTGCCAGGATGCTGTAGGTAAAACCAATATTGTGAAGGGTTGTTGCCTCACCAGAGCGATCGCTGATTTCTCGACGTGTCAAAAGAACTTGATAGTAGAGCAATAGTGCTTGTTTCGGTTTTCCTACATCGCTATAAATTGAGGCAATATTATTCAAAGTGGTTGCTTCACCAACCAAATTCTTGATAGCTCGTTGAATTGGTAGTGCTGCTTGAAAAAATTCTAGCGCTTGCTCAAACTTGCCTAAGACATTGTAGGCAAATCCAATACCATTGAGCGTTGTTGCTTCACCAGAAAAGTCACCTAACAATCGCCGCATCCTCAAAATTTGGTGTTGTAGCAACAGTGCCCGTTTCGGTTCTCCTAAACGCGTATAAATTAGTGCGACATCATTAAGAGTAGAAACTTCACTTTGAGTATCTTGCGATCGCCTAAATATTGGTAGTGCTTGTTCAAAATATTTTAACGCTTGCGAAAAGCGTCCAAGACGGCTACAGGTAGAACCCAGATTGCTAAGTGCAGTTGCTTTTGCTGGCGCGTTGCCAATTTCAACAGCAACCGAAAGCGCCTGATGAAAGCGCTCTAATGCTTTTTGAGGTTGCCAGCAACTGAGGTGAGCTAAACCAAGGTCATTTAATGTATAACCTTCTCTGGCTCGGTCTGGAATTGCTCTAGCCAAGTGTAAATTTTTGGTTGCAAGATCGAGAGATTCTTGAAATTTCCCCCGTTGGTAGTAGCGGTTTGCTTCATCACGACGTTGTTCCCATTCTTTGACTTGATTTAAAGGTTGCGTCATCTGACCTCAGTTGCATTCTGCGATAAGTAGGTAGGACATCTCTTGGGAATAAACCCCTCTTAGGTTTCCCAAATTTTAACCTTAATCTTCTATCTTTAGATATAAGACGTAAATAGAGAAGTATGCTATTGTTTCATACTTACAGGAATGTTTATGAAGCAATTAATACAAATACTGTAGGGGCGCATCGCAGTGCATTGGTGTCAACTTAACGTGAAAGCCAGCCTAGAAAAAGCTTTTAGATATTGTCTCGTTGTCTCGTTCCCAGTCTCCGACTGGGAATGCCGTCCTTGGGGCTGCCGCCTCCCTTGCTGGCGGCAGAGCCGCAATTGAAGTGCATTTCCAGCCCAGAAGCTGGAAACGAGATTTGACAAGGCTTTTAGCTTAAGTTGACACCAATGATAGCAGTGCGTCCTCAGATTCTCTATTTATTTCAAAAGTCGGGAATCTTGTTGTTACATCGTTATTTTCAACTAAACCGTTGCCGCAACCACAAGGCCAGTAAAGGTTCTATCTCAGGCATGGTATCAGAGTCGGAAGATAAACGCTACTTTAAACAAGCGTGTTTTTTTCCAAACATTAATATAATGCTCTTACTATGAGCATCTATCAATCTCTCAAAAAATCTTATACACCAGATCGTCGGCGTGAAAATGACTGGCGGTTGTTTTTGCGTTTGGTGCCTTATGCCCGTCGTAACGGACGGCTACTGGCGCTGTCGATGTGCCTACTCGTACCGATCGCACTAGCTAATGCCTTACAACCTTTCTTGATCGGCCAAGTAATCTCCCTGATTCGTAATGAATCAAGCACTTACGAATTTTTCAGGAATCGTCCCTTCTCACAAGGGCTAAATATCCTAGAAGGATTATTGGTAACTGCGATCGCCATCCAATTGATGTTGACAGGTTTCCAAGGTTATATAGTCCAAAAGCTAGGGCAACAAATCACCGCAGCAATTCGCCAAGACTTATTTCACCATGTGACATCTCTAGCAGTGCGCTTTTTTGACCGCACACCCGTAGGTAAATTAATTACCAGAATCACCAGCGATGTAGAAGTGTTAGGTGATGTCTTTTCTACTGGAGCAGTTGGCATTATATCCGATTTGTTTTTAATGCTGGTGACTTTGGGTTTAATGTTTTCCATCCAGTGGCAACTTTCTTGCTTGCTGGTATTAATGTTGTTACCAACTAGTTGGGTAATTGTTTACATTCAAAAACAGTACCGCAAAGCCAATTATAAAGGACGAGAAGAACTTTCGATCCTGAATTCACAGCTACAAGAAAATGTGCTTGGTATTAACGTCGTACAGTTGTTCCGTAGAGAAAAATTTAATGCCGAATTGTTTCGTGCGACAAACAGCAACTACACTCAGCAAATGGATAAAACCATCTTTTATGATTCATTTGTTTCAGCAACCTTAGAATGGATTGGACTGATTGCGATCGCAGGTGTTTTGTGCGTGGGTGGTTGGTTGCTGTTGGAAAAAAACTTGACTTTCGGGACTTTATCGACATTTATATTATATGCCCAGCGATTATTTGACCCTTTAAGGGCTTTTGCCGAAAAATTTACGGTAATTCAAGCTGGGTTCACTGCCATTGAACGCGTAGGCGATATATTAGACGAACCTATAGAAATTCGCGATCGCGCCAATGTCCGCTTCTCAATATTTGATGCGAAATTTGGCTACATCGACGAAATCCTGGCAAATCTAGAATCCCCAGACCTCACTTCCCCCCCAGAACTGGGAGAGATTCGCTTCGATCATGTCTGGTTTGCTTACAAAAATGATGATTACGTAATTAAAGACTTAGATTTCACCATTCATCCTGGTGAAAAAATTGCATTAGTCGGTCCCACTGGTGCGGGTAAAACTTCAATTATCCGTCTTTTGTGCCGCCTCTACGAACCCACTCAAGGACGCATTCTCATAGATGGCGTTGATATTCGGGAAGTACCACAAGCAGAACTGCGGCGTTACATGGCAGTAATTTTACAAGAAGGATTTTTGTTTGCTGGCGATGTTAAAAGCAACATTTCTTTAGGAGATGGCTACACCATTGAACAGATTCAACAAGCAGCAGAAGAAACCAACATTGCCCATTTTATAGAAGAGTTACCCCAAGGTTATGATACTCAACTTCGAGAACGGGGCACAAATATTTCTAGTGGTCAAAAGCAACTTTTAGCCTTTGCGCGGGCTGCCATTCGCAGTCCCCAAATTTTGGTACTAGATGAAGCTACCGCTAGTTTAGATGTTGGCACAGAAGCTTTAGTTCAAGAGGCATTAAACCAGCTTTTGCTCAGACGTACCGCCATTATTATTGCTCACCGCTTGTCTACGATTCGTAATGTAGACCGGATTTTTGTTCTCAAGCGGGGCGAATTAATCGAACAGGGAAGTCACGAGCAACTGCTGCAACAGGGAGGACTTTATGCCACTTTGCATAACTTGCAGATGTTGGGAAGTTAGAATCTTTTTATACATACAATGACTTACGCACTGTACAAATATATCGTGATATGAACTAACAATATTGAGGTTTTTCAGGCTTTTCTTAATTATCCTGCGATCGGAAATAGACCAAGCTGTAGGGGCACAGCAATGCTCATTGGTGTCAATTTCATCTGAAAGCCTTTTCAAATCTCGTTTCCAGCCCAGAGGCTGGAAATGCACTTCAAAAGCGGCTCTGCCGCCAGCAAGGGAGGCGGCAGCCCCAAGGACAGCATTCCCAGTCTCCGACTGGGAACGAGACAACAAGACAATATGTAAAAGCTGGTTCTAGGATGGCTTTCACGTTAAGTTGACACCAATGAGCAATGCTGTACCCTTACGAAAGATGTAGCTTTTTAAAGCTATACATATTTAGTATTTTTTGTCAATGCGTAAGTTTTACCTACAACTTTTGGCGCATCAACCCGCAGACTCATCTGCTCACAACGCACACTTAACCAAGGCTGACCTAAACCTATTCCAGAAAAAGGACTTTCAGCGGGGATTTCTAACCTAGAACCAATCAAACCCAACACAGACTCAAATTCAGCAGGGAATATCAGCAAATCAGCACCCTTGGCGCTGAAAGCAGAAGCACTTAACCACTGTCTCCATGCCAAGCTTTGTTGATTATAGTTAAGACTACACAATCTCTGATTTCCCTGATGTACAGTAACATACTTTCCTTGTTCCCAGGTAAACTTAGCTAGTTCCTTTGGTAGTCCCCAAATTTCTCGACCGCCAGCCACCGAATCAGCATTATCTACATAAATATGAGAAATCCAAGCGCCGATTTTCCTCTGGTAATTAATCAAAGCTGGGACAACAATTAACTCACTATACTCCAGTACTGAGCCTGACCCATAATGAGATAAATACACGCTACCGAGGGTTTTACCAGGCCATACAGAAATAATTTCTAACTCTAAGGGAATTAAAGGGCGCACTTGGTCAATATTGACCAAATGCAGAGTTTGGATGGCATAACCTTGGAGTATCCAAGGTGCTTGTGGATATGGCATAAGGGAGTTAGAAGTTGAGAGTGAGGAGTTAGGAATAAAGTTAAGAATTAAGATCAAGAGTTACCAATATTAGTTCTAGTCTAACTCCTAACTCCTAATACCGTTTCACTTTAAAAATGATACAGATGGGCAAGCAGAGGGAGCAGAGGAAGTGATTTATATCAGTAATTTCGTGAATTGGTATAACTCCTAATTCCTAACTCCTAACTCCTAACCCCTAACTCCTAAAAAAATCCCCACCCAGGCATTTGCCTGAATGGGTAATATGAGGTCGAACAAAACAATCTTCCCAAAAGAAGTAGAGGAATTATTTGCTCTCTGTAAAATCAGCGTCAATCACATCGTCGCCGTTACTTGAACTAGAGGAACTGCTACTATCTTGAGGTTCACCACCAGATGTAGCACCGGCACCGGCACTGGCACTAGCACCCGCTTGTTGATAGATGTTGCTACCAACAGCGAATAACGCTTGTTGCAATTCTGGAGTGAGCTTCTTGATTTGCTCATCGTCTTCTTTAGCAACTGCTTCCCGCACTTCTTTCACTAAACCTTCGACTTTAGTCTTGTCAGCATCGGGAACTTTATCGCCCAATTCTTGTAACTGCTTTTCAGCTTGGTATGCCAAAGAATCGGCTTGGTTCTTGCGTTCAATCTTTTCACGCCGCTCTTTATCAGATGAAGCGTTCTGTTCAGCTTCTCTTACCATCCGGTCAACGTCATTTTTATCCAGAGTGGAAGCGCCAGTTATGCTGATGGACTGTTCTTTACCAGTACCTTTGTCCTTAGCGGTGACGTTAAGGATACCGTTAGCATCAATATCGAAGACCACTTCAATTTGAGGAACGCCACGTGGTGCAGGAGGAATACCATCGAGGCGGAAGGTTCCCAAGCTCTTGTTATCGTTAGAGAATTCGCGTTCACCTTGGAGAACGTGAATTTCTACGTTAGTTTGTCCATCCACAGCAGTAGAGAAGACTTCCGATTTCTTGGTGGGAATTGTGGTGTTGCGGGGGATAATTTTGGTCATCACGCCGCCCAATGTTTCCACACCCAAAGATAGAGGTGTCACATCTAACAGCAAGATGCCAGTTACATCACCAGCCAGTACTCCGGCTTGAATCGCTGCACCAACTGCTACAACTTCATCAGGGTTAACGCTTTGGTTGGGGTCTTTACCCAATACCTGCTTCACAATCTGGTGGACTGCGGGAATCCGGGTAGAACCACCAACTAATACCACTTCATCAATATCGCCTTTAGTTAACTTGGCATCCCGGAGGGCGTTTTCCACAGGAATACGACAACGGTCAATTAAGTCAGAGCAAAGTTCTTCAAATTGAGCGCGAGTCAGGGTTGTATCCAGGTGCTTGGGACCATCCTGGGTAGCGGTGATAAATGGTAGGTTAATTTCTGCTTGGGTGACGCTAGAAAGCTCAATTTTGGCTTTTTCTGCGGCTTCCGTCAGACGTTGTAAAGCTTGTTTGTCTTTCCGCAGGTCAATACCTTCGGCTTTTCTGAACTTCTCAGCTAAGAAGTCAACTATTTTTTTATCAAAGTCGTCACCACCAAGGTGAGTATCACCAGATGTGGCTAGTACTTCAAAAACTCCGTCTCCTACTTCCAGCACGGATACGTCGAAGGTACCACCACCAAGGTCAAATACGAGAATGGTTTCATTACTCTTCTTGTCAAATCCATAAGCCAAAGATGCAGCTGTCGGCTCGTTGATAATCCGCAGAACTTCAATCCCGGCAATTTTACCAGCGTCTTTTGTCGCTTGTCGCTGGGAATCGTTGAAGTATGCGGGAACAGTGATTACAGCTTGGGTTACGGTTTCACCCAGGTATTTGCTGGCATCTTCAACTAGTTTGCGAAGAACTTTTGCAGAAATTTCTTCAGGAGCAAACGGTTTACCAGCAATTGGACAATCTAATTTGACATTGCCGTTGCTGCTGAGGACTTTGTAAGAAACTTCCGTAGCTTCGTTACTAACTTCATCGTAGCGGCGACCGATAAAGCGTTTGACTGAGTAAAACGTATTTTCGGGGTTCATCACCGCTTGGCGTTTGGCGATTTGGCCAACCAAATTGTCACCATTTTTCGCAAATGCGACTACTGATGGCGTTGTCCGAAAACCTTCAGCATTAGCAATTACTGTGGGTTTACCACCTTCCATCACTGCCACGCAGGAGTTCGTTGTTCCTAAGTCAATTCCAACTACTTTTGCCATTTTAGGTGCTGGCTCCGTATAACTACAAATGAATGAATGAGAATATAAAGCACTAAATTTTGAACCAACAGGGTCAAGAAATCAGCCAGTTCAGCATGAATACCTTTGATTCGGCCTTCCTGGGGTTAAAACTCCAGACTAATGCTGATATATATACTGAAGCTTAGTGGTAGCCAGTCCATGAAGGGTGGTTTCCCGAACCTTTCTTGGGACGGTTAAACTAACTAAATTGTGTTTTTAGTTGGTTCATGGATTTATTTGTCTTCACTCTGTCTAATGTAGGAGAATTAATACTTTCAGCAATTAGGGTGAACCGTAACGTCCGAGTGGTGTTTGCCGTCTTTTGAGGCAATAAACTACAGAAACACTGAGGATTGGGCATGGGGCACGGGGTATGGAGAGAGAATAATAACTCAGCACTCAGTACTCAACACTCAGCACTCAGTAGTTACTCAATCCCAGAAAAAAGAGTTTTCCAGTCAATCACAGGTGGTCTTTGTCCTTGGTTGACTATTTCAAAAATTTTCTTAGAACTACTTGGTTGAAAAAGGCATTCTACACAAGCGTTTGCGACATCAATCCGGCTGGCATCACCCGAAAGTGTATCCCCAGTGCCTATGACCACACCGTATTTACCCCCAGTTTTTGCCTTAAGGAGGGTGTTGAGGTCGTATGAGGTATAGGGTCCGTCAATGAGGCGTCCTGGGCGGATAATGGTGTAGGGCAATCCAGAATTAATAATGGACTCTTCGCCTTTTTGTTTGGCATCCAACACGCCAAAACCATTAAGAATACTAAAAGGAAACTGATTTTTACGGAGAATTCCACAAGAAGAGACGAAAACGAATCGCTTCAAATTCTGGGGTGCTGCTGCTACTAGATTGCTGGCACCTTCAGCATCGATTTTTGCCGGACTATTTTTTGCTTTTGCTTCACTAGATTTGGGATTAAGGAAAATAATTCCCCATTCAATCAAGTTCGGGGATTGGTCAAACTCCCATCGCGCAGAGGGAAAGGCAGTAGTTCCAGTACAATTTATGATGTGGGTAACACCTGGCATTGCAGGTGGCAGTGTAGCTGGCTGGCGGATATCGCCAACGACAATTTCCACTTTTTGGTTAAACATCTCTTCAGCTTTTGCAGCATTGCGTGTCAGAACGCGAACTTTTAAACCCTTTTCGAGTAACTTGCCTACCACTAATTGCCCGACTCCACCTGTAGCACCAGCAACTAGTACCAAATCTTTAGCTGAATCAAAAGAAGTCATAAAGTGCCCTTGAGATAGTCTATTGCTAATCTACCTAAAAAATACGATGTCTACGACAAGCTGTGACGCTCGATAGCGACGCGGGAGCGTCTGATTCGCTAATGGATATAAAGCTTGGATGAACGTGATTATTGCTTGTGCAAAGATGTTCTCAAGTTATATATAAAATAGTTTATGTATATTTTAGCACAATTTTATGTCACAAAATTATTACTGGCACAAGAGAAAATTGGGCTTTTGTCAAAAGACAGGCGAAATTTGACAACGTATCAAGTTTTCAAGAAGCGAACGAAATACATTTGTAAAAAGAATAAATTTCAGTTGATGTTTTAATGATGATGTATAAGAATTTACAGAGATTTAACTTATGAAGATTGGGTAAAGAAGTTTGCCTGACTTTACTTCAGTGATAATACAAGAGGTAACAAGGAACGAGGAGCCAACATTGTTATAAGAGAAGACAGCAGGCAGGAAGATAGCGCAGCGTAAAGCCTTCTCTTCTCCCAAAGGGAGACGCTACGCGTAGCTTGCTTCCACAAAGTGGTACGAGAGGCTTGTCTGCGACACGCTATGCCAACGCCAACGGTATGGCTTCTCTACGAGACGCGAACGCTTAGAGCGAGTCCGCGAAGGTCGGGCAGAAAGCATTAGGAAAGAATTATGAACTTCCTCGCTGGGAAAAAAAATGAATCAAAATCCTGTAGCTGCTTCCTTGGAGTTGAATGCTTCTCGCCAGTTTACTCCGTGGCTGTTTGAGCAAAATCTGAGTCTGGCCTTTACTACCTATCAAGCAGGTAAATTATTTTTCATCGGCTTACAATCTAGCGGCCAACTATCTGTATTTGAGCGCACCTTTGAGCGTTGCATGGGTTTGTATGCCCAAGATAGTAGCTTATATATGAGTTCGCTATATCAATTGTGGCGCTTTGAAAACATCTTACAACCAGGACAAGTTCACAACAACTATGATGCTGTCTATTTGCCCCAGGTGAGTTATGTGACTGGAGACTTAGACATCCATGATATCGCCCTGAGTAATTCTCAAGCAAATAATGATTCACAGTATCTAACATTTGTCAATACCCTATTTAGCTGTTTAGCCAAAGTTAGTCAAACCCATAGTTTCATTCCCCTGTGGCAACCGCCGTTTATTAGTAAATTGGCAGCAGAAGACAGGTGTCATCTCAACGGGTTAGCAATACGAGATGGTCAACCCAGATATGTGACTGCTGTGAGTCAGTCGGATGTGGCAGAAGGATGGCGGGACAGGCGAGCTGATGGTGGTTGCGTCATTGATGTGGAAAGTAACGAGATACTCATCAGAGGACTTTCCATGCCCCATTCCCCTCGGTGGTATAAAGAGAAGCTGTGGTTACTTAACTCTGGAACAGGAGATTTTGGCTACCTAGACTTGAAACGGGGCAGCTTTGAACCTGTGGCATTTTGTCCAGGATATATGCGCGGTTGTGCATTTCATGGCGACTTTGCGATCGTTGGAGTTTCCCAGCCCAGGCATAACAAGACTTTTAGTGGATTGCCTCTAGACGAAAAATTATTTCAAAAAAATGCTGAACCTCGCTGTGGGCTACTGGTGATTGACCTGAAAAGCGGTGATATTGTGCATTCCCTGCGAATGGAGGGAGTGGTACTGGAATTATACGACGTGGTGGCGCTACCAGGGGTGCGTCGTCCAATGGCGATCGGCTTTAAAAGTGATGAAATTCGGCGGATGGTGACGATGGAATGAGAGACGTGGAATTTCATTCACGTCTGTACAGCTGACAAACAAAACAACGAAGGAGAATTAACAACAATGGCTAATGCAGTTTTAAATCTATCTGAGCTTAATGGCAGCAACGGCTTTGTGATTAACGGCATTGATCAGCTTGACTATTCAGGCAGTTCTGTCAGCAGTGCAGGGGATATCAACGGCGACGGCTTCGATGACCTGATTATCGGAGCAGTTGGTGCCGACCCTAATGGTCAGTCTTTTGCAGGGTCAAGCTACGTGGTTTTTGGCAGCAATAGTGGCTTTGAAGCTAGCTTCAACCTCTCGTCCCTCAATGGCAGCAATGGCTTCGCGATCAACGGCATTAATGCAGATGACTTCTCAGGCAGTTCTGTCAGCAGTGCAGGGGATATTAACGGCGACGGCTTCGATGACCTGATTATTGGGGCACCTAATGCCGACCCCAACGGTAAGCGTTATGCAGGGTCAAGCTACGTGGTCTTTGGCAGCAATAGTGGCTTTGAAGCTAGCTTCAACCTCTCGTCCCTAGATGGCAGCAACGGCTTTGTAATTAACGGCATTGATTCGGGTGACTTCTCAGGCTATTCTGTCAGCAGTGCGGGAGACATCAACAGCGACGGCTTCGATGACCTGATTATCGGGGCACTTTTTGCCTCCCCCAACGGTGAGAATAGTGCAGGGTCAAGCTACGTGGTGTTTGGCAGCAATAGTGGTTTTGGAGCTAGTTTCAACCTCTCGTCCCTCAATGGCAGCAACGGCTTCGCGATCGACGGCATTGATTCGGGTGACTTATTAGGCGTTTCCAGCAGTGCGGGGGACATTAATGGCGACGGCTTAGATGACCTGATTATTGGGGCAAGGAGTGCCGACCCCAACGGTCAGCGTGATGCACGGTCAAGCTACGTGGTGTTTGGCAGCAATAGTGGCTTTGGAGCTAGCTTCAACCTTTCCTCCCTCAATGGCAGCAATGGCTTTGTAATTAAAGGCATTAATGCAGATGACTACTCAGGCCGTTCTGTCAGCAGTGCAGGGGATATTAACGGCGACGGCTTCGATGACTTGATTATCGGGGCATCAAGTGCCGACCCCAATAGTCAGGATAGAGCAGGGGAGAGCTACGTGGTTTTTGGCAACAGCAGTGCCTCTGGAGCTAACTTCAAACTCTCGTCACTGGATGGCAGCAACGGTTTTGTAATTAACGGCATTGATGCGGATGACAGTTCAGGCAGTTCTGTCAGCAGTGCGGGGGACATTAATGGCGATGGCTTCGATGACCTGATTATCGGGGCAAATCGTGCCGACCCCAACGGTCAGAGTTATGCAGGGGAGAGCTACGTTGTCTTTGGTCGCAGTAGTGGTTTCGGTGATGGTTTCAACCTTTCATCTCTGGATGGCAGCGAGGGTTTTGTAATTAAAGGCATTGATGAGCGTGACTTCTCAGGTAGTTCTGTCAGCAGTGCAGGGGATGTCAACGGCGACGGCTTCGATGACCTGATTATCGGGGCATCAAGTGCCGACCCCAACGGTAAGCTTAATGCAGGGGAGAGCTACATAGTTTTTGGTTTTGCATCTCCTACACCTATTAATAAACCTCCTGTCCCTGTTAATGACATGGCTACTACAGACGAAGACACTGCCCTTAACATAGAGGTTTTAGCTAACGACAGCAACTCCCTAACAGTATCGACTATAGATGGTAGGGCAGTTATTGTTGGCACTCCTATTACTTTAAGTTCTGGTGCCTTAGTTACCCTTAATGCTGATGGCAGCTTGACCTACGACCCGAATGCTTCATTTGAGGTTTTGGGTGTTGGTGAAAGCGGCACTGACAGCTTTACATACACCACCAACAATAATAATAGCAGCTTGACTAACACAGCTAGCGTTAACTTGACTATTAACGGAGTCAATGATGTAGCTCAGGTTACTAATTTTAACCTCTCGTCCCTAGATGGCAGCAACGGCTTCGCGATCGACGGCATTGATTCGGGTGACTTCTCAGGCAATTCTGTCAGCAGTGCGGGAGACATCAACGGCGACGGCTTCGATGACCTGATTATCGGGGCACTTTTTCCCTCCCCCAACGGTAAGCGTTATGCTGGGTCAAGCTACGTGGTGTTTGGCAGCAACAGTGGCTTTGGAGCTAGCTTCAACCTCTCGTCCCTAGATGGCAGCAACGGCTTCGCGATCGACGGCATTGATTCGGGTGACTTATTAGGCGTTTCTGTCAGCAGTGCGGGGGACATCAACGACGACGGCTTCGATGACCTGATTATTGGGGCAAGGAGTGCCTCCCCCAACGGTCAAAGTAGGGCAGGGTCAAGCTACGTAGTGTTTGGCAGCAATAGTGGCTTTGGAGCTAGCTTCAACCTCTCCTCCCTCAATGGCAGCAACGGCTTTGTGATTAACGGCATTGATGTGGGTGATGAGTCAGGCAGTTCTGTCAGCAGTGCGGGGGACATTAATAGCGACGGCTTAGATGACCTGATTATCGGGGCATATCGTGCCTCCCCCAACGGTAAGCTTAATGTAGGGTCAAGCTACGTGGTGTTTGGCAGCAATAGTGGCTTTGGAGCTAGTTTCAACCTCTCCTCCCTCAATGGCAGCAACGGCTTTGTGATTAACGGCATTGATTCGAGTGATGAGTCAGGCGTTTCTGTCAGCAGTGCGGGGGACATCAACGACGACGGCTTCGATGACCTGATTATTGGGGCAAGGAGTGCCTCCCCCAACGGTCAAAGTAGGGCAGGGTCAAGCTACGTAGTGTTTGGCAGCAATAGTGGCTTTGGAGCTAGCTTCAACCTCTCCTCCCTCAATGGCAGCAACGGCTTTGCGATTAACGGCATTGATGTGGATGACTTCTCAGGCAATTCTGTCAGCAATGCGGGGGACGTCAACGGTGACGGCTTCGATGACCTGATTATCGGGGGATCATCTGCCGGTTACGTGGTGTTTGGCAGCAATAGTGGCTTTGGAGCTAGCTTCAACCTCTCCTCCCTCAATGGCAGCAACGGCTTTGTAATTAAAGGCATTTCAGGCATTTCTGTCAGCAGTGCAGGGGATATCAACGGCGATGGCTTCGATGACCTGATTGGGGCATCAGGTGTCGACCCCAACGGTCAGAGTTATGCAAGGTCAAACTACGTGGTTTTTGGCAGCAATAGTGGCTTTGGAGCTAGCCTCAACCTCTCGTCCCTCAATGGCAGCAATGGCTTTGTGATTAACGGCATTGATGAGCTTGACTCCTTAGGCAGTTCTGTCAGCAGTGGTGCGGGGGATATCAACAGCGACGGCTTCGATGACCTGATTATCGGGGCATCAGGTGCCGACCCCAACGGTAAGCTTAATGCAGGGGAGAGTTATGTAGTGTTTGGCTTTCAGACTGCCGCTACCACTAACGAAGATATTGCCGTTAACATCCTTGCTAGAAATATTCTGCGTAGATATACAGATGCAGATAGGGATACTTTAACTATTAGTAATTTCACTAGCCCCACTAATGGCACACTGACACTTGACGACAACAACACTCCAGACAATCCCGGCGACGACTTTTTCATCTACACCCCCAATGCCAACTTCAACGGCAGTGACAGTTTCACTTTCACTGTCGCTGACGGCAATGGCGGTACTGTTACTAATACTTTCAACCTCAACGTCAAACCCGTCAACGATGCACCTGTGGCAGCCAACGATCCTTTGACTATTGCCTTCAATACTCCACTAAGTATCACAGCTAGTACTCTGCTGACTAATGATACTGACATCGATAGCAGTAACCTCAGGATTACTGGCGTTAGTGGTGCAACCAACGGTACTGCTGTGCTGAATAATAACGGCACTCAGGACAACTCGACAGATGATTTCATCGTCTTTACCCCAATTGATGGGTTTAGTGGTAATGCCAATTTCAATTACACCATCAACGATGGTAGCCTGACTAGTACTGCTGGGGTTGCGATCGCAGTTGGTGCTAACATCATTGGCAATAATGGCAACGATAATATCTCTGCTGGTGACGGCAACGATAACATCATTGGTAATGGCGGCAATGACACTATCTCTGGTGGCAATGGCAATGATACTTTTGTCTTCCGCCTTGGCGATGATGATGACACTATCACCGATTTTGTTGGTACTGGTATTGGTTCAAATCCATCAGCAACGGTGATTAGACAACTGGATACATTGCAATTTATCGGTAGTGGTTTAACAGCCGATAAATTGCAACTTACTCAAAGTGGTAATAACTTAGAACTCACCTTTTTGGATGTGGCCTCTAGCAAAGTTATCCTGCAAAACTTCCAATTAGAAAACCTGGATAACCTACCAGCAAATGCTTCACGACCCGCTATTGGTAATATCCTATTTGATGGACAAACCAGCATAACTGACAGTTTTGATGTCTTCAATGCCAACTCCACTCAAACTAATCTCTTTAACAAGAACACTGTCACCTTCCTCAATGACCTTAACAATAACGTTGCGGGTTTTGACAACTCCAACGATCTAATTAATGGTCAAGGGGGTAACGACATCATTAATGGTAATAGTGGCGATGATCTATTGCGGGGCGGAGAAGGCGATGATATTCTCATTGGTGGAAAAGGCAATGATACTCTTGTGGGTGGCAGAGGCAATGATGTTCTCATCGGTAGTGTAGGTGCTGACTTTTTCCTTTACAACAGCAATGCTGAGTTTACTACCACTGTTGATGATATTACTGATTTCAACAGTTCTGAAGGTGACAAGATTATACTGAGTAAGACTACCTTTAGTGCGTTCCCGCTTCTCCTGTCGGAGACGCTACGCGAACGGGTTGCCGTAGGCATCGCTTCTGTTGCGGGAACAGGTTTCAGTAATCCCAATGATTTTCAAATCACTAATTTAGCGGCGACTAGCACGGCGAAAATTGTCTACGATCCTGTGAGTGGGCAGTTATTCTACAACCCAAATGGCAGCGTGGCAGGTTTTGGCAGTGGTGGTTTATTTGCAGCTTTAACTGGTGTGCCAACTCTCACGGCATCAGATTTTGTGTTGCAAGCATAGTTTGCCCAAAACGGAGTTCCAAAAACCCAAAACGGAGTTCCAAAAAGAACCAGATTAAAGATTTGGCTAATAGTTGTTGACTCTGTAGCTTTCAGGCTGATAAGTGGGAATTTTAGGAAAAGGGCAAACTCCCGAAAACTGAATTAGCACAGTAGTCAACACTTGAGGTTTTGAGCTAGGAATGAAAATTAGTCAAAAATTAATTTTGGGTACTCTAGGAATGGCTACTCTCTCAGGAATTATTGGTGCGATTAGTGCTAATCAACAATTGAATATAGCTAAGTATCTTGCTCAACAAGAAGCCGAAGAAGTTGCTGGACTACTGGGATATTTTGTCAGTTACGATCTTGAAAAGCACGAAATGCGATCGCAAGATCAGATGCTAGCCCATCTGCAAGAGCATGTTCAATCGCTACACAAGCAACGTCAGCGCGATTTGGAGATTGTAGACCGCAATAAAATCATTCTGGCAGATGTAGTTGCGGAAGATATCGGTACGCGATTAGATCACGATCGCAATAATGAAGTTGGTCAAACTATTCAAGATGGGATACCCAGAACCTATATTGAGACGAGTCCTGAATACCCAAATGGAATTCACTTGATTGCTGTTGCTTTTAAAACTAGCAAGGGTGAAACAATGGGTGCAGTAATTTTGGAGTACACACCACTTTATAAAGCAGCACTAGCAATAGCCCATAAAAATATTTTTGTCACGTCTGTCATCAGTTCGGGATGTGGTATCTTTGCATTATTAGTAGGTTATCTGGTGTCCAAAACGATCTCAAAACCGATTAAAAAACTCCAGCAAGCTGTGATGAATGTGGCTGAAGGTAAGCTGGATACCAGAGTTAATATTTGCTCTCACGATGAGATTGGCGAGTTAGCTACCTCGTTCAACAAAATGGCAGACGATCTCCAATATTCTAGAGGTGAGTTGGTCAATGCTAACGAACAATTACGAGACAAAATTAGCGAGCGCCTAAAGGCAGAAGCAGAACTTCAACAAGTTCTGAAAGACCTGAAAAAAACCCAAATGCAATTAATTCAATCGGAAAAAATGTCGAGTCTGGGTCAACTAGTGGCGGGAGTTGCCCATGAAATCAACAATCCAGTTAATTTTATCTACGGCAACCTGCAACACACTGATGATTACACTCAACAGTTGCTGCTGTTAATTAAGCTTTATCAAAATTATTATCCTAACCCAGAGCCAGAAATTAAAAATGCTAACGCAGAAGCAGATATTGAATACCTAACAGAAGATTTGCCTAAGATGTTAACCTCAATGAAGATGGGGGCTAAACGCATTCGGGAAATTGTTCTCAGTCTCCGAATTTTCTCTCGTTTGGATGAAGCTGAGTTCAAAACGGCTGATCTCCATGAAGGAATCGACAGTACTCTGTTAATTTTGCAACACCGTCTAAAGCTACAAAATAATCGCCCTGAAATTAAAGTGGTTAAAGAATATGGTGCAATACCTCAAATCCAGTGTTTTGCAGGGCAACTGAATCAGGTATTTATGAACCTCTTGGCAAATGCAATCGATGCTTTAGAAGATTGTTTCCAAAAAGAACTTTGTCCAAATCCCTTGATTCGCATTTCTTCTGAACAGGTAAATGAAAATGTAATTATTCGGATTGCTGATAATGGAGTAGGAATTCCCCAAGAAATCCAGTCGCGTTTATTTGACCCTTTTTTCACCACGAAAGCAGTTGGGAAGGGGACTGGCATGGGTCTATCAATAAGTTACCAGATAATTACTGACAAGCATGGTGGATCTTTGCAATGTATTTCATCACCGGGACAAGGTGCAGAGTTTGTAATTACAATCCCAATTCGAGTAGCGAAAGCAGCACAATCATAGTCGGCGATCGCCACGCCTATCGGTAAAAGTCAGTGCCAATGTTTTTCAGCCCCTAAGTGCGTACGCGTAGCCCGTCGTAGACATCGCAGTTAGAGGGGAATTTCCCCTGAATTGTTCGGTTCTACCACTGTCACCAGTATACAAATAGCTATAACCTCTTAGATAGTAGTGAAATGTCTAACTTAGACGCTGTTAGTCGCTCTTGAATTAAGGGGTGAAAGCCTGTGTACCAATGGATATTGCCAAGCCTGAGCGAAATCTTGGCTGAAAATCAATCAAGTGTGGCAGAATGTTCACCTGCTAAAGCAGAGCAGCAGTGGCGTATCAGCCTCGCAGCGACAGAACATTTGCTATTAAATACTTTAGCAGACCCTTCAGTTAACACAACCCAAGGATTAGTTTTAACTGCACCAGCACCCTTATTTAGTCAACCAAAATTGACTCAAAGTTTACAAACAGTAACTTTTACAGCAAAACCATTTAACCCCTTGGCGCTGATGCCATTTCAGATGCCGGGTGCAATCGCGTCTGTAAATGAAGAGATTGCTCCCCATGAATCGGTACTTCCTTTACTACCTGCCGATCCTCTAGGTGCAGAACAGTTTTGCTTAGTTTTTACAGATAAATTTAGATTAGTGCTGGTTTTAGCAACCCACAAAAACGGTAAAAAAACCTTTTCATTTTCTTTTGAGCCAGAGATAGTGCAGCAGGCTTGGCGATCGCTAGGGGCACGGGTAATGCTGGCTAATCCAGAGTTCTTCGCTCGCTTGGACGCATTAGTAGAACAATATTCTCCGGTAGCACCAGACTACCGCATGATGATTCACTTTAGCCAGTTGTTGCTTCAAGAATTAACAGAACCAGAAGAGACTAGAGACTCTTTACTAGGGACTGGGGAAGAAGTAGGGGAGCAGGGGAGCAGAGGAGCAGTGGAGCAGGGGAGAAGAGTTTTCCCCAATCCCCAATCCCCAAATCCTGATGTAGAATTGCTCCAAGCCTTTGCTCACGAAGTTCGCACACCTTTAACAACTATTCGCACCATGACTCGTCTGCTATTAAAGCGGCGAGACTTAGATGCTAGCGTCATCAATCGCTTAAAAATTATCGATCACGAGTGTACCGAGCAAATTGACCGTATGGAATTGCTGTTTAAGGCCGCAGAACTAGAAACTACTGCCTCAGCAAAATCGTCAAAGACTCAACTCACACCGATGTCTTTAGATCAAGTGTTGCAGCAGAGTATTCCTCGTTGGGAACAAGCTGCGCATCGGCGGAACTTAACTTTAAATGTTGTTTTACCCCAACAATTACCAACAGTGGTAAGCAATCCCACCATGTTGGATCAGGTTCTCACTGGTTTGATGGAAAATTTTACTCGCAGCTTACCCGCTGGCAGCCATATTCAAGTACAAGTTATCCCAGCTGGAGATCAACTGAAGTTACAATTATCGCCTGAATTCCGGTGCAAAGATTCAAATAAAGCCACTACATCTGCAACACCACCAATTCGCAAGGCTCTAGGTCAACTACTAATGTTCCAACCAGAAACAGGTACGATTAGTTTGAATATCGCTGCAACCAAGCATTTGTTTCAGGCGATCGGTGGCAAACTAATTGTGCGTCAACGTCCACACTATGGGGAAGTGATGACGATTTTCCTGCCTTTAGAAGTTAGCACTAAACAGAAACCAATAGTTACGAATTAGAGATATAGCCATCCTAAATGAGATTGTCAAAATTTTTGTTATGGTCGTCCTTGGTCATTTGTTCTTTGTCATTGGTGACTATAAAGCAATACAGTTCAGTTAAGCATTTCTTTCTTCTCTTTGCATCCTTCTCTTCGAGACGCTGCGCGAAGGCGTCCTTCTCCCAAGGGGAGACGCTAACGCGAAGGCGGTTCGTTAAAAAAATTGACTTTTACAAAGAGTTTTAGGCTTAACTGAACCGTATTGGACTATAAATGACAAATGATTAATGACATGAAACAAAGTACTTTTCCACGCATCTAACAAATATTTCCACACCCATTACCAAGGCGGTTTCGTCAAAATCAAACCGAGGATGATGATGGGGATATGCTAAGTCTTTCGCGGGATTAGCAGAACCGAGAAAAAAATAACAACCAGGAACCTCTTCTAAGAAAAATGACATATCTTCAGCAGCCATAGTTTGGCATTCTGGCACAATACCCACAGGAGTTTCTACCACTTCTTCTGCTACAGATCGCACTAGTTCTGCTATTTTAATATCATTAATTACTGGTGGATAAAGTGACCAATATTCTAAGTCATAATTTGCACCATGACTCTGACAAATTCCAGCAATAATTTGCTCGACACGCTGGTTAAAAAAGCCTTTCAAACTAGGATTAAAATACCTGACAGTAGCACTCATTCTCGCTGTATCAGCAATTACATTGCGTTTAGTTCCAGCGTGAAGTTCTCCCACTGTCACTACTGCTGAATCAATGGGATTAACATTCCGAGCGACAATAGTTTGCAAGGCATTTACAACTTGGGCGGCAACAACAACGGAATCAACAGTTTGATGGGGTAGTGCGCCATGTCCACCTTTACCCAAAATTGTGCAGTTAAAGCATTCCACAGCTGCCATCAATGCGCCAGCCCGCACACCCACTGTTCCTAAAGGCAAATTATTCCACAAGTGCAAACCAATAATCGCGTCAACATCAGGATTTTTCAGTACTCCAGCTTCAATCATCGGCTTTGCGCCTCCTGGTGATTCTTCCGCTGGCTGAAAGATAATTTTCACAACACCAGAGAAGTCTTGGCGATGCTGCTGGAGATAATAAGCTGTACCTAAAGCGATCGCTGTATGTCCATCATGTCCACAAGCGTGCATCACTCCATCATGCTGCGATTTGTACGGCACTTCGTTGAGTTCTTGGATTGGCAAAGCATCCATATCCGCGCGAATCGCTAAAACTTTTGGATTTTGGATTGTTTCTGAAACTTCCCCTTTTCCTTTGATGGTGGCAACAATGCCAGTGTGGGCAATGCCAGTTTGATGCTCAATTCCCCATTCTTGCAGCTTTTGTGATACAAACTCAGCAGTCAGTTTTTCTTGAAAGCCCAACTCTGGTTGTTGATGCAATCGCCGCCGCCACTCTACTAATTGCGGTTGCAATGAGCGGATGGAAAGTCGGATGCGAGATAGATCAACCGAAGAAGGATTGGGAAAGGTGGAAACCATTATGAAGACAAACTAGTTTAAGTACAGCTAATACCAATTTGAAAAAGAATGCAACATATTATAAGATTCGTCGCCAAACCTTCCCAAGGCATCGGGGTAGGTGCGCATCAGTGGATCATGTCGCAAAAATTTTTTGAATTGGTATTACTGAGATTATTTTCCTAGTTTAACGTGACTTAGATAAGTCTTCAGTAACGAGGTACTCAGCACTGAGTGCGGTCAAAGAGCCTCTAGTTGATGGCTGTTAATTTTCTTTCTAGGTCAAATAAAAAGCCGTGGATATACTCTTCAGTCCATTCGGCACCATAGAAGCGTTTAAACATTCCTCGTGCTGGGTCTTTTTCAGCCCGATATCGCAGGTATCGCAGTTGGGCTTGCTCAATGGCTACTAAATTTTGGGAATCTGTTACAGGTTCTGCCTGCTCTACGAAATCGAGATAAGATTTCAAATAGTCTTTGAAAGCAGCAAACACCTGAGTTTCTACTACAGCCGTTTCTTGGGGGCGAGTCCACAAAAAAGCAGGAGAGAAAAAAGGCTGTGCTTCTTCGGGAAAATCTCCTCCCCAAGATAGATGTTGTTGATGGGTGTGGAAAATGGGCAGAATTGGTTCGGTATATTTCGCCTGATATGCTAAATCATCCCGAAATAGCGGCTGCATATCCAAAGCAATTAGATGTCCTCCTGGCAATGTCACCAAATCTGCCCCAAAAAAGGGCAAATCGTAGTTGAGGCGGGGAAAAATCACAAAATTCAGCACTTGCAGCGAATTACCACCTTGCACGTGAGCTGCACGAATTTGCCGCAATTTTGCAGTTTGAAAGGCATAACTGGTGGTGACAACCTCTTCCTGATTCTTTCCCTTGCCCACAACAGCACTTTTAGACTCAAATCCAGCGGGGATAGGATAGGGCTGTAAATCCAAACGCGATCGCATATAGGCGATCGCATAATCGAGAAATGGTTGATAAAGCGTCACTTCGCTTCGCTCCAAATTCAAAATTCAAAATTCAAAATTAATAATCCCCAATGCCCCATACCCAATGATGGTTATCTTTTGCTGCCACTAACTGCTAGGGGGACAGCATCTTCAAATAAGAATTCATAGAGAAAGCGCTCTGCCCATTCATGACCAAAGTAGCTGCTAAACAAACCAGATGCGGGATCGCGGTCTGCACTATATTGGTCATAGTCTTTTTGGGCTTTGATAATCCGCTGGATATCTTCAGGGTCTTGGAGCGGTTTGGCATCTCCTAACATTTGCCAATACAAGTTTAAATAATCTTGAAAAGCTTCAAAGACTCGCGTTGATACTGTTTCAGGATCGGTTTTGGCAAACAATAGGTATTTAGAAAAATACTGGTTGGCATCGTAAAACTTCATTTCTAAGTTTTGCGCCAAATCTGGGTATTTATCATGGAGAGATTTCAGCGGAACTATATATTTTTTTTGATAATCTTCATCCTGAAACAAAGGCTGAAAATCAAGCACAATTAGATTTTTGACTTTGCCAAAGGATAAAAAATCAATCCCTAACAGAGGTAGATCGTAGTGATTACTCGGATAAACCACGCTGTTAAAAATTTGGGCACTTTCCCCAGCATCAATATAGGTATAGCGAATTTTCCGCAACTCTTGAGATTGGTAACACCAACTGCGAATAGTTGCTGGGTTTCTGCCGCGATCGCTAACTTTGAATTCCAAACCAGGGGGAATGACCCTACTTTGTAAATCAAACCGCTGAAATAGCTCTTTTTCTAAAAATTCCAGGAAAGGCTTATACATGGAGCATGATTTGTTAACCCTTGCATGAAAATAAGTTATGGCAATCATGCACGTCTCATTTATGAGAAACAAAGCAACATTCCTTAATGGGGCATTGGGAATTGGGCATTGGGCATTGGTATGAGTTTAGTAATATCCCCTATCCCCTATTCCCTATTCCCTATTCCCTATTCCCTATTCCCTATTCCCTATTCCCCATTCCCCACTAACGCCTAGCATGATTGCGACCGATCATTTGCTCCAAAACTCCTTGGGAAACACAGCGACGCTCGGAACAATAAGTCATCAAGTTGATTCCGTTCATCATTCGTACTGTACTGACTCTGACACGAAAATCATCCGTAACAAACCAACAACGTTCCTGACCTTGATTGTTGTCATAGTCAGTATCAATTGTCAGCACTCCATCATCAGCAAACCGATATCGGCTCACAACTGGAATACTCTCAACATAGCCTTGGTTGCGAATCAGTTTTCCAGAACGCCTCGTTTCGTCGGGAACATCAACCAAAATCGCAGCATTATCGGTATTCGGTAGCCTGGTATCTAGGTTAGCCTGCCATGCAAAGCTAGCACCGCTTGTTGCTTTACTAGGATCTATCCCTTGGGCTTTACAAACTTCTTGGACTTTCGGATCGTCATTTCCCATGACTTTAATAATCAAATTTGACTCCCCCGACTCATCCGCCGCCGAGTCAAAATGATGAACGGCGCGTTCCGTAAACCATATACCCTCACTTTTACGGAAGAAGTCGATCATTGTCAAAGGCGGTATTATATGCATCTGTTTTGAAACCTCGTTTTATCAAATTTTGGCGTTATTAATACTAGTGATGAGATGAAGTCCCGATTTAGCTAAAGTGTAGAATAACTCCAAAAGTGATATTTTAATCAGCTGATGACAAATAGTGAAATTCAACTTATTACAAGCGATCGCCCCAGTCCAACTCCAGAAATCTTAACAGCCCTCAAAAAAGGAATCCCTGTGGTTTCGGTAGAGTTGTACCAATTTAATCTAAAGGAAGTCGATTTCCGACAAGCTAACTTGAGTAAAGCCAAGCTATTAGGAGCCGACCTCAGTGAGGTGATATTAAGTAATGTCGATTTGAGTGGTGCAGATTTGCGAGGCGCTAATCTGCGAGGAGCCGATTTGAGTGGGGCTAATTTGCAGGGAGCCTATTTAAACCGTGCTGACCTCCAACAAGCAAATCTCAGTGGCGCAAATTTGGAGGGAGCCAAACTCCAAATAGCGCGTTATGATTCACAAACGAAATGGCCCGAAGAATATAACTACAAAGCTTCGGGAGCGGTAGGACCGGGTGCTAATCTCAATGGTGCTTTTCTGAATACAGCTTCTTTACGAAATGCAGATTTACAAGGTGCTAATCTGCGTGGAGCCTATCTGAGTGGCGCTGACTTGACAGGAGCCAATTTGCAAGGCGCTTATTTGAGTGGTGCTGATTTGACAAAAGCTTATTTGACAGGGGCTTGCTTACGAAATGCTCGATTGACTGGAGCCGATTTGCGGGATACAGACCTGCGAGCGACCGATCTCAGGGATGCAGAGATGGAGCATCTTCTCAGTATCGCTGGGGCAGATTTTACTCTTGCTCAAGGACTTACAGAAGCAACTAAAGCCATGCTTTCTAGCCGTCCATATTCAGAACTTGATGTTTGGAACGCCTATACGCGCACAACAACTCGTGAGAGTTTGAGTGCTTCACCAATACAGTCCTGAGTAATGTTAGCGGTAGCGGGGCGTTTAGCCCGTGCTGAGTTGTGAGTTCAAAGTTATGATTTTGATCGCAATAATTGCATTGCGAACAAACTCACACCGCTATTGTGGCAACAAGTCTTCTAAAGCAGCTCCAACAACTCGGTGATCTTCATCCTGTCTGAGTTGATTTAGGGCTGCTTTAGCTTGCGGCTCATCAAATCGTTTGAGGGCATAGCTAACTCGCACCCGCATTCGCCAAGATTCATCATTCACCAACCTTAGTATTTGAGATAATGCCGCAGTATGTTGGCTAGAATCAGCCAGTAAGCCAAGTGCATCAACAGAAGATTCCTGAACTGTGAAATCTTCATCTTTTAAACCCTGAACGCATATATCAAATAGTTCTTCAGGGCAATCCATTTCAGCGATCGCAGCCAAAATGCTCCGCCTAACTAGCCAGTGGTCATCCTGATAATATGCCAAAACTAGATGAGAAACTGCAACTCTGCCAAATAGCGATAACGAATTTGCCGCCTCAGCCCGCACGTTGGGAGTATCATCAAATTTCATAATTTGCATCAAAGCTGCAAAAGATTCCGCTGATTGTTGATTACCCAAACCCCTAGCCACAAAAGAACGCACTAGAAATTCTGAGTCACGAAGTTTACTGGTGAGCAGAGGAACTGCAACTTCTGATTCATAACCATTGAGGGCAGCGATCGCCTTCAAACGATGGTGAAAATCTGGGTTCTTCAGTTCAGCTTGGATTTTATGGATTTCCATAAGTGCATTTGGTACAGCTATTCTTTATTTTAGGGCATTGGGCATTGGGCATTGGAAAAGAAGAGGCAGGAGACAGAAGTTCTTTAATTTTGAATTAATTTGTCCCCCTTGTCCCCCTTGTCCCCAGCCCAAAGCCCAATCCCCAATCCCCAATGCCCCATGCCCTATCCCCTAAATCAATGACTCAATTAAGCGAAACCGTTAAAGAATTAATAGCCAAAGCTAGAATTGTCAGCTTTGCTGGGTGGGAACAGTCCCATCCAAAAGAAGCGATCGCTATATTTCAAGCTGCGGATGATGCTTTTCGCTACCTAAGCGATGAAGATTTATTGCAGATTAAAACCTTGTCACCCGATAATTCTGAGTTGATTCCTGTTGCTCAATTGTTACGCGATCGCGCAGCCGAAATCGTTGATGAATCTAGGGAAGAAGTTTTGGCAACTTATCCCGAAATTATCCAACCTGGAGGCGGTCTTTATCCAGCTGAACGCGCCCAAGCTTGCTGGCGAGATTTTTGGCATTTTCTTCGCTGTATTACCTATGGCATCGCAGGTGGCCACACTGAATATACAAATTCCACAGGACTGCACTATATGAATTTGCTCTATCAGGAATTACAAGTTCCATTGGATGCAATGGTTTTAGGCTTAAAAAGCATCAAGGCTGCTAGTTTGAAACGCTGCCAAGGCGATCGGCAGCAAATTGCTCCCTATTTTGACCATTTAATCAGCCAACTGGCTACTTTCCAAATTCGATAATTGAAGAAGAATTCAGAATTTAGAATTCAGGAGTCAGAATAACTCTCGTGGAGTCTTGTCGTACCTCTACAGGAAAGCAAGCTACGCGCAGTCTCTGGTAGAGAAGTGTCTCACAGAATTCAATTCTGAATTCTGTTAGCGCAGCCCATTCTGACTACTGAATTCTGTTTTATTACGCTAAAGCTCTGACTAAGAGACAATATTAATTAATTTTACATTGCGTAATATAGTTGCATTTATTCATGCCCACTTATTGAGATAAATTTGAGCGACTCAGCCCGATTAATACTCTGGCTCAAGGGAATGGGATAGTACCATCACTTGTATCCCAATCGCAAATTCAATACTAAAAAAAAGCTAAAACTTTTTGAAACTATTATTTAACTTAACAAATTTTAATAAATATGGTTTCGGCATCGTATCAGAATATGTAAGGACAAATGATGCAAAAACTTAAAATCATCACGACTAATAAGGATTTAAAGTCTCTATGTCCTCTCCTTTGTCACAATGATGTAAAGTTTTTTAACATCTGCTGAATATCCTTCTCATAAAATTTAGTTGTTAACTGGGAGATAGTTTGAATGGCTTTTGGACCAGCATCACGATTAGGGGTCGCTCTGTTTGAAGACACCGATCCCATTGATCTGTGGCCAAGTCGCTCTAATGAGGAAGTTGAAACCGTAATTAGAACTGTCTACAAGCAAGTTCTAGGCAATGCTTATGTAATGGAAAGTGAGCGGCTTTCCATTGCTGAATCCCAACTCAAACGGGGTGAAATTTGCGTTCGCGGGTTTGTGCGTCAAGTAGGGAAGTCAGAACTTTACCGTTCGCGGTTTTTTGATAGCACCCCTCGCTATCGGGCGATTGAATTAAATTTCAGACATTTCCTTGGTCGTGCGCCATTGGATCTAGAAGAAACGCGTATACATAGCACTATTCTGGATACAAAGGGCTTTGAGGCTGAGATAGATTCCTATCTAGACAGCGACGAATACCAAGAAACTTTTGGGGAAAACATTGTGCCTTATATTCGGGGCTACAAAACCGAAGCTATCCAGGGTTTGGTTCAGTTTACCCACTTATTCCAACTGGTACGTGGTTCCTCTAGCAGCAGCTTGAAAGGTGACTTAGCTGGCAAACAACCAAAATTAAACAGTCTGCTAATTCAAAGCACGCCTACTCCTGTGGTTTCACCAGCCAGTAAGGGTGCTGCATTCCGCAACCCAACATCTACTCCGAGGACTCGTCAAGGTGTGGGATCTGGTGATGATGGTAAGGTATACCGGATTGAAGTGACTGGCTACAAGGCAAATGTGGTAAATAGCATTTCCAAATTTCGCCGCAGTAACCAAGTCTTTTTCGTGCCATACAATAAGCTTTCACAAGAGTATCAGCGAATTCACCAGCAGGGCGGTGCGATCGCCAGTATTACCCCTGTCAACTAAAGAATAGAAATAGGGGATTTAGAGATTAGGGGCTGGGAAATAATTCCGCTGTACTCAGTTTCTAGCCTTTCAATCCCCAGTGTTAATCATTCTATGATTTACACAGAACTACACACGCTCAAGGGCAATACTCTGCAAAAAGCCGCTTTGCGTAGCTTGCTTCTACCTAGAAGTATGCAGATACATAAAATTGCCTTACTTGAAAAGAATGATTTTCGGCTATTTTTTGCGTAAATCCAGATCGCTTAAAAGTTAGCCAAAGCGATCGCTAATCTGGGGTTTGACCAATTCTGTTGTCAGTTGTCAAAAACGAAGATATTTAACACACTTTCACAAACTAAAGTTTTACAAAAGCTAGTCAGTAGCAAAAATAACTGACAACTGATGGGAAATTCTACCCCTTGTAGAGGTAGGATGCTCGGAAATTTAATTAGCGTTTTTCAGGAGATACTTCAATGTCACTTTGGGCTATTGATTCACCTAGTGTTGAACTCCGTCCGAACACCAGCGAAAGTGAATTACAAACACTGATTCGGGCAGTTTACAAACAGGTTTTGGGTAATGCTCACTTGTTGGAAAGTGAGCGACTAGCCAGTGCTGAATCGCAATTGCGCGATCGCAAAATCAGCGTCCGTGAATTCGTCAACACCGTTGCCAAATCAGAACTTTATCAATCCCTGTTTTTCAACTCTTCTTCTCAGTATCGGTTCATCGAACTGAACTTCAAACATCTACTAGGGCGTCCTCCTGCCGATCAGGCAGAAATTTCCGAACACGTCCGCATCTACAACGAACAGGGCTATGATGCTGAGATCGAATCCTATATCGATAGCAACGAATATCAGCAGAATTTTGGCGAGAATATTGTTCCATATATTCGCAGCACCAGCTCCCAAATCGGAATTAAGAATGTTACCTTTAACCGCACCTTTAGCTTAGTCAGAGGATTCGCTAGCAGTGATAGCGATCGCAAAGCCAAACTGATCGGCGATATTGGTTCTAATTTACCCACATCCATCAAGGCTCCCGCCGCTGGTTCTAGTGTTAGCAGCACCGATAAACGCTTCCTGATTAAAGCTGTCAAAGGTGTAGGTAATCTCCGCACTCGTCTGGGCAACCTCGAATATATAGTTAACTACAACCAACTGTCTGGACAAGTGCAAAACATTCATCGCACAGGCGGCAAAATTATCAGTATCACTGAAGTTGCTTAGATTTGTCTAAGTAAGGGAGTAGGGACAAGAAGACAAGGGGACAAAAGAAAACTCCTAATTCCTAACTCTTGTACAGACGCGATTAATCGCGTCTGTACTCCTAACTCCTAACTCAGCACGGGCTAAACGCCCCGCTACCGCTAACAGCAGTCTCAAATGCAGTTGTGGTCAAGCAGGCTAACATATAGACTAGGAGAATAACTTTCTTTTTTACCAAGATATCTCTTGGACTTTAAGCTACTTTTTTAAAATCACTTTTCTAATGGAAATTACTGAATTTTTTGAACTTTCGATTGGACGATGGCGATCGCAGCGTAGCGCTCATCATTTAGCATTCGCCCACTTTGAAGAAGTATTGTCTAACATTGAAATTGAGTCTTTATCCACCAACGATCCAGCAGTGGTGGCAATCTGTCAATTGTATGACACTGAACTAACCCGTATCACTCAACCCTTTCGGATGACTTGGGAAGGTGAGTCAGACTGGGACGATAAACCAATCTCTGGCAGTACTGTACTAGTACCAATTCCCGATGTCGAAAATCCTTCTAGAGGAAAACTCCTGCGGGATAAGGGATACGCTGAAACAATTCCAGCAGTGGCTAAATATCATCTGAGTGACGATGGTATTTTCACCCTTTTAACAGAGTATGAACTCGCTGCGGCTGAGGAGCGAATTTGGTTTGCTAACCCAAATCTTCGATTTCGGGTAGCAATGATTAAAACCAGTGATGGTAAAGGGGTGACAACAGCTTCCTTTTCTTCAGAAATTCGCTCTTTGTCAAGTTCAACAAGTTAGCAATATCAGGTTAAAACATAAAAAGGATACAAGCTCCTAAATTTATTTATGGGGATTGTAATGTCTGAAATTTGAATTTTGAATTTGGAGCGAAGCGACGTGACGATAGCGCCCAGCGAATCTAGCACCAACGCTAGCGATTTGCTCACCTTATCCTGTTGGATGGCAGGAGATTTTAGCAACTACCAGCAATCTTTTGCAAATCCGCAACTTTACGCCCACATTCACATTTATTTTCGTCCTTTACCATTGGAATTTTTTTCTGGTATCGGTTTTTATTCTGAACAAGCTTATGACCACGATTTATGGACACCCTATCGTCAAGGAGTACATCGACTAGTAAATTGGGGCGATCGCATCTATATCGAAAATTACAGCTTGAAAGATCCTATGCTTTATGCAGGTGCAGCTCGTGAATTAGATATCCTCAAAACCATTACCCCAGAAAGCATCGAACGGCGTTATCACTGTTCAATGGTTTTCCAGCGAGAAGGTGAAATGTTTCGAGGCAGTGTGGAACCAGGCAATCAATGTCTGATTCAACGCAATGGATGCCAGACATATCTTGTTAGCGAAGTAGAAATAACCGAGCGTACTTGGATAAGTCTAGATAAAGGTATGGATATTGAAACCCATAAACAAATATGGGGATCTACCGCTGGGCCATTGCAATTTGAAAAACGGGAAAGTTTTGCTGATGAATTACCTGCGGTGAGCGCATTATGTTGATTCAGCTTGAATCTGTTAAAACCAAAATGTTGCCTCCACTGGCTGAAAAAAAGATGCGCTGCTGGATTCGCAGCCGCCATTTGATTTGTTCGGGTAATTTTTTTATATTCGAGACATTAGAATATACAACGATTGAGAGATTCTCTGAATGCGTTGCTTCTTTAGGAGGGACAGTAATATCCGTTGACCCCATTAATAAAATCTGGATGGGCGATCATCGCCAAGTTATTTTATATCAGGCAAAAGCTAGTTTACATACACCTCATCATACTTTGAAACAATACTGGATAAAATACGGTGGTTTCTACACTAGATTTGATGAGCGTGCTTGAGAGTTACTATCCTGCGGAAATTATTCTGACAGACATCTATACTCCAATTCAAAATTAAGTTCTGAATTTTAAATACTCCCCAAGGGGGTTGACGGCTAATTGTTAATGTCTAGTTGCTAATTATCGATCGTGATTAGCTATTAGTTATTAACAGTTAGCCGTCTAAGTTTGTTAGAAAATGTAACTAAAAAGCTCCCCGAAACTTGATAAGTTAATATCAATAACCAGTAATTAATAAATATTAAGTAGGGTGTGTTATGGCTTTAACCTAACCCACCATTTTATCTAGTAGTGCGTTAGACGCTTTGATTTGTATTTTCGTGACAAATCATCTCGAAATATGCATCTAACATAATATCCTCTTGAGTGCGCTGGTTCACCAGTTGCTACAACTTTAGAAACCAAAGCCAAGCACTAGCTCCCTACAGAAATTTTATTTTTACTTTACAAATTAGCCACTCTTACCCACACAGAACCCAAGTATGCAGACCTTCATAGACGACGAAACCAGACGACGCCAATATCAAGCATTTCCCCAAACAGAACCCATCGAACTGTGGACTACTGCTTCAGCTGATGACATTGAAATTGTCATTCGGGCAGTTTATCGGCAAGTGTTGGGTAATGCCTACATCATGGAAAGTGAGCGGCTCATAGTTCCAGAATCCCAACTCAAGCAAGGCATAATCGATGTCCGTGAGTTTGTGCGTCAGGTTGCCAAATCAGAGTTATATCGCTCTAGATTTTTTGATAACGTTTACCGCTACCGGGCAATTGAACTGAACTTTAAGCACCTACTCGGCCGCGCTCCCGATGACTACTCCGAGACGATATATCACAGCAACATTTTAGATGAGAAAGGTTTTGAGGCGGATATTGATTCTTATCTTGATAGCGACGAGTATCTAGATGCCTTTGGTGAGAACATAGTGCCATATTACCGGGGTTATAAAACTCAAACGGGCAAAAAGATATTGGAATTTACCAATATGTTACAATTGGTGCGGAGCAATTCTAGCAGTGATAAGAATTTAGCAACGAATAATGAACCTCAACTGGTGCGATCGCTAATTACCAACGCTCCTTACGGTAGACAGAAACTCACGGATATTAGTGCATTGCTGGCTGAAATATTCAAGCCCAAGCCAGAAACTGCTGCTCCAGTTAATACCTTTATTGCAGCTCACGCAGCAGCCGAACAAAGCTTGCGGCAAAAGATTCAAGAGCAAGAAAGCCAGATTGCAACTTTGCAACAACAATTAGCAGACTTACGACCATTTGCCAGCATCGGCACAACAAAATTTAGTAGTAGTTGGCAGTCTTCCAGTTTACCCACCAGCACAGGTGAATATACATCTTTGCAACAGCAAGCTGACGCCCAAGAAAAACAGATTGCAGCTTTGCAAGAGCAAATTGCTGATTCCCGGCGGTCTGCCACAATTGGAGAAGCCCGATTGAATAAGTGGCGCAGTCGCGTTTTTAATGGCTAATTTCTCTAGTGTTTAGTTTTATCGGGTGAGTTAGGCAAGTTTAACTCACCCATTTTTTCACTACGAACAAATAAACTACTTTAACCTTAATTCGAGAAGCTGTTTGCAGGAAAGGGAGACAAAGCGTAGCTTTAGCGGGGTGGGGTTCTTCAGATTTAATAAGTAATTAAGGGGACAAGCTTCCGATGTAACACTATGGGCAATAGTGTTATATCTATACTTTTGCGCTAGTCAGCCAGTCGGTTGCTTGCCAGTGAAAACAGCTAATTGAGCGGCGAAAGCACGCTTGAAGGCGGGTCGCGCTTCGCCACGGGCGACATAGGTAGAGAGATTCGGATAGTCGTCCAGCATACCCGAGTCTTTCAACCTGAGCAGCACTTCCACCATCATAAGGTCGCCTGCGCTGAATGCGCCATCGAGCCAGTCGGCATCTCCAAGGTGACTGGAAAGTTCTAAGAGCCGGTTACAGATGCGACCTTCGACGACACGCAGGCGCTGCTCGTACCAGGCCTGATCACGCTCTAAGTACGTGGCGATTTCTCGATCAACGATTGGCGGCTCCATCGTGTTAAGTGCGGCAAACATCCATGCGATCGCTCGCGCTCGAGTATTCGCATCGTCTGGCAACAGCCCTGTATGGCGCTCCGCGATATGGAACACGATCGCCCCCGACTCGAACAGGGCGAGATCACCTGACTCATCGGTTGGAATTTGCCCGAAAGGATGAAGCGCACGGTGCGCGGGTTGCTTCATCTCACTGAACGAAACAAGACGAACGTTGTAAGGTTGGCCCACTTCTTCGAGCGCCCAGCGAACGCGCATGTCACGCGCCAGTCCCTTGCCGCCATCAGGCGACCGTTCAAAGGCGGTAATAGTGGGTGTCATTGTCAGGGTCATGGTGATTTCTCCTTTTGGTCCAATTTTCTGCTTTGGGTGTGTGTTCTGTCCGGCAAGAACAGCAACTCTAGATATCAGCATCAAAGCTGGCATTAAAAGCACCGGCGGAACTAT
The DNA here is from genome assembly GCF_017114965.1 of Nostoc sp. JL31. NCBI lineage: Bacteria > Bacillati > Cyanobacteriota > Cyanophyceae > Nostocales > Nostocaceae > Nostoc > Nostoc sp. JL31. Next base: position 37,189 of record NZ_JABXKO010000044.1, read on the forward strand.
CGCAAAAAGACAGATGTAACACTATTATCAATAGTGTTACATTTTGCGCTTGTCATGCTTTAGTCTAAACTCCAGTCACTAAAGATTTCCTGATATTTTCCGAGTAAGCTTGAAACAACAAATAATCAGAAAGTGTCTGAATTATTGTTCTAATAGACTTACAACTTATGAAAAAATCTATAGTTTATCGATACCGTACTTATGGACTAGTTGGGTTAATATCCTTAAGCGCTGTATTAACTACACCTACATCTGCCTTAACACAATTGGCAGGCGATTCCTCAATTGGGCAAACTCCTATCCCTGCTTCTAACTTAATCTGGCCAACGAAAGGGTTTATTTCTCAAGGCTTCCGCAAATATCAACATGAAGGCATTGATATTGCAGGGTCGTCTGGAACTCCTGTTGTTGCTGCGGCATCCGGTACAGTTCTTAAAGCAGGTTGGGATAATTGGGGATTAGGAAATGCCATAACTATTAAACATCTCGACGGCAGCATTACTGTTTATGGCCACAATCGCCGTTTGTTGGTGAGCAAAGGTGAACAGGTCATTCAAGGTCAAATTATTGCCGAGATGGGATCTACAGGCAATAGTACAGCACCTCATCTGCACTTTGAAGTTCATCCAAATGGTCGAATAGCAATTGACCCCCTTCGTTTGTTGACATCCGTAACTGCAAGTGTTGGCTCCGGTTCTAAAGTTCAGCAAGTGGATAACTCGAACCGCCCAATCTCACCATCCCCAGTAGCAAATCAAGTTTCAACTTCACAGCCAATTCCAATAGGTTTTGCACCAGTAAGCGTTGATACTAAATGCAATGGAATTACCATCATTGAAGGTGAGACTGCAAGCATTCGTGTAAAAGTCTGTGAAGAAAATGGTCAGTTATTTTATATTGGGCAATTGAAGCAAAACCCAAGCAAGCCTATAAAGATAACAGCTTTGAATATTGGTAAAAGTAGCTATCGAGCAGATAATGGGAGTTTTTATTATTTAGTCACTCCAGAAAAAGTGGAAGTTTGGCGAAATGGCAGTCAGATTCGTTCTGACAGTTTTTATAGTTTAACGAAATCGCCTTGATATTCTTCTTGATATCCCCTGCCTACCAAAGGTTGAGGCAGGGGTATTACAGCGATTAGTTGAAGAAGAATGCAGAATGCAGAAATCAGAATTCAGAATCAAGATGCTCTCTACGCGCCTCTTCTCCCAAAGCGAGAAGAGAAGGCTTTACGCTGCGCTATCTGCCAGTTGTACAGAATTCATTCTGACTTCTGACTCCTGACTCCTGAATTCTGTTCGATAAAACTTTCAGTTTAAATACACTTACTAAAAGTTAAGTGTTAACTGAAGCAAGTGGTTGAGAGCCATTTGGCACAGAGCCATTATTTAGGATAGGCTGACGAGTTTTCAGGTCAAATTTGAAGCCATGTGGCAAAATATGAAGCTTTGCTCCACAAATCGCCAAAGACTCATCCTTCAAAATTTCGCCCATATTGTTATATGTAGCTTCTGATTCATCAACAATCGTAACGGCACCTTCACCAATTACTTCAATTTGGTTATCTGTTACTACCATAGCGGTATTTTCGTCAATCCCAAATCCTAACACAGCAGGTTCTAGTATTAAAGCTGAAATTAAGCGTCCCAAGCGTCCACGCTGAGAAAAATGCTGGTCAATTACTACCCCTGGTAAAAATCCCATACCTGGGCCCATTTCAACAGTTTCAATCCGAGGATGTGTCTGCGAATCACCTTCCACAATCATTTTATCTGGCATCACAGCAGCTCCGGCACTTGTACCTGCGATCACTACGCCTTCAGAAAAGCGCTGGTGAATTGCCGCATCGATTTCGGTGTCCTTGAGGATGCTGGTAATACGAGCTTGATCTCCCCCTGTAAAAAATACCCCAGTTGCTTTCTTAATAGCTTCCAATGCAGTAGATGAAGATGCATCTTCACGGGTTTCTGTATCAATAATGCGAACAGTTTCAGCTCCCAGACGCTCAAACACTCTGATGTAATTTTCTCCTACTTCTCTTGGTAGTTCTGTTGCTGCTGTCAGAATTACAATATACGCCTTTGTACCCCCAGCGCGTCGTACAAAGTCCCGCAAAATTACAGAATCTCCCTCTTTATCTTCGGCTCCCCCAATAATTACTAACTGCCTTTTAATATTACTTTCCACCATCATGCCCCCTGGGATTTGAGTTAATAAATTTCACTAAAACATGACAATTCAATGTATCCAATCATCCCTTTGATAGATTACTTGATAAAAGTAGGATTAACATTTGCGTAGACGCATACCCCTACGGAGAAGCTACGCGGAGCGTCTGTCTGCGACACGCTGCGCGTTCGCGTAAGCGTCCCGCAGGGAACGTAGAGAAACGGCTTGTCGTTAAACGTTGCAATTAGACCAAACAAAATATTTTTCTGAAAAATTAGATAATTTTTCATTCACTAAATCAAATCTACAACGTCAACTGCCTCTAAAAATATTTTCTAGAGGCATTATTGGCTATATTGCTAATTGTCGATTGGAGATTTATCGTGCAATGTGAGTAATTGGTATCGACTTTAGCTAGATGGAATTTAGATATCTAATGACAACTCCTAATGAACCCGACTTCTATAAAGTAAGTTAGTTAAGAAAAACCGTGCTTGTTCTAGTGGGAGATGTCTGGGTTTGCCTTGGTAGACAATTTGATACTCATCTATGTCTGCCCCATCTCCATGTCCAGAGATCAGCTTTTGGTGAAAAGCTTCATCAGCAAGTTCTCGAATCTCATCTCTTAGAGCAGCTTGTGTGCTATTCATAACTTTGCTGTTTTTTTTATGCTGTCTTTTTAATGCCTCATATCTACTTATACAATTTGTTGGATGAGTGTTGCACCTTTCAAAAGTTATATCTTTGATTATTCATCAGGATGAATTGACTGTTCTTGATTTCTGGCAGCAGATTGGAGATTTAATTATGCCTTAAGATAGTTAAAAATGCTTAGTAATAGAGTTACCTTGGGTTCGGATTAGCTCAGTGGCAAAGCCATCACTCTCCAAAATTAACCTGAGCTAATCTACAATCAATAAGTCTGAGTAACCACAATTCAGCATTAAAATTTTAGGGTGTTTCGCCGAAGGTTCGTAATCAATGGTTCTACAAAAAAGCAGTGAATTAGTCCGCATTAATGCTAGAAGAACAGATGTATTCGATATTTTCAACTTCAAGCATTACCTTGGCCCCAACCCTTATTTAGATGTAGGGGCGCTAGTATTTAATTTTGCTCTAATTGACTCTAGAGAGCCTTTGCCCATTGAAGATTATATTGCCAAAATTGGCGATCGCTATCCAAATCTTCGTGATCAAACCTACGAATCTTATGCCCATCTCTTTGCCCAAGTTGTGTCCGAAACCGGAAAATTGGACATGGATTTACACCTTAACCGCTGGAGTGTGAAGCCATATCCAAATCTCACGCGAGTTAGCATACAATCACTACATGAACGCACAACTAGAGAGGTAGTTTACTTTGTTTGGGATTGGTTTGAAGCCATTACCCAAGACGAAGACTTTGCCTTTGATGAGCAGTTGGTGAAGTTACAAGATAGATTTCGCGCATCTGTCTACGGTGGCCCCACAGTTTACGCCTTATTGCGAACAGCTTATGAGAAAGGTATCCCTGCCTTTTATTTGTGGGAAGAAGGATTGATGCAATACGGCTTAGGAAAAAACCATGTCCGGGGCGTAGCAACAACATTTAACTGTGATAGCCATCTAGATTCGGAGTTTACTACCCGCAAAGATGATTGTAAGGCATTTTTGAAAACCTTGGGTTTCCCAGTGCCTGAAGGCAGTATTGTCTTTTCCGAGAAAGAAGCCTTGGCAGCAGCAAGAGAAATTGGCTACCCAGTGGCAGTTAAGCCAGTGGTAGGTCACAAAGGAATTGGCGTTACAGCTGATGTGCAAGACTCAAAAGAACTCATATCTGCTTATAATCGCTCAGTGGCAGCGATTCCCGAAAATCAGCAAACCCGAATAATTGTTGAGAAAAGCATCACAGGATCGGATTTTCGTATGTTGTGTGTCAATGGTCGATTCGTCGCCGCCACAGAACGCCGTCCAGCATCGGTTGTTGGTGATGGGTATTTAACGCTTGCAGAGTTAATTCGCCAAGAGAACCGCAAACCTGCACGTTTAGACACGCCAACCTCGCCGATGAGTAAAATTCAGATTGATGAAGCGATGGAACTCTACCTAGACGAACAGCGCTTATCATTAGACAGCGTGATTGAGAAAGGACGCACTGTCTACCTGCGTAAAGTCGCCAATCTTTCAGCCGGAGGTATGAGCATTGATGCAACCCCGACAGTTCATGATGACAACATTATCTTGGCGCAAGATATTGCCCAACATTTCCAACTGACTTGTCTGGGAATTGATGTTATCACCAAAAGTCTTGCAGAATCTTGGAAATCCAGTAACTTTGCTATCTTGGAAATCAATGCTGCACCAGGCGTTTTAATGCATCTTAAACCTTCTGTTGGTGAAAGCGTTGATGTACCTACTCATATTTTAGAAACCTTTTTTGAGTCGGGTACAGATGCCAGGATACCAATTATTACCTTTAACAAAATCTCAGTTGAAGAACTGCAAGCGACGATTGACCATATCCTTTTGCAACATCCCAATTGGACAATAGGTGCTGTTTGTCGTGATGCCGTTTTTGTGAATCGCTCGAAAAAAGTATTAAGCAAAGATTACAACACTAATGTTCAAACTTTGCTGCGTCATCCCAAACTTGATTTGCTAATTGCCGAGTACCCTGAAGGCATCCTCGAAGAACAGGGCGTATTTTACCAGAATAGTAATATCGTAGTTTTGGATAATCCCACCGAAACCGAGATGATTTTGGTGCGGGATGTTTTCGATGGTTCAACTGTGGTGATTAGAAAAGGCAACGATATTTCTATTCGTCGCAAAGGGTTAATTGAAGATTATACTTTGGGTGAAGATGAACCATTTACGCGGGTTTATTTGAAGGAAACTGGAGCTTTGTAAGTTAAGTAAATAGGCGCTTCGGGATTGGAAGCAGGGGAGCAGGGGGCCCAGGGGAGAAGTTAGCAGTAAGTCTTTCTTTGCCCTTTGCACCTCTGCCTCTTGTGCCCTATGCCCAATTCCTAGTTCAAGCTTCCAAAGCTGGAGAAATTAAAGAGTGGCTGGAGTCGGATAAACTAAAGAAGAAATTGCTTAATAAGTATTAATAATTCTGTTATGAGTACTGATTCACCTGTTAATTCTCCCGAAAAACCTGAATCCACATTCGGGAAGCGTCTGAGAAACTTCTTAATTGTAATGGTAGCGATCGCACTTAGCGTTTCCCTCGTCTTGGGATTGCGAACTGAAACAACCTCGGCAACTCTAGCCAAGTTAAGCGAGAATTCCACACCGTTAGAAGTAGCAATCAGTAACGGCAAACCATCTCTAGTCGAGTTTTATGCTGATTGGTGTACTGTCTGCCAGAAAATGGCACCAGATATTACTCAACTAGAAACAGAGTATGCTGACAAGATGAATTTTGTCATGCTGAATGTAGATAATACCAAGTGGCTGCCGGAAATGCTGAGATATCGAGTGGATGGAATTCCCCATTTTGTCTTTTTGAGTCAGCAGGGAGAAACCATCGCCCAAGCCATCGGCGATCAACCCCGGACGATTATGGCAAATAATTTAGAAGCTTTGGTTACTGGTTCGTCTCTCCCTTATGCTCAAGCTAGCGGCAAAGTTTCCAAATTTTCAGCCCCAGTAGCACCAACGACGAATCAAGATGATCCCCGCAGTCATGGCAGCCAGGTGGTAAATTAAAATAATTCGTAATTCGTAATTCGTAGTTAAAGAGTGTTATGTAATGGGATATTCTATGTAACAGATTGCCGCTTGAGCCGTTTTTGAGCATACATTAATTCGTCAGACCTAGCGATTAGTTGTTCTAGTGACATATTGCTGTCTGGTGAGTATCGCTCTATGCCGATACTCATCGAAAGTTTATAGCTACAGTTTTGCTGTTGATTAAAGTTGGCGATATTTGTTTGTAGACGCTCTTGGATACTATCAGCATCCTTGAAGTAGCTAGAGATGAAAACAATGAACTCATCCCCACCCAAGCGGGCAACAATATCTGAGTTCCGAAAAGTTTGCTTAAGTAATCGACCAGCATCAATAATCAAGGCATCTCCCATGTCATGACCAAGGGTGTCGTTAATCTGCTTTAGCCCATCTAAATCAATGAACATAACCCAGCAATACACTTTCATGCGGTAAGCAATTTTCAACTGCTGTGCAGCCATTAGGAAGAAAGCACGTCGGTTATGCAAACCTGTTAGTTCATCGGTCAGCAATAACTGTCTTCCTTCGATCTCTGCTTGTTTGCGGTTGCGAACTTCCTGAATGAGTTCCATTTGAGCGATCGCCTGACGACTTAGACGGCGCAGTGCATCTAACTGCTGGTAAGTTAGGTGATGAGGAATACTATCCAGAACACACAACGTCCCAATTGGAAAACCATCAGGCGTAATTAGAGGGACACCAGCATAAAAACGAATTTTGAGATTACCTTTGACTAAGGGATTGTTATTAAAGCGATCGTCTTTAATGGCGTTGGGAACCACTAATATATCTTCTGGTTGAAGAATGGCATGGGAGCAAAAAGACCCATCTCTGGGTGTTTCGCTACTTTTTATTCCAACCTTAGATTTAAACCATTCGCGATCGCTATCAACTAAAGTAATTAAAGCAATTGGAGTCTTACAAATATAGGCAGCAATAGCAGTTAGGTCATCAAAAGCTTGTTCGGGTAGGGTATCTAGAATATTGTAGCTCACCAGCGCTTTGAGCCTTTCTGCTTCATTATCAGGTAGAGTAACAACTTGAGTTTTCACAGATGAGTGTCTAAGCCTTAGCGAGGAAAGTCTGGAACGTTGTAAATTTTGGAACAACCGCAGCATTACCTTTCCAGCAACAAGGCTGCGTGACATTAACATTTCTGCAACGAAAATAAATATTCGGTTGAATATACAGAAATATTCTATTATATGATGTTCTTCATGCCTTTGGTTTGCTCTGTTATTCATGTCATCCTAACTTTACCTGTGCAAATTCCCTAAGTAAGTATGTAGACTTACAAAGTCTTTTGCCCAAAGCCAACTTGAAAAGTATCAATATCAACTAAAAATTATCAAAACTTATTGTATTGTTAGATTTATTCATCATTTATTAATATGTTTGATACTACTAATTTTTTATACGTACATAAGTTCCGAGCGAACATAGGGGCGCAAGACCTTGCGCCCCTATCAATGTAAAAATAATTTGGGATAATGTATTTTTTGTCAATCCCTTAGAAACAGATTCGCAGAACTGCTTCTCACAATTTGCTGGAGCGATCGCTTTTACAGCACAGTCTTACTCATCTCTGCATATCTATGCAAAGATAATACCATATTACTCTTTATACGACTCCAAAATTCCACTGCGAATCATTAGTTGTGGCCAAAAAAACACAAAAAATACCATCCATGTTCCTATAGGGATGGAAACGAGAACTGTTAGCCAGATAGTTTTAAATAATAACCAGCTACCACCAATCAGTGTTACACCCGTGAGAATTATAGACCAGGGTTGACACCACCAAGGTTTATAGTTCCAAGGATTTATGGGCTTTTGTTCAGACATTAGTTTTATTTAGTCAAACTCCAAATATTCTTTTAACAATTATGAATTGTTTTAACAGATTAAGTTTTATCGTACTCTATTTTTCCATAGTCAAGTTTGATAATTCGGTCTGCTAAATGAAAATAGCGATCGTCATGGCTAATCACTAACACTGTTTTACCCCGCGATCGCAATTCTGGGAGCAGTTGAGTGTAGAATATTTCTTTGAATACTGGATCTTGATCGGCTGCCCACTCATCAAATAGATAAATTGGTCGATTTTCCAAGTAAGCTGTCAGCAAAGCTAGCCGTTTACGTTGTCCTTGAGAAAGAGAAGTGGTAGAAAGTTGCCCATTTTCAACTTTCACTTTATGGTCTAGTTGCAGTTGTTTTAAATATTTTTTCGCTTGAGCGTCCAAGTCAGAATTTTTTAATCCCAAAAGTTCTTCAAATAAATAAAAGTCGGAAAATACCACAGAAAAATGCTGGCGATACCATTCTCGGTTCTGTTCGTTAATTAACTCGTCATCAAACCAGACTTCGCCGTTTTCTGGGACATAAAGCCCAGTAATTAGTTTGGCTAATGTAGATTTACCACTACCATTCCCGCCGACAATGAAGACCAATTCTTGAGGATAGAGTGTCAAATCTATGGGGCCAAAAATAAAGCTGTTGTCTTCTTTATCTGTGTAGTAACTGTGAGTAACACTTTTAAATTTTAAGCTGTGCCAGTCAGATTTCAGGGCAGGTGGAATAGTGGATATTTCAGTTCGACTAGCTAAAGATAAACCCAGTGATTCGATTTTTTGTAAAGCAATACTGGCTTTGCTCAATAGAGGAAGTTTACTGATAATGTTATCCATTGGTAACACCAAGTAAGTGAAAGTCAAAATATAGCCAGAGAGAGTTTCGGGATTGATGGTGAGCAGATTCGGCAGCACGAATAATACAAAACCGAGAGCAAAAAAGAATATGAGTTGACCCCAGCTTGAAGTTATGGCAAAAAGGCTTAGACCATTAACGTTGTGATGACGAAACTCGTTAGCAGTTGATTGTAGTTTTTCTTCTAAAAAGTCTTCACGCCGCTTGTAATTTAGTTTGAGTTCCTTGACTCCTTCGGTAATAGTGCGAAAATGTTTAAACAGATGATCTTCATCTTCACGAGCTAGGGTCAGCAATTTCCCGCCTCTGTTGAGTAGCCACTGACAACTAGCGATCGCAACTACTGAAATACCACAAACCATCAACAATACTAACCAAGAAAGCCAGGTTATATACGTTATACAACCCAGGACGATCGCTAAATTAATAAATATAAAAGGCATCTGATAAACAGCATTAGCCACCGCCTGAATATCTTCTGTTAAAGTTGCCAATAATCGAGGATTCCCTAAGCGTTCTAGATGACTCAACTCGGAAGCGAGAATCTGGCGACTCAAACGCATCCGTAATTGCAAAACTGCATTCTGAGAAAGACGAATCAGCATCACTTGAGAAATGATACTGGTAATTAGTGCAACAATTGCCAGCCCCGCAAAACCCCAAATTATCGATGTGAGGCGGGAAGCACTACCACTACTTGCAGCATGGCTAATTAAGGCAATCAAGCCAGCACTACTACCGCCACTCAAAAATCCAGTAGCGATCGCGATCGCCACCATCCCCCACGAAGAACGCAAAAGAAAGTAAATCAAATTCATGACAAATGCCTGTACCCATTTGGACACAACAAAAAATGAAAATCTTTCTTTTTATGTCCCATGCGCGATTTCCATAATTGTTGTTTGCCAACCAATTAAATTTGCATTGCTAGGGTAGATTTTATATTTTACCAGTTAAACACCCCTTCACATATCACCATGAATCAGGCACAAGGTAAGATTGGGCGATTTGTAATCGCTAGGACTTTGTTTTGAGCAAAAATACATTTCTAATTCGTTCTGTCTCCTGCCTTTCTTTGGTAAGCTAGTTGGAATTACAGCTAATTATGTCAATAAACTGTCAAATTACCTGCTCAGTTTTCCAGGGTGAAATTTGCGATGACTGTAAATTTAAAGTCTTTAGAGAACCAAATTAATGTAGCGGGCAATTCTCAAACCGCTTCTATCACTCAAGGAACCCGCTACGTTCCTTCGCACCATCGACGCATTCTGTGTATTTTTCCCAAGTACAGCCGCTCCTTTGGTACTTTTCATCACGCTTACCCACTCATGGGTAGTGTCCGGGCTTTTATGCCACCCCAAGGTATTTTAATTGTGGCTGCTTACTTACCTAAAGAATGGGAAGTCCGGTTTATTGATGAGAATGTCAAGTCAGCAAGTAGGGCTGATTACCAATGGGCTGATGTGGTGATTGTGAGTGGAATGCACATCCAAAAACCACAAATTAATCAAATTAATGAACTTGCCCATCGAGCGGGGAAAATTACTGTTGTGGGTGGCCCCTCAGTATCTGGGTGTCCAGAATATTACCCTGATTTTGATATTTTACACTTGGGTGAATTGGGAGATGCAAGCGATCGCATGATCGAATATCTCGACCAAAACTCTCAACGTCCCCAATCGCAAATTCGCTTTGAAACCAAGGAACGTTTACCTTTAACAGAGTTTCCCACCCCAGCTTATCATTTGCTGAATATCAATGATTATTTCCTGGCAAATGTCCAGTTTTCTAGCGGTTGCCCTTATCACTGCGAGTTTTGTGATATTCCCGAACTGTATGGCAACAGTCCTCGGATGAAAACGCCAGAGCAAGTAGTTGCCGAGTTAGACGCAATGCGACAATCAGGCAATTTAGGGGCAGTGTATTTTGTCGATGATAACTTTGTTGGCGATCGCCGCGCCGCTATGAAGTTACTTCCGCACCTGATTGACTGGCAAAAACGCAATGGCTACCTATCCAGTTTGCCTGTGAAGCAACGCTCAACTTAGCTCAAAGTCCGAAGCTGCTGGAAATGATGCGCGAAGCTTATTTTTGCACAATCTTTTGTGGCATCGAAACACCAGAACCAAATGCCCTCCATGCGATTTCCAAAGACCAAAATCTGAGTATGCCAATCTTAAAAGCCATTCAGGTTTTAAATAGCTATGGCATGGAAGTAGTATCAGGAATCATCATCGGGTTAGATACAGATACACCAGAAACCGCAGACCGAATTATCGAATTTATCCGGGCATCGCAAATTCCCATGTTGACAATTAACCTGCTTCATGCATTACCTAGAACTCCATTATGGCGGAGGTTAGAATCAGAAGGACGACTTCTCTTTGATGAAAGCCGCGAATCAAATGTTGAATTTTTGATGCCCTACGAGCAAGTTATTGAGATGTGGCGGCGCTGCATCACAACTGCCTATGAGCCAGAATTTTTATATCAGCGATTTGCCTACAATATGGAACACACCTATCCAAATCGCATCGAAGTTCCTAACAGCCCATCTCGCACTTCTGGGGCTAATATTCGCAAAGGTTTAACTTATTTAACTAATATTTTGCTGCGGATAGGCGTATTTAGTAACTATCGTCAGACTTTCTGGAAAATGGCCAAGCCAGCATTGAAAGCAGGTAATATTGAAAACTTGATTCATGTTGGACTTGTTGGACATCATTTAATTAAGTTTGCCCAAGATTGCGCCAAAAATGAAGAATCCGCTTCATTTTATTCCCAGAAAATTGTTACGAAAGTTCGTAGCTAAGATCACAATCAAAATAAGTTTTGAGAGGCTGAAAGTCTGTTAGAGGTATATACAGAACTGTAAAAAAGTAACCTTGAAGATACACTCGCGATACTTCCTGGGAAAGACGCAATCATAATGCTACCTGCCTAACATTGTAAGGGTTGAAAGCCCACAGTCCATGCAATTATTTGGTAGCGAGAAAACCATAGCAAGCGAGTGTGGTAGCAGTTACATAGGAAGTTTTAGATGGTTATGAACAGTTCATTGACCCGACCCCTGGCTGTCGTGACAGGTGCCTCCAATGGCATCGGTTATGAACTCGCAAAACAGTTTGCCAAAAACGGCTTTGATCTGCTAGTTACAGCCACCGGAGCAAGTATTGACGAAGCGGCTATTGCCTTCGAGGGGCTGGGTGCTAAAGTTGAGACGGTGCAGGCTGATCTGGCTAGCTATGACGGTGTTGAGACTCTCTACAACCAGATTAAGGCAACTGGGCGACCAGTAGATGCGATCGCTATCAACGCAGGTGTTGGTGTCGGCGGTGATTTCGCCCGTGAAACCGACCTGAAGGACGAACTCAATCTGATCAATCTGAACGTTGTATCCTCTGTACATCTTGCCAAACGAGTGGTAAAGGATATGGTTGAGCTGGGCAAAGGTCGAATCCTTTTCACGTCGTCAATTGCCGCCCTGATGCCCGGCCCGTTTGAGACAGTCTACGCCGCCTCCAAGGCGTTTGTGCATTCCTTTTCGGAGGGACTACGCAACGAATTGAAGGACACAGGTGTTACCGTTACCGCGCTCATGCCTGGCCCGACTGATACCAACTTCTTCCACCGTGCAGGTATGGACGACACAAAAGTTGGTGCAGATCAAAAGGACGACCCGGCTGAGGTCGCGAAGCAGGGTTTTGAAGCCTTGATGGCAGGTAAGGATCACATCATCGCCGGTTCGCTCAAAACGAAGCTTCTGGCGAATGTTAGTAAGGTTTTACCTGATACAGTCAGTGCTGAACAGCACCGCAAGCTCAGTGAGCCGGGGTCAGGCAATAACTAATTTGCTACCTAATCAAGCGAATATGCTCAGTTAGCACTCATTTTAAGCGGGGTGCGATTGCCTGGGATAACGGACTTCCAAAAAATAAATTATCCCAAATTATTTGCACATCTGTAGGGGCGCCAGCTGTGCGCCCCTACTCACTTTGACAGTCAAAGTCGTAACGGAGGATTCATGCAAATTCATCATCTCAATTGCGGCTGCATGTGCCCGATTGGTGGCGCCCTCTTCGATGGCTTCAGTCGCGGCCCGAAAGCTCATCTTGTCTGCCACTGTCTGCTGATCGAGACAGAACAGGGACTTGTTCTCATTGATACTGGCTTCGGGCTGCGCGATATCAAGTCGCCTTACTCCCGCCTCAGTCCGTTCTTCATTCATTTCAATGGCATCCAGTTTGATAAAAAATATACGGCACTCGATCAAATTGAGCGACTGGGTTTTTCCGCGCAAGATGTGCGTCATATTGTGCTTACCCACCTCGATTTCGATCATGCCGGTGGTCTAGAGGATTTCCCAGAAGCAACCGTACACGTAATGCAGACCGAGATAGAAACCGCCCAGGATCGGCATGGCTTCATCGCTAGACGCCGCTATCGTCCAGAACAGTGGGACGAGGTTAAGCACTGGAAGTACTATTCGGCGGGAGGTGAACCTTGGTTCGGTTTTGAAGCAGTGCGTAATCTCGACGGACTACCGCCAGAAATTCTCCTCATCCCCCTTGCTGGTCACACGCGGGGTCATGCTGGTATCGCCATTGATACACCAGAGGGTTGGCTTCTACATGCAGGTGATGCCTACTTTTATCGGCACGAAATGGACTCAGCCAAAAGACGCTGCACGCCAGGTTTACGCGCCTACCAATGGATGATGGAAGTGGATCGCCAGGCTCGATTGCTCAATCAAGATCGGCTACGCGTATTATCAAGCGATCGCAACAAGGGCGTGCGCCTCTTCTGTAGTCATGATGCTGTCGAGTTCAAAGCATTCGCTGACCAATCTAGCGTTCAAAACGAGAAAGTTCATCAATAAAAATCTATAACTTTAGATGGATGTGGTAATTTGCAGTGTTAGAGATATTCAAAGACCACATTAAATCCAAGTTCATCTATGAACACAAAGCCTTGGGATGCTCAACTTGCTTGCTGGCTAATTCGACCTCTAAAAGACAGTTGGGTAAATCCTAATCATCTCACCACAGTACGACTTGTGACAGGGTTAGTGGCGGCTGCCGCCCTTGCAGTTGGTGATGCTATTTGGGTTAACATTGGGGCATGGCTATTTGCTTTATCTAACTTTCTCGATCATACGGACGGTGAATTAGCTCGTTTGAGTGGGAAAAGCAGCAAATGGGGACATCAATATGACCTTGTTAGTGACGCCATCATCCATATTCTATTGTTTGTGTGTATTGGATATGGTCTTAGGGAGGGAAAACTTGGTTGGTGGGCGTTGGTGATGGGGATAGTATCTGGTGTGTCTGTTGCTTGCATCTTTCACTTGCGAAACCAAATGGAACAACGTTTAGGTAAACAAGCCAGCCGTCAGCCAAATTTCGCCGGCTTTGACATTGAAGACGTACTGTATTTGTTTCCCATCGTTCCCTTGCTGAATGGACTAGAGCCGTTATTAATGGCAGCGACAATTGGTGCGCCAACCTTTGCTATATGGGTAATTTGGCAATTTTGGACACTCCCGCAGCCGGAATCAAACTAATATAACGGGGCATTGGGAAGAAAGCTAAAAAAACAGGCTTTTTAGCTGATTGAATGGTATGTTTATTTTTGCAATCCTGATATTAGGATCAAATTATCAATGGAGCTTCAAACTGAAATTGATAAAGCTATAGCGGTTGTTAATTACCAGAAACTTCAAGCTGAGTTTCAAGCCCAGAATGAATTGTTGGTGCTTGAGAACTTTCTCCCTAACTCCATCATTGAGCAATTCTTGGCGCTATTGCCATCTTTGCAACCTGCTATTAACCGCAACTATATTCCCAATCATAAAAAGGGTGGTAGTATCAGCCGCTACAGCTTAGATAGCCTTGCTCCGATTTTCGGAGAGTTTTATCAACTCAGTGCCTTTTTCAAGTTTCTCAACCAAATCACGGCAGAAAAACTCCTTGCCTGTCCTGATTCAGATCCCCATACTTACGCGCTGTACTATTACACTGAGCCTGGAGACCATATCCAGTATCATTACGATACCTCTTATTATCACGGCAAACGCTATACAGTGTTGCTTGGTTTGGTTGATAATTCATCCAGTAAGTTGGAATATCAACTCTACAAAGATATTCCAGAACGGGAGACACAAACGCGATCGCTCTCTTTAACTCCTGGTACTCTAGTCTTATTCAATGGTGACAAACTTTACCACAGAGTTACTCCTTTGGGCGACAACGAACAGCGCATTGTCTTGACTTTGGAATACGTCACCGACACCCGCATGGGTATGCTAAAACGTTTTGTCTCAAATATGAAAGACGCGATCGCCTATTTTGGTTTTCGCCAGGTGTTTCGCAGTTAAGGTAACTAGTACCTGCCTTCAGCCTTCTACCTATATTCTCCAATTACCTCGATTTTACCCACAATGTTGCTGTTTAACTCTTCCAGTTCTTCGGCTGGAATCCACCATTCTCTATGATATGAAGCCCCAACTTGATGAACTTCATACTTATCCATGAAAACTTTCTTGACCTCAAACCGTGTAACGTAACCTACGCCACTGTCCCTAATATTCCATTTAGTTGCAATTTCCTTGGCATACTGCTCGTTTGTAACCGGGTAAAAAATTGGCTGTTCAGGTAGTCTCGGCGGCCATTTGGTGTAGTCGCTTTGTTTAACCAGTTCTAGCTCTTTTGGCCCAGTAGGGCGATACAGAGTTACTGTTTCTTCCATGTTAAGAATTAGTTAATATACGTTGAATTGAGCAAAATACAGTCATTATAAAATACTGGGAAAACTTCCAGATTTACTGGTGTCTAAGCTACTGTTGGTGACTTGACAATGAAGGCAATTATCTTAGCTGCTGGCGTTGGACGACGCTTAGGTAAAGACGGGCAAATCCAACCCAAATGCTTACTGAAATTTAACGGCAAATCTCTATTAGAGCGCCATTTTAACTATCTCCGTCATTACCAAATTGATGAAGTAGTGATTGCTGTGGGTTATCAAGCAGAAAGAATTCAGGATGAAATCAAAGCATTAGGAGCCGAAAGTTGGGTCAGTACAATTTATAATCCTAATTATACTAAAGGCAGTGTCATTAGTCTTTGGACTGTACGTCAGCATTTAGTTGCTGGCGATGACATATTATTAATGGATGCAGATGTATTGTGCGATCGCCGCATCATCGAACGACTGGTAAAGACAAATATCCCCAACAGCTTTTTACTAGATCGGGATTTTGAACCGGGAGATGAACCCGTGAAGCTTTGTGTTAGAGATAATTATCTAGTGGAGTTTCGTAAACAAGTAGCTCCTGGTTTAGCTTATGATTTTGCTGGTGAGTCAGTGGGATTCTTTCGTTTTGAAAGTGCTGTTGCTCACCGTCTTGCTACTTGCACAGAACAATATGTTGCAGACGGACGCGATAATGAACCTTATGAAGAAGTAATTCGGGATCTATTATTAGAAACTCCAGAAACATTTGGCTACGAAGACATCACTGGATTACCTTGGCTCGAAATCGATTTTCCCCAGGATATTCAACGTGCCCAAAATGAGATTTTACCTCAGATAGAAGTCGCAGAAAATGTCTGAAAATATCTTTATTTATAGTGGTTTTGGTTTGGATACATTACAGTTTGACCTCTCTCCTAAAAGGCTACCGTGTACACAGAAGTCGAATTACCCCCCTTAATCCCCCCGATGTTTTGGGGGGAAACAAGAAAATCTAGTTCCCTCCCCAATACATACGGGGAGGGTTAGGGTGGGGTAAAACCCTGGTTAATCAGTTATTTCAGACTTGTGTGTACACCGTAGCCTCTGAGGAGAGGGTTAGGGTTAGGTCTGTATTCTATGCAATTGAGAACCGCAATATTATTTATATAGGTAGGTTGAAAAAAGCAGAATAAATGCATCAAATATTTGCACCCAATGATACCTCTGCAAAATTAAATAAATGTGCCCAATTGCGGTTATTACTAGAATCGCCTCAACTCGACTTCATCATGGAAGCTCACAATGGGATCAGCGCCCGGATTGTGGAAGAGGCGGGATTTAAAGGAATTTGGGCGAGTGGATTAGCTCTTTCAGCTCAATATGGCGTTCGAGATAATAATGAAGCCAGTTGGACTCAAGTTGTAGAAATGCTAGAGTTCATGTCTGATGTCACCAGCATCCCGATTTTATTAGACGGGGATACTGGTTATGGCAACTTTAATAATATGCGTCGCTTGGTCAAAAAGTTAGAACAGCGAGGTATTGCTGGAGTCTGTATTGAAGATAAGCTTTTTCCCAAAACCAACAGCTTTATCAACGGGAGTCGCCAAGCTTTAGCTGATATTGATGAATTCTGCGGCAAAATTAAGGCGGGTAAGGATAGTCAGACAGATCCAGATTTTTGCATCGTCGCCCGACTCGAAGCTTTGATCGCCGGCTGGGATCTTTCGGAGGCATTGCGCCGAGCTGAAGCTTACCACGCCGCCGGAGCAACCGCGATCTTGATTCACAGTAAATCATCGCGCCCCGATCAAGTGCTAGCCTTTGCTAAAGAATGGGCGGGTCGTTCGCCGTTAGTGTTTATACCAACTAAGTATTACAGCACGCCTACCGATGTTTTTCGCAAAGCTGAAGTTAATTTGGTCATCTGGGCAAACCATCTGATTCGATCTGCTGTTGCTAGTATGCAAGCGATCGCCCGCGAAGTGAAAGCCAGCGAAACTTTAATCAACATTGAAGATGATATCGCGCCTGTAAAAGAAATTTTCCGGCTACAAGGGGCTGATGAACTCCAAGAAGCTGAAAAACGCTACTTTAACAACGGACGACAAAATACCCAAGCGATCGTTTTGGCTGCTAGCAGAGGCCAAGAATTAGCCGGATTGACGCAAGATAAGCCAAAAGTGATGTTACCCCTTGGCGGTAAACCTCTACTCAGGCTTTTGGTGGATAAATTCAAGAAACTTGCCATCAATGATATTACCGTTGTCGCCGGTTACAAAGCAGAAACCATCAATGTTCCGGGGACTAAAGTCATCCGCAACCCAGATTATGAAACAACGGGAGAATTAGCATCCTTAGCCGTAGCTCAAGCTAGCTTTGGCGATGAGATGCTGGTGCTTTATGGCGATTTACTATTTAGAAGCTACATCCTGCGGGATTTATTAGAATGTCCCGGAGAAATTGTGGCTGTGGTTGATTCTGTAGCGAACAGCAAGTCTGTTAGCGGTTCACCTGACTACGCCTATTGCTCAATTCCAGATGATCTTTCTCTCTTTGGACAGGATGTTAACCTCTTGGATATTTCTAAAACCACACAAACGCAATTAGGAAAGTCTAGCGGCCGCTGGATTGGGATGTTGCGCTTACGGAGTCAAGGGAGACAATGGGTTAGTGAAGCACTCAATGAATTGCAAAAACGACCGGAATTTAACAGTCTGGGTTTACCGGAATTATGCAATTATTTAATCGAGCAAGGCAAACCGATCAAGGTGCTTTATATTCGCGGTAACTGGTTAGATGTTAATTCTTTAGATGATCTTGACCTTGCTTTTCAATTAAAACAATAGGAGTGGGGCATTGGGTATTGGGCATGGGGAATTGTGAGGTTGAAGTTCCGAGTTCTGAGGTTGAAGTTCCGAGTTCTGAGGTCGAAGTTTTGAGTTCTGAGGTCGAAGTTTTGAGTTCTGAGGTCGAAGTTCCGAGTTCTGAGGTCGAAGTTCCGAGTTCTGAGGTCAAAGTTCCGAGTTCTGAGGTCAAAGTTCCGAGTTCTGAGGTCAAAGTTCCGAGTTCTGAGGTCGAAGTTCCGAGTTCGGAGGTTGAAGTTTTGAGTTCTGAGGTCGAAGTAATGATCTTTCCTATCAACTCTCCAGTCCCCAATCCCCCTTCCTCACTTGCTACTCCTTACTTTCCACCCCCCATCTCTTAATATGATCAAGGCAGAAGAATTTGTAGAAGCTGCGCGTAATCTTGGCTTTGGGTGGTACACTGGCGTACCTTGTTCTTTTCTCACGCCTTTTATTAACTACGTCATCAATGACGTTCAACTTAAATATATCTCCGCAGCCAATGAGGGAGATGCTGTAGCGATCGCAGCTGGAGCAGCAATTGCTGGTAAACCTGCTGTGGTGATGATGCAAAACTCTGGTTTGGGGAATGCTGTTAACCCCCTAACCTCCCTCACTTATATTTTTCGGATTCCATTGCTGCTGATTTGTACCCTGCGAGGCGATCGCGTGTTGCAAGATGAACCGCAACATCAATTAATGGGACAAATCACAGAGAAATTGCTGCAAACAATGACTATACCTTGGGAATTTTTTCCCACAGATGCAGCACAAATAGAACCCGTTCTGCAAAGAGCCACAGCCTATATGCAACAAGAACGCTGTCCTTATGCTTTAATTATGCGTAAAGGAGCGATCGCCCCCCATGCCCTCACTCGTTCTTCTATCCCCGAACGAGAAAATAGTAGTAGCGCTCATATTCAGCAAAGCTTTTTTCGAGATAACAAAGAACAACGCATTTCTCGCAGCGAAGCATTAGCTCGGATTGTGGAACTTACCGATCCAGAAAACACTGTAGTAATTGCCACCACCGGATACACGGGACGCGAACTCTTTGCTAGTAAAGACAGCGCCAATCATCTTTATATGGTCGGCTCGATGGGCTGCGCTTCCTCAATGGGATTGGGATTATCCTTAGCACGTCCAGACCTCAAGGTAGTAGTAATTGATGGCGATGGGGCAGCATTAATGCGAATGGGTAATTTTGCTACCATCGGTACTTATGGCGGTGCTAACTTGACCCATATTCTTTTAGATAATGAAGTCCACGATTCCACAGGCGCACAAGCCACCGTTTCGGCGGGTATTTCCTTTGCCAAAATTGCCGAAGCGTGCGGTTACGGTGTCACATTAGCCGGAGATGACCCCGCCCTTTTAGATGCCTTATTTACCGCAGATGCTAACACCAGACCTAAATTCGCTCATTTAAAAATCCGTCCCGGAACTTTAGAAAAGCTACCCAGACCCAACCTCACCCCGGAAGCAGTTTTACAACGCTTTATGAACCATATTGGTTCTAACTGGCAACTCCTAACTCCTAACTCCTAACTTTGGTAATGATTTTACTAAATCCCGGCCCCGTCAATTTGAGCGATCGCGTCAGAAACGCCCTGTTGCGTCCTGATTTGTGTCACCGTGAGGTGGAATTTTCCCAACTTCAAAGTAGAATCCGCGAACAATTACTTCAAGTTTATGGTCTTGGGAGCGGCTGGGCAGCAGTTCTTCTCACTGGTTCTGGAACCGCAGCGATGGAAGCGATGATCAGCAGTCTAGTACCCACAAACGGTAAATTACTAGTAATTGAAAACGGTGTATATGGCGAACGACTATCCAAAATTGCCAAAATCCACGGCATTGATTACATTACACTTTCCCATCCTTGGGATGGCGAAATAGATATCAACGGTTTAGTCAAACTCCTGGATGAAAACACTGACATCACCCACCTTGCTGTCGTCCATCACGAAACTACTACTGGTCGGCTAAATAATTTAGCGGAACTTGCCCCAATTTGCCAAGAACGCCGCATCAAACTATTAGTAGATGCAGTCAGCAGTTTTGGTGCTGAAGAATTAAATTTTGCAGATTGGGGAATCACCGCTTGCGCTGCAACAGCCAATAAATGTCTGCATGGCGTTCCCGGAACGTCTTTTGTTATCCTGCAACGGAATGCACTGCCGTCAGTAGACACCATCCCCCGCACCTTATATTTAGATTTAGCAACCTATTACCAGCAACAAGAACGAGGCGGCACACCTTTTACGCAATCAGTACAGACATTTTATGCCTTAACAGAAGCTTTGCAAGAAATGGCAGAAGCAGGAGGTTGGCGTGCCAGACACAGCCATTACAACCAACTTGCCAGCTTAGTCAGAGAAGGGTTAGCCTCAATCGGAATTAAACCCCTACTTCCTCTTGGCAGTTCATCCGTTGTCTTGAATGCCTACCACTTGCCAGACGGTTTCAGCTATGAAGAATTTCACGACCAACTGAAAGCACGAGATTATATAATTTATTCTGGACAGGGAAATTTAGCTCAATCAATCTTCAGAGTATCAACAATGGGAGCCATTACCCAAGCCGACATGGAATGCTTTGTTGGCGTTGTTAAACAAATTATTGGTAATTCATAATATTCTCTCGTCCCCATACCATTCATGGGAACGAAGAACGAATCTCTGGATGATTATTTACTCATCCTGCCCCCTGCCCCCTGCCTCCTTCAATTTAACAAGGCATCAAAGCATCAAATCTCCCTATTACTGCCATATCTTCTTCATCTAACTCCGCCGGAATCCCACTGCGAATCAATTCCGAAAAGTCTTCATTGGGAATCATCACAGTCAACGTGTACAAGCGAGTAGAACCAGTATTTTTAATCAAATGAGTACCAGTGGGAGGCACTAATAAACTATCTCCAGCTTTGATCGTGGCACTCTTGCCGTCACATATAGCGATCGCTTCCCCTTTGAGGACGAAAAACATTTCCACCGCCCACTGATGGCGATTTGGGGGTGTTTGTCCACTAACATCAAAAATTTCTATGCAGCAAGTCAAAGAAGTATTAGCATTTGTTGAATCGAAGATAATGGCTAATCGATTCGAGGCGTCGGGACTGATGCGATATACTTGGTAATCTTTGCTAGATTTGATAACCGGAATTACACAACGAGTAGCGTACATTTATTTATCCCCTCTGAAGTTATCGATGGGTATGAAAATTCCTAAAATCCGAGTCCTGAATCACAAAATTTTAGATTTTAAATTTTAGATTTTGGATTAAACGCTCACACCGTAACCCTCCGGGGAAGCAAGCTACGCGTAGCGTTCCGCAGGAAAGTCCAAAATTTAAAAAAGTCTGAAAGCAAGGAAATTTAAACGCGAGAACAAATCTAAAATCTAAAATTCTTGATCTAAGAAAGAGCATTAATGCATGGGATCAATCTAAAATCTAAAGTCCAAAATCCAAAATTGATTCACTCCTCACCATTTTGCAGCGCTGTTAAAATTCCTTGCGAGTCAGTGACAAAACCGAAGCATTGCTTGACATTATACAATGTCGCCAGCCAACAATATTCAGGAGAAGTGGTAGCGGTGCAATCTTTAACTAATACGCAGTCATATCCTAAGAAGTTGGCATCACATAATGTGGTTAGTACACATTGATCGGCATTAACACCAGCAAAAAATAATGTTGTCTTTCCCAAATTCCGCAAGATACTATCTAAGGGTGTATCCCAGAACGCACTCATACGGTATTTGTCCACACAAATATCTTCGGGAATTTTTTCTAGCTCGTCTACTACTGCCGCAGCCCAACTACCTGCCATGAGTACTCTAGCACCATTGCTTGGCAGTGGATCGCCCAATCCCACACCTTCCCCTGTGGGATTATAAACGTGACGCGAACTAGCACTAATATTGAGCAAGTCGGGACGATTCCCCCAATTTATCCAAATGACTGGAACACCAACCTCACGCAGTTCTGGAAGTAAGTTGTTTAAAGGTTCAATAGGCTGACGCGCTGGAGTTACGTCCACGCCGATATGCGCTAACCAACCATCAGGGTGACAGAAGTCGTTTTGCATATCAATGACGAGGATAGCAGCTTTTGCCAAGTCTAGGCGCAGGGTTTTAGTTTCTGTTGATAAGATAACGGGTTGTGGGGGCTTTTGAGGACGAGTGATATCTGCGATCGCATCGTTCACTGTCCACGCATTTGGTGGAACTCCCAATGTCCGTAATGGTAAATTCATAAAATTGCAATACCCAACACCAGTTTCTATTTTGTAACTTGAAATTCGGTTAAAAATACGATTACTTAATCAAGGTTAAATATGGAAAATTTCACCATTCAGAATGTTTTGATTGCCGTCAGTGATGATTATGCAACGGTAGATGTACAGATTGTAGATGGTGCGATTGTAGCCATTGCCCCCAATCTACAAGTAATTGGCACTGCCATAGATGGCAAAAATAAACTACTGCTACCTGGCTTTTTCAACGCCCACACCCACTCATCAGAGATGTGGCAACGCGGGATCATGTCAGTTTTCCCTTTAGAATTATGGTTAGCGGAACTCTATGATTTTGCCCCCCTCGATCCCGAACAGGTTTATCTCAGCGCCTTGGGAACGGCGGTAGAAACCTTACTTTCCGGCGGGACGAGTGTAGTAGATCACCTGGTGTTAATTCCCGGACTTGAGTTAGAAACGATCGCCATTGCCACTCGTGCTTACAGAGAAGTGGGAATTCGCGCCTTTATCGCCCCCTTAATTCAAGATGAATCCCTTACCGCAGGTATGCCATCCGGGGAATCAGCCCAAACTCATCAGCCTTATTTTCGCTCAACTGCGGCAACATTGGAAATCATCGAAGAGGCGGTAAGACAATTTCATCGCCCAAATGAGGGTATAAATATTTTAGTTGCACCAACAGGGATTCAATTGTGTACTGATGCTTTATTTGAAGGGTGTACTGAGTTAAGCGATCGCTACAATCTTTGTCGTCACTCCCATTTACTGGAAACCAGGGCACAGGAAAAGCTCGCCCAACAAAAGTATGGTTGTACTGCTGTAGAACATTTGAAAAGAATCGGATATTTGAGCGATCGTACAACACTTGCTCATTGCGTTTGGTTAAATGATGCTGATATCGCCATCCTCGCCGAAACTCAATCTACAGTCGTCCATAATCCCTTAAGTAATCTGCGTTTAGGTAGTGGCATCGCCCCAATTTTAAAATATCGCCAAGCTGGAGTAAATGTAACTTTTGGTTGTGATGGTGCTTCTAGTAATGACTCTCAAGATTTGCTAGAAGCCATCAAAATGGGTTCTATCTTGCACAACGTTACAGACTCAGATTATCAACACTGGATTACGCCCAGACAAGCAGTGGAAATGGCATCTTTGGGAGGCGCAAAAGGTCTGAATATAGCAGATAAACTCGGTTCTTTAACTGTAGGTAAACAAGCCGATTTGGTACTTTATGACCTCACAAATTTATCATTATTACCTCGTACAGATCCTATTGGTTTGCTAGTTTCAGGGCGTCCTACTAATGTTGTCGATAGTGCTTGGGTTAATGGTAAGCAAATTGTTGCTAATGGCAAAATTACCACAATTAACGTTGATGAATTGCGACAAGAATTATTTAATCGCAGTCAATGGGAGACAAAGCGTAAATCTGAAACTGTCGCACAAATCGAGGCTCATTATCGCACGGTTATGGGGTTGTAAAATACAAGTAGACACAAGAGACACTATAAAATAATAACAACTTGTTAAGCTTAAGACATCATGCGGAGTGAGCATGAAATTATCACTTAGTGATTTATATGCAACATTTCAAGAATGTACACTTTGGACAAACAACATTATTAAAGATAGTCTGTCATCTCGTTTAGGCATCCTTGAAGAAAGTATCACTGATATAAACTTGGTAACAATTGCGCGAAAGCACAGCGATTTTATCCTGACTAAGAAATTCAGTCGTAGAGAAGAAGGATCACAAAGTGGTGCTGACTGGTTATGGTGCATAGGTGAGCCTGGTGCTTGGTTATCCTTATTAGTTCAAGCAAAAGTTGTTAATCCAGCTACTTCGACTTGTCGTTTTCTTAACTATCGTTCAGGTGAGCAACGTCGCCTGCTGCTAAATTTTGCACGTCATTACCGCTTGTTTCCTCTCTATTGTCTTTACTCCCAAATTACTGATGAACTTTATCCCCCCAGTAAATCATTACCATCTTTGTCGAATGTTGATTCTTTAGAATGGGCTTGTTCTTTAGTCATTCCTAAATTTATAAGAAAACTAGTTGAGCAGAAGCATAATAAGCAGATCGATTTACTAAAATATGGAATTCCTTGGACATATCCCTTTTATATGGCTGCGACAAATAGTGACCAAAAACTAGCTCATAGTTTAGCTGAAGCGATGAAAAAGATGCGTACTGAATTTGAATCTGTTGACTCATCGGGGATCTACGTTCAGTTGTTGGATAACTCCTCAAGTAAAGCGAAGAAGCAAGGTACTACGCGAATCAGATGGGAAAATCCAGATCCGTTGCTACTTGTTACACCAAATCTGCCTAGTGTTGCATTACGACTTTTAAAAGGAAAGATCAGTGCTGTGAAATCACCTGTTGCTGGGCTAAGTATTATATCCACTGTGCCTATTGATGTAGTGCTACAAACATACAAAGCCCTGCCCGCTTCAGATAGAGAGAGCTTTCACCCAAGCAAAATCGCTAGAGATGATACCCAGGTTCAGCTAGATATGCGAGTTTCCGACACTTAACACAATGTTGGAGCAGACGAACCAAGCTCTCTGTGTCAAGGTTGCTTGCCTCCGCTTAACTTCATGCTAGCCTACTAAGTTATTGATTAAGAGAGTATTTTGACCTTGTCGAGCAAACATCAATCTTTTCTATAGTCATTATTCTCTCCTCAAAAGTGAAAAGCAAAATGAAGCGGTATGTCGGAAATAATACAAATTGGTTGTATGAGGGTTTTTTCAAGAGTAGTGTGAGAGCAAGCTTTTAAGGGCTAAAAAGTAAATTAACATTTCTTCTTATTCTGGATGAGAGCAAAGCGTTGTATGAGAGAAATTCACCATGTCGTCAGCAGCAATTACCACCGTGATCAAAATGATGGAGTCTTTACCCATTGAGGTACAAGATCGAATTGCAGAGCATCTGCGAGAGTACATTGATGATCTGCAAGATGAAATCAGATGGAATGAATCGTTCCAGAAAACACAATCAAAACTTATTGCTGCTGCAAAACTTGCCAAACAAGAAATTGCAGAGGGACAAGGCACTGCAATGAACTACGACCAGCTATGAAGTCAGCAGTACTTCCTTCGTTTTGGTCTGAGTATCGACAGTTGAGCAGCGAAATTAGGCAAAGTGCCAGGAAAGCATATTGGCTGTGGGCAGAGAAATCCATTTCACCCCTCTTTACATTTCAAGTGCATCAACAGTCAGGAGGGGATTTGGTCAGTGAGGGTAACGCGAGGCTATCGGGCACTTGGAGTTTTGGAAGGAGACACAGTGACATGGTTTTGGATCGGTAGCCATGACAATTATGAGCGTTTCTTTGGGTGAGTCTGTATATTTAGATAGCTGCTTAGATAGCTGCTGATTGCTGTGTTTGCTAGAATATCGCGCAGAGGCTGAATGTCAAAGGAAGTAGCTCTATGCCAAGATGAACCTATAGTTACTGTTGCACGCTATACCTGGCAAATCATTGGTGTTTGCGATCGCAATTTTGGGATTGAGTCTGGTTATGGTGGGATAACTGGCACAGATAACCAAACTGATACCATTTTAGATTTTAGATTTTAGATTTTGGATTGTGAAACATCGATTGGATAAGTGTTTCAGTTTTCCATCTGTCGCAATCATTTTTCAAATTGGTATGACATTTCACTGATTGTGGCGCTGGCGCAGTCACCAGAACTCAGCCAAGAGGGGTAATTTTAAATCGTAATTTGAATCGCAAATTCTGTACCTTCTCCCTGTACAGAATTAACTTCTAGAGTGCCGCCATATTTTTCTAGAATAATTTGCCGGGCGATCGCTAAATTCTTATTTACAGCATCAAAACTCTAGTAATTGACTACAAAACCACAAAAAAAGGCAGATTTTGTGTATGCTCTGTGACTAAGTGCCTTAACAATACTTTTTCAGGAGTAAACATGGAACGCGCCATCTCTGCGTTGGGAATTTTAGTTTTTATTAGTATATCCTACGCTTTTTCTGTTAATCGCCGTGCGGTGCGTTGGCGAATAGTGGTGTGGGGTTTGGGATTAGAATTTGTGTTTGCATTAGTGATTATTAAAACTCCTTGGGGTTTAAATGTGTTTAAATCTCTGGGAGATATTGTCAGCCAATTTTTAGCATTTTCTGATGTTGGTGCAAAATTTGTCTTTGGAGAAAATTTTAAGGATCATTTCTTTGCTTTCCAAGTGCTGCCAACAATTATCTTTTTCTCTGCTTTCATCAGTGTGTTGTATTACTACGGCATTTTACAGCGAGTCGTAAACGTGATGGCGTGGGTAATGATGAAGACGATGAAAACATCGGGTTCTGAATCTTTATCCTGTGCAGGTAATATCTTTTTGGGGCCAACAGAAGCGGCGCTGATGGTTAAACCTTACATAGCGAATATGACGCAATCGGAACTCCATGCCGTGATGACGGGTGGTTTTGCCACAATTGCGGCTGGAGTACTAGGAGCATATCTTTCCTTTGGCATCCCGGCAGAACACCTAATTGCTGCTTTCTTTATGACTGCTCCCACATCGTTGGTGGTATCAAA
Organism: Nostoc sp. JL31; assembly: GCF_017114965.1. Lineage (NCBI taxonomy): Bacteria > Bacillati > Cyanobacteriota > Cyanophyceae > Nostocales > Nostocaceae > Nostoc > Nostoc sp. JL31. The sequence goes on from NZ_JABXKO010000044.1 coordinate 64,175, forward strand.
ATTACTTTACCCAGAAACCGAAGTATCAGAGACGGCTGGCAAAGCAAAAGCATATATAGAAACCAATTATGTAAATGTAATTGATGCTGCTACTACCGGAGCAATTGACGGCGTGAAGCTAGCAGTTAATGTTGGGGTAATGATTATTGCCTTTTTAGGATTATTAGCTGCCCTGAATGCACTTTTAGGATGGTTAGGGGCATTTGTGGGCTTACAGCAACTCTCATTACAGTGGATTTTGTCTTTTCTCATGGCTCCCGTAGCGTGGCTGATGGGTGTACCTTGGGCTGATTGTCGGCAAGTTGGGGCTTTATTGGGTACAAAAACAATTTTGAATGAGTTTATTGCTTTTTTGGATTTAAAAGCATTAATTGAAAGTGGCAAAATCTCTCAACGCGCAGTAATTATTACAACTTACGCATTATGTAATTTTGCAAATATCGGTTCAATTGGCATTACCATTGGCGGCATTGCGGGGATAGCACCTAATCGACAACATGACTTAGCTCGCATGGGTGTAAGGTCAATGATTGGCGGATTGTTAGCGGGTTTTATCACCGCTTGTATTGCTGGGGTGTTGATTTGATAAAAGCCCTACTCATCTGTAGAGTAGAACTGTTGGGCGTAAAAACGAGCATACCGTCCTTCTTGAGACAACAGGGAGGTGTGAGTACCAGCTTCAACCACCTCTCCTTGTTCGATTACGAGAATGCAGTCAGCCCGCCGAACGCTGCTCAAGCGATGGGCGATAATAAACACGGTACGATTTTGCATCACTCGTTCTAGCGCTTCTTGAACTAGTGCTTCTGATTCAGAATCGAGGGCAGAGGTGGCTTCATCGAGGATGAGAATTCGAGGATCGTTGGCAACTGCTCTGGCGATCGCTAATCTTTGGCGTTGTCCTCCCGATAGGTTAACTCCCCGCTCTCCCACCCAAGTCTGATAACCCTGGGTAAACTGGGTGATAAAGGAGTGAGCGTTGGCAATCTTTGCTGCTTCTTGAATCGCTGCTAAATCTAATTCTTCTTGACCGTAACCGATATTTTCAGCGATCGTTCCCGAAAAAAGAGTAACATCTTGGGGAACAATGCCAATTTGATGGCGCAAGCTGGTGAGTGTGACATCACGGATATCAAGATCATCGACCAGAATTTGACCCCTCTGAGGGTCATAAAAGCGAAGTAAAAGGTTGATTAACGTCGATTTGCCTGCTCCAGAAGAACCAACCAAGGCAATGACATCACCAGGAGAAGCGTTCAAGCAGAGATCCTTAAGAACTGGCTGATCGGGATTGTAGGCGAAATCAACATGACGATACTCTACCTTGCCCATAACTCGTGGCATTGCCTGAGCATTCGATTTTTCGCTGATACTAGGTTCCTTCGCCATCAGTTCAAAGATACGTTCAACAGAAGCTTCGGTCTGTTTGTACTCGTTGTAATTGCTAATCAGCATGTCAATTGGCTGAATCAGTAAAGCCACAGCAGCTAAGAAACTGATAAACCCTTGAGTGGTCAGTTGCCCCTGAGAAATCTGCCATCCTCCTAATAAAAACAGCAGTATAATGCTAACTGCTTCCAAAAAACCGACAACGGGAAACTGAATGGATTTGAGTTGTAGAGCGCGATACTTAGCTTGGCGATTGATTTCTGCTTCTTTATTGAATCGCTTCACTTCATATTCTTGGGCTGCAAAAGCTTGAACGACGCGAATCCCGCTAAATACTTCAGTTAGCATCGCCGACAAATTGGAAACCTGATTTTGGCTCTGGCGAGATAGCACGAGTAATCGCTGACCAAATTGCCCGATCAACCAAGCCATTAAAGGAGCCAAAATCAAACCCGCAAGAGTGAGCGGCCAATTCAGGTAGAGCATGTAAATGGGAATCGCAATTAACTGCAACGAATTGGAAAGAAACTGATGGGATAACTTGTCTACAATCTCGCCGACGCGATCGATATCTTCAGTTAGGCGATAAGTCAAGTCTCCTGTCTGTGTGGTTTCAAAGTAATCTAATCCAAGTTTGTGCAGGTGAGCATAAACGCGCTTACGCAAGTTTAAAACCATGTTCAGAGTAGCAGCGATCATAAAGACATTCTGCCCGTATTGACAAAGCCCTCGAACAAAAAATACCAAAGTGGCTAGTCCGAGCCAGTAGGCAATCTGGTTAACATTTCCCTGGCCAAGAAAAAAAGCGACCTGACCTGCTAAATAGGGTACTGCTAGGGTGAATAACACAAATCCTAGAATACAAGCCAATCCCCGAATTAACAGCGGCCATTGGGGCCAAAGATAAGGCAAGAGTTGCCAGTAACTAGAGCGGACTTTCATAGGTAAGTAAGAATTCAGGAATCAGGAATCAGGAGTCAGGAATCAGGAGTCAGGAGTCAGAATTGAAGTGCGTTACGGCGTTAGCCTACCACACCATGTTGCCCAACCGTGCCGACTCCTGAATTCTGACGCAATTTCTACTCAGTTTCTCCTAAAGAGTTTAGTAGAAAGCGGGCAATTCTCTCAGATGCGCCGGGTGGACCAAATCGCTCAGGGCCATTTTCTTTGCACTTAGCGAGGTAATCTGAATCTTGTAAAGTTTCAACTACTCGTTTAGCTGCTTGCTTGAGAATCTCAGGGGTTGCTGGCTTAGTGCCGATGGTTTGGGCAGAAATGCCCAACAGCCGCGTTTGCGCTTCTGCAAATTGATAGGTAAATTGAGGGCCCTCTCCGGGAATCTGGATAATAGGTTTCCCGATCGCTACAGCTTGCTCCACTGCCAACCCTGCCATACCAATCACGAGAGTAGAGTAACATAGGATGTCACTGAAGGCATCTGCATAACATCTCACTTCCACAATCGGTGATTCGTCAGGAGAATTTCCTGGAGGAGAATAAGTGAGTATGCCTTGAGTCAGCGGCCAACCTTGACTTTTAGCAATGTCGTCTAGTCGCTCCATCAAACTCGGTATCAAGGCTGCACGAAATTGTAATCCTGACTCAGGCATCACCTTGGCGATTTCTACCACTAGTTGCAACTGCAAACAAAAATTTCGCGCGGCTTCAGGCATCCGCGATCCTGGTAAGATTGCGATCGCTCTCTCGTCCGGTTTCAGGTGCAAGTCTTTGCCAGTAGGGACGAGCCAATCTAAAGCCGGAATGCCAGCTAACTGAGCTTTAGTTAAACCTTGCCGTTGGAGGTCATAAGCCGTATGGGAATCCTTGGTGAAAACTGCCAGACATCTGGAAGAGTTAAGGTCGTGCCACAGCAGTGGATTGAGACGCAATCGCCCTTCATAGAGAGCAGAAAGACAGGAGATAAACGAGACGAAGGGACGCTTTGTTAAGTAAGCAAATGTCTGGGAGACAAAATCCCCAGTAGCCATAATCAAATCGCAGTTAGGAGCATACTGCAACACCGCTTGTAATTGTCGCCACGTTAACCCAATCAATCCCGATTGAAAATCTTTGAGCAAATAGAGGCGCTTCATGTAAAAGAATCCCCCAGAGGGCATTGTTTGTGTGGGCCCAATAATGGGAATGTCCAAGCTGCGGTAAGCTTTTCCTTCCCCCACAATCGGCATTGCCGCCATCTCAATCGAAGGACACAATTGGCGCAGGGTCTGGATAACATGAGAGGTGTGGTTGTCCTCTCCATGGCCGTTACTGATAAACAAGATTCGCTTAGAAGGCATCTTGGGGTTTGGATAGGTCTAAAATGCTTGTTTGGTGAGATTTTTAACCTACATTGGGTGAGTAGGCTAAGAGATTGATAGTATTTTTACTATTGAGAGTTTGTAATTTTATAGACAAATCTACAAAGTTACTTTTTTTGCTGTAAACCAGAATGGAATTACTGCTAATCCCTGTTTTTGCAAACGCTAATCTATCAGAGAATACAGTATTAAGAGTACAAGCGCTATGGGTACATCGATCTGAGTTCAATTCAAAGATGCAGTAATTGTTGAACTTCTGCATTATGTAACTTCTTGGCAAATATCGGTTAAATATTCTATTTTGTTAAAATTCAAATTTTTTGTAGATACTCAGGTGGCACGCGCTCGACTAGCCAAACACCATTAGCAGAACAATAGAAGATGTAACCTGCCTGATGCATTACCGCAGTATTTACAGCAAAAACGACTGGTTTTCCATGCCTTGCACCAACAGTTTTTGCTGTTTCTATATCCTTTGATAAATGGACATGATGTCGCGACATTTTGCAAAGTCCTGTTTGCAGAATTAACTCTACAGATTTGCGTCCCGTGCCGTGATAAAGCTTATCTGGAGGAACAACAGCTTCTAATTGTAAATCGACTTTGATACTATGTCCTTGGTTTGCACGAATGAGATTACCTGTAGAATCAAAAGAAAAGCGTTGCTTCTCATTGAATTCAACTACCACCTGTAATTCCTCACGGGTAATCGGAAACTTGTTTTGAGCACAAGCGGTAAGTAAGTCATCAATAGCAACCCAACCACCAGGGGCAAGTTTAATTCCAATGGCATCTGGTGTATGTCGCAGATATTTGCTGAGATATTTGCTGATTTTGACGAGTCGAGAATCACTCATTTGATTAAGTAGTCATTGGTTATTAGTCATTTGACTTTCGTGTTGCACTTTGATTGTAGTTAATATATTTATGCTACAATTATAGTTTTTGTAGCACGAAATTTTTATTGATGGTTTTATTTTGTGTAAATTGACAGAATTTGTCTTCCCATCATGGCTAATGCCATTCCAACGATCGCAATGAGTGTCACCTTTCCACCAGGAACGAGTGGTTGATTTGTGCTATCTGAATTTTCTTGTTCTTGACGTTGTTTCCAACTCATTAACGCCGGAATAATTCCACCGAGAACTGAAATACCAAATGTTCCAGTGTAATCTAGGGCAGTAAAAAAGATGCTGGGGTTAAGCGTTCCCAGAGTCATCGGCGGGAAAAGAACCAGCGAATAGAGGGGTAAGCGGCTAGAAAGTTGCCACTGTGCAGGCAGGAAAATATCTTTAAACAAATCCAGCAACCCGTACACAAATCCAATGAATGAAGTGGCGATCGCAAACTCTGAAAAAATGGATACTAGCACTCCTAACCATTCCCCTGCTCCACCTGCTCGGAGAATTTCCAGTGGGTCAAAAACAGGTCTACCGTCAGATATACCATTTAGCATATCAGGACTGACACTTCCTAAAATTACGGCATTCCACGCCAAGAACATAATTAGAGGAATCACAGAACCAATAAAGATGGACTGACGAATTTTGCGGGCATCCCCTTCGAGTTGCGTCACAACCAATGGTACAACGTTTTGGAAAAACAGCGCCACAGACATCACTGAAATGGCACTACCAAGGGCACTCCAGTTCTGAAATAATAGCTGGGCAGTCTGAATATGTCTTCCCCCCAGAAATAATAATCCTAAGAAAGAAACGATGACAATTCCGACAAAGGCGCTGTTTAATTTCTCAATAAACTTTTCTCGCCCAAGATACATAATGCCACCAAATAAGAGCGTGAAAGCCATTGTGCCCATCCACGTTGGCAATATCTGCATACCGCAGACTTTTGCCGCCGCCACTCCTAAAATCTCTCCGCCTTCGGTGATGTATGCCACCAACAGAGCATAGTGTATGAATAAATATGCACCGCCAGCAATTCGCGCTCCTACCTTACCAAGGATCTTCTCAACAACTCCCAAAAAACCTATACTTGAAAGCCCTTCTGTTCGCATCGTGTTTAAGGTAACTTCTGCAACCAATAACCCCGAAACTAGAGCGTAGAGCCAAACAGCAATCAGTCCAGATGTGGATGGTAGGATACCAGATGGCAGGGTAACGGCTGGTAGAGCGAGAATCCCAGCCCCAACGGTGGTTCCCGCAATTAATGCAGTACTTCCCAATACACTACCCGGTTGATGATTGAGCTTTTTTCCATCAAATTCGAGATGAGAAAACAAGCGAGTGACTGGCTCTGAATTTTTTAGAACGGTCTTTATGGGAACCATACTGAATATCCGTACCTAAACCAAACAATATTAACATACGTAAATATTATTCGTAAAAGCCCTGATGTTCTTGGTTTTTCAAGCAGATTTTTTTGGTAAATAAGCGATCGCTACTTCATTATCAACACAAGTTTAATAATACAAATGTCACTTATTGCACTTTATTAATTAAATAGACCACGTAGTAAAAACATTGTCCCAATAAACAGATATAGTTTAAATTTCAACTTAAGGCTTTTGTGAATAAACGAGAGCGATCGCCCAAATCAACTCCATCACCAAAAAAGCGATCGCTAATTTCCCATCATCAGAAGTGCGATCGCTTTTAAGTCTTTTGACTAGAACGTTCATGACAGCGTATATGCTACCATGTTTACATGGCGATTAAAATTGTAGTTGATACCAGCGTTTTTATTAGTGCGCTGATTAGCTCTAATAGGTTCTAGTAGAGAACTAATCCGACGCTGTTTAAAAATAGAATATCAGCCTTTGATGGGAAATGCTTTGTTTTTGGAGTATGAGTCAGTCATTCATCGCTCAGAAATTATCGCCAAATGCCCTTTAACTAGTGAAGAAATTTCTGCTTTACTTGCATCATTCATGAGCGTAAGTCAATGGGTTTATATCTATTATTTATGGCGACCTAATTTAAAAGACGAAGCTGATAATCATTTAATTGAATTAGCAGTTGCCGGAAATGCTCAAATCATTGCCACTCACAATGTCAAAGATTTCCAAAATACTGAATTATTATTTCCTAATTTATCAATATTAAAACCTGAAGAACTTATTAGGAGTTAAACAAAAATGGCAACTTTAACTATTCGTTTACCAGACGATAAGCATAATAGATTGAAAGAACTTGCTCAAGCCAAAGGCATCAGTGTCAATAAATTGATTGAAGAACTTTCTACCATAGCTCTAGCAGAATTTGATGCCTATACAAGATTTAAAGCAATGGCTGCAACTGGCAACCCAGAAGAAGGCTTAAGAATACTGGCTAAACTTGATGCTCTGACAGAATAGAGCTTGTAGGGCGATTATGCAAACACTAACCGGAGGCGATCGCATCAGCCCCATCATCAAAAGTGCGTAGGCGCAGCCCGTAGGCATCGCAGTTTGTTAATTGGAAATTTAACTTTTCAATCTAATCCCACAGAAAACAATTTACCAACTTGCGCCAAATCTACATTTCCACCACTGATGATGACACCAACCCTCGCCTCTGGTGCTGTCACCACACCTTCGAGTAAAGCAGCAGCAGCTAATACTCCAGTGGGTTCAACTACAATTTTCAAACGTTCCCACAAGAAAAACATGGTGCGAAGAATCGCTTCTTCCGATACTGTCACCATATCATCGACGTAATGCAGCACTAAGGGGAAAGTAATTTTACCAAGGCTAGGAGTCCGCGCACCATCGGCGATGGTATCAGGATTTTTGACGGTTTGCAGAGTTTTGGTGTGAAAGGAGCGGGTAGCATCGTCGGCAAGGGCTGGCTCTACGCCGATTACTTTACAATTGGGTAAAAGTGACTTGGCTGCGATCGCACACCCTGAAAGTAATCCGCCACCGCCACAACAAACTAATAGTAAGTCCAACTCACCAACTTCTTGGATTAGTTCTAAGGCAGTTGTCCCCTGACCGGCGACTACATCAGGATGATCGTAAGGGGGAATGAGTGTCAAAGAGCGCTCATCTGCTAACTTTTGGGCTAATTCTTCCCGGTTTGTTTCTTGGCGATTGTACAAAATTATCTCTGCACCATAACCACGAGTGGCAGTTTGTTTAACGGCAGGAGCATCATCAGGCATGATAATGGTGGTGGGAATATTTAGTAATTGTCCAGCTAAAGCGATCGCTTGGGCATGATTTCCCGATGAATAGGTGATAACGCCTGTTTGTTTTTCTGCTATCGATAGTTGAGCTAGGGCGTTGTACGCGCCTCTAAATTTAAATGCCCCCGTGCGTTGAAAGTTTTCGCACTTAAAGAATACTTGGCTATTGGTGCGATCGTTTACGATTCTAGATGTTAGTACAGGCGTGCGGTGGGCAATCCCCAAAATTCGCTTTTGTGCTGCTTGCACGTCAGTTATAGCAACGGAATTAGGTTGTGACATTGATGACGATATGTAAGAATTCAGGAGTCAGAAGTCAGAATAGTTAAAGAATTAGGAAAATATTTGATAATAAATATACTAAGTATACTAGATTCTTTCTAAATTCTGACTCTTGGGTGCTGAATTATAACGACGAGATTAAATATTCTTGCTCTTGTTTATATAGATACAGATTTTTCTATTTGCGCCTAATATCCTGGATTGAAGCATACTCATTTCAGGTGCATAGCATCATTTTTTTCACCATAAAAATAGCTATAGCAGACATTATATATTGCTGTAGCTAAATTTATAAACGTTAAATAAGAATCCAGAAGTCAGAATGAGCTACGCCCCGCTGCGTTAACAGAAGTCAGAATAAATTAGCGGGGAATTTAAACCAAATTTAAATTAAATTCTGTTAGCGGTAGCGGGGCGTTTAGCCCATTCTTGCTCCTGACTTCTGAATTCTTGTTGTTAAATTAATTAACTCAAATTCGCCATTTTTGTAACATGAATCAAGCATCCGAAAGTCGGCAAAAAAGAACTGCTCTAATTACAGGAGCGGCTAGTGGCATAGGCTATCAATTAACCCAGATTTTTGCTCGTCATAATTATAATCTTGTGTTAGTAGATAAAAATGAACAAAAACTTACTGAAATTATAGATGAATTCCCCGATAAATTTGGCATTTTTGTCAAAATTTTTGTTAAGGATTTATCTATCCCAACAACCCCAGAAGAAATTTTCACAGAATTACAGCAAGCATCAATCTTGATTGATGTGTTAGTTAACAATGCTGGCTTTGGTACTTATGGAGCATTTTGCGAAACAGACCTCAGCACTGAATTGAAAATGCTTCAGGTAAATATGGTCAGCCTGACTCATTTAACGAAGTTGTTCCTTAAAGATATGGTCGAGCAAAACTATGGAAAAATATTAAATGTGGCCTCGGCGGCTGCTTTTCAACCGGGTCCTTTAATGGCAGTTTATTTTGCTACTAAAGCCTATGTATTATCATTTTCAGAAGCGATCGCTAATGAATTAGAGGGTACAGGTGTCAACGTGACTGTTCTTTGTCCAGGGCCAACAGCATCGGAATTCCAACAAAATGCTGCAATGGAAGATTCAAAGATTGCTAACGTTAACAGAATGATGGATACGGAAACCGTCGCTAGGATTGGTTATCGGGGCTTAATGAAAAACAAAACTGTTGTTGTTCCTGGGATGAGAAATAAGATATTAACTGAAAGTGTCAGATTTACGCCCAGAAATTTAGTCACGAAGGTTGTTAGAAGTATGCACGAACTTCAAAAAAAGAAGTAGTTCGAGATTTTATACTCTTTTCAATAAGACCCGAACAATGGATTTTTTAGAGGAAATAATTTCTTGTTTGGGTTTAAGCATTTGTAAAAATCTGCTAAATGGCACTAAGAAAATATACAGCCGTTGCTCTGACTGCTTCCCAGCCTCTAGGCAGGGAACCCAGTCTGGAAGGGCTGCCGCCTCCGATCTTCTTGACAAGAGGCAGACCCTCTTTTAAATACATTTCCAGCCTGGAGGCTGGGAACAAGGCTACACAAGCCTTTGGGCTTTTCTTAGTGCCATTCATATTAGCCTCTATTACTGTTCCAAGGACCCCAGATAGCTAAAGTAATACCAGGGCTTTGAATGTTGACAAACAAAGTACGACCATCAGGTGAGAAGCAAGATCCAGCAAACTCACCAGTTTGGAGGGCATTACGCGCAAATTTGTAGATTTCACCACTGGGAGTAATACCGATTAAGAAATTATCACCGTCTCCGTCCTCACAGAGGATAAGATCGCCAAAAGGTGCCACAACTAAGTTATCGGGCATATCGAGTTCATCTTTAGATTGAGACTCGACAAACAATTCAATTGTCTCTTCACCTGGAATGTAGCGCCAGACCTGACCACCGCCTACAGGGCCACCATCTGTAGCAGTGAAGTAAAATTCTCCTTTGCAATTGTTGCCTTTTTTATCCTTCTTATCCTTGTTGTCTTCATAATAGATGCCTTCCCCACGGCTAAACTGGGCTGCACCTAAGTTGCGACCTTGCACTCTGACATTATCTGTAGTTGTTGGGTTGGGGTCAGGAATATTCACCCAATCTACAGACAACTTCTGTCCTACTACGAAACCGGTCTTGGTGTTTACTCCTGGTCTACCTATAATCCTCAGAGCTTGAAGAATGCCTCCTTCTTTTAACTGGCCACGAACCTTCGGGATAAAACGGTAGAAGAGGCTATCTCCTCTATCTTCAGTTTGATAGACATATCCAGTTTTGGGATCTACAGCTATAGCCTCATGATTAAACCGTCCCATCGCAACTAGAGGCACTGGAGCTACAGGAGAAGTGGCGCTAGCTGGAACCTCAAAGTTGTAACCGTGTAACTTTGTGACTCCATTAGTTGCACTTGGTATAGTTGTATCTTCTTCACAGCTAATCCATGAACCCCAAGGAGTTAAACCACCGGCACAGTTACGAATGGTTCCGCCGAGAGAGCTGAACTGTTTGATCAACTGGCGATCGCGTCCAACAACCAGAGTCGTAGTGCCACCTCTGCAAATGGGATCGTAGGGATTTGGTACTTGTACTCGTGTACCAGAATTGATGCTAAGTTCGTGATTGCGAACCAGAATGGTTGTGTTTTTGGGCCCAGAGAAGGCTGCCATACCGTCATGATTACTAGGCTCTAGATTGCCATCACTCATCAGGGTTCCAGTGCGAGAGATAACTTGATACTCAAATCCTTTTGGTAAATCTAACAAACGATTGGGATCTGGTAAAAGTGGGCCATATCCTTTACCAAGTTTTTTACCAAAGGCTTTTTTGGCAAGAAGACCTTCCAAAGGAGACACCATCAAAGTGCCGACGGCAGTAGTACCTGCTACTGCAAAGAATTTACGTCTTGAGAGTGTCATGAGGATGATTGGTTACTTAAGATAATGCTTAAGAAAAAATATTTGATTGTGATTAAGTTTGGGTAATGCTTTATTTAATTTAGGTTAGTTAATAAAAAATAAATTTATATAAAAGCTTTTCAAAATCAGCCAAATTTATGCATGTAAATTTTATCTCAACAGAATTCAGGAGTCAGAATGGGCTAAACGGCCCGCTACCGCTAACAGAATGGATTTTGTACGAAAAAACGAATGAACAAGGAGGTTTAAAACCCCCACCCAATCATGATTGGATGGGGGTTTAATTGGCGGGTCTGTAGCAAGACTCCGCAGGGTATCCTTCACTGATTGCGAGTCCGCGTACCCTGAAGCGATCGCACCAGAGCATTTTGATTCTGAATTCAACGCCCACCAATACGATCAAATACAGGTGTAGTCCAGCGATCGACTAGTTTGCCCAGAATTGACATTTCTTGAACTAAGCGGTCAAATTTCTCAGGGGTGAGAGATTGGGGGCCATCGGATAAAGCTTTAGCTGGATTGGGGTGAACTTCAATCATTAAGGCATCTGTACCAGCTGCGATCGCAGCCATTGCCATTGATGGCACATATTCAGACCTACCAGTACCATGACTGGGATCGATCATAATTGGTAAATGGGTCAGCGATCGCAACACCGGCAGCACTGATAAATCTAAAGTATTGCGGGCATATTTACCATCAAAGGTTCTAATTCCTCGCTCACAAAGAATTACATTGGGATTTCCAGATGCCATAATATATTCTGCCGCCATCAGCCACTCGTCAATTGTTGCAGACATACCCCGCTTCAGCAGCACAGGTTTATCTTGAGCGCCTACCTTTTTCAGCAACGAAAAGTTATGCATATTTCGCGCTCCGATTTGGATGATGTCAGCTACTCTCGCCACTGCGGATAAATCGGCAGCATCCATTAGTTCTGTGACGATACCTAAACCAGTAGCTTCCCGCGCTGCTGCTAATAAATCTAAAGCGCTTTCACCATAACCTTGAAACGCATAGGGTGAAGTACGGGGTTTGTAGGCTCCGCCACGCAAAAACTGTGCCCCAGCTGCCTTCACCCGCTTTGCTGTTTCGACAATCATCGCTTCATTTTCAACAGAACAAGGCCCGGCTACCACTACAATCGGATGATGTTCGCCGAAATAGACACGACCGTTAGGTGTAGGTACAACCACCTCGCTAGCTTCTCCATGTCGGAATTCTCGACTTACCCGCTTGAAAGGTTGTTGCACTCGTAATACTTGCTCAATCCAAGGGCTGAATTCCTGAACCTGTAATTTATCGATGCTAGTGGTATCACCAATTAGCCCCAGCACAACTTTATGAGTGCCAACACTTTTTTCTACCGTGACTCCCCAAGTGTCACTCAGTTCTTGGCTAATGCGAGTAATTTCCTCAACAGGTGTACCGCTCTTAAGTATGATAATCATCTGTTTTTCCTTCCGTATAGTTAGTTTTTGGGTGTAATATATTGACCCCTCTCCAAACCTCTCCCTGAAACGGCTACGGTGTACACACAAGTCTGAAATAGCTGATTAAGCAGGGTTTTACCCCACTCTAACCCTCCCCGTATGTATTGGGGAGGGAATTAGATTTCCTGTTTCCCCCCTTTATAAGGGGGGATTAAGGAGGGTAATTCGACTTGTGTAACCGTAGCCGAAACGGAGAGAGGTTCGTCTAGCGCAAAAATTCCGCAAGTTGTTCTAGTTTTGTCCAAGCCGCGCCGCTTTGCAGAATTTCCTTGGCAAGGGCAATACCTTTAACACAACCTGCTAAAACATCAGTTTCCCCATGAATGGCTTCACCAACTTGCAGAGCTAAGGCTGTATTTAAAGCGACTACATCTTGTTGCGCTTGAGTGCCTTTACCTTGCAAAACTGCTTTCAAGATTTCGGCATTTTCTTGGACATCTCCACCGGACAACGCCGCAGTGGGTGCAAAACTTAAACCAAGTTCTTGAGGATTGAGTGTCAAAGAGCGGACTTTTTTATCTTGGAGTACAGCCAAATCAGTGACATCTGCTAAACCAGCTTCATCTAAACGTTCCCGTCCGTGGAGGGCGATCGCTTGCTGACATCCCAGTTGGGATAAGGCTTGCACAATCTCTTCTAGTAAAAGCGGGTCGTTGACACCAATAATTTGCCCTGTCGGTCGCATGGGATTTACTAGCGGCCCGAGCAAATTAAAAACAGTCCGCACTTTTAAAGTTTTTCGCAAAGTTGCGATCGCCTTTAGTGCAGGATGCCAGCCGGGAGCAAACAAAAAGGTGATTCCGATTTCACCCACTGCGGCTTGTACTTTTTCAGGAGTGGCGTTGAGATTTATACCCAAAGCTTCCAGTACATCAGCGGAACCAGCCTTGCTGGATGCCGAACGATTGCCATGTTTGGCAACCTTTACCCCAGCAGCAGCAGTGACAAAGGCCACAGCAGTGGAAATATTAAAGGTTGAAGCTCCATCTCCACCAGTTCCACAGGTGTCAATTAGGGGAACTGGGAACTGGGAACTGGGAACTGGGGATTGGGATTGTAAGACGGTGGCCATGCCGACTAATTCTTCGGCAGAGACGCCTTTGGCTTGAATTGCGGCTAAAATCGCTCCTGATAGAACATGGGGAATGGCATCGGTGAGCCAACCTTGCATCAAATCCGCAGCTTGGGAAACCGTCAACGATTGCCGATTTAACAACTGTTGTAATAAAGCTGGCCAGTTGTAGAACTCAGGAGGGATGGAGATTTTATCGGGTGGAGTTTGCGTTACAGCGATCATATTTATTGGGCATGGGGCATGGGGCATTGGTCATTCACGAAGGACAAAGGACAAATGACTAATGACAAGAAGAGAAAATTAAGGAATTAGGACTTTGGCGACAGTTTGCACATCCTTGTCACCTCTGCCGGAACAATTGATGACGATGCGGGGGCTGCCTTTTAATTGAGGACAAAGGGTTTCTAGATATGCGATCGCATGAGCAGTTTCTAATGCTGGGATAATTCCCTCTAATTGCGAAAGCCTTTGAAATGCTTCTAACGCCTGTTTATCGGTAACACTGTAATACTCAGCGCGACCAAGATCCTTTAAATAACTATGCTCAGGGCCAACGCCGGGATAATCTAATCCTGCACTAATTGAATGGGCTTCGATGACTTGACCATCATCATCTTGCAATAAATAGCTCATTGCACCGTGCAACACACCTATTTTCCCTTTTGTCAAGGTAGCAGCGTGTTTTTCTGTATCTACACCTTCACCCGCAGCTTCCACTCCAATTAGGCGTACCGAAGATTCATGCACAAACTCATTGAATAAGCCGATCGCGTTGGAACCTCCACCCACGCAAGCCAGTAGAATATCTGGTAATCCTCCCCATTTCTCCTGGGATTGAGCGCGAGTTTCTACACCAATTACCGCGTGAAAGTCACGGACAATCATTGGGTAGGGATGAGGGCCAGCAACGGAACCCAGGATGTAATGGGTTGTTTCTACATTCGTCACCCAATCTCGAATTGCTTCCGAAGTTGCATCCTTGAGAGTGCCTGTACCTGCTTCTACGGGACGAACTTCTGCACCCATTAACTTCATACGGAACACATTCAGGGCTTGGCGTTCCATATCCTGGACACCCATGTAAATCACACATTTCAAACCAAACCGCGCGCATACAGTTGCAGTCGCTACGCCGTGTTGTCCTGCACCTGTCTCTGCAATCACCCGTTGCTTACCCATGCGTTTAGCGAGTAACACCTGAGCCAACGCATTATTAATTTTGTGAGCGCCTGTATGATTTAAATCTTCGCGCTTTAAATAAATTTGCGGTCCTGTGCCATCTGGTCTAGCGTAGTTTGTTGTCAGCCGTTCCGCAAAATATAATGGGCTGGGTCGTCCTACATAGTCACGCAGTAAGTTTTGCAATTCTGCTTGGAAACTCGGCTCGTTGCGATATTGATGAAATGCTGCTTCTAATTCACTTAATGCAGGCATTAAGGTTTCTGGGACGTATTTACCGCCGAACTTTCCAAACCTGCCCAAAGAATCTGGTTGTTGAGTTGCAGTCTTGATGTCTTGTAGACTTACCATTGGTTAAAATCCTTTTATGTTCAAATATATTTTTGATCAAGATTTCCTCTGTGTTCTCTGTGCCTCTGCGGTTGGTTATTTTTTATCGAACCACAGAGGCGCAGAGGACGCAGAGAGAAGAAAGAGGTTTTTTACTTTGCGCAACCAACTTGTTGCAGGGATGCAGAAGAAATTGCTGTTTTAAGTTCTCGACAAAATTCTTCTACAGCTTGCAATCCTTCTGTTGGGCTACCTTCAGCTAAACGTTTCACAAAGGCGCTACCAACAATCACCGCGTCTGCACCCCATTCCATGACTTGATGTGCTTGTTTTGGTTCTGAGATGCCAAAACCAACACCGATGGGTTTATCGGTGACGCTTCGCAACTCTGTAATTAAATGCTCTACGCGGTTTTGGATTTGAGCGCGGATACCTGTAACGCCTGTAACACTAACTAGATAGATAAAACCTTGAGATTGACGAGCGATCGCAACAATTCTATCTTGAGAACTGGTAGGAGCTACGAGTAAAATTACCTCAATTCCAAAAGATGCAGCAGTTTGGATTAATTCTTCTGCTTCTTCTAAGGGTAAGTCTGGTACTACCAATCCCTGCACCCCAGCAGTGGCAATTTGCGCCAAAAACGACTTAATACCCCGGTGCAAAATGGGATTGTAGTAAGCAAATAGAATTATCGGCGCTTTTAGGCTAGGAATCACTACGTGTAACATCTCTAGCACTTGCTCTAATTTCGTGCCTTTTTGCAAAGCGCGGGTTGCTGCTGCTTGAATCACAGGCCCATCTGCGAGAGGATCGGAGTAGGGAATGCCTAACTCGATAAAGTCAGCACCGTTGCGATCTAAGATGCGTAAGGCTTCGGCAGTGGTTTCTAGGTTAGGATCGCCTGCTGTGATAAAGGGGATTAAAGCACATTGTTGGCGATCGCGTAAAGTTTGAAAGGAATCGGAGATAGAGGTCATGCTGAAAAATAGTTAATGATTGTTTAATAGTTTTAGAATAATTTACACTTAGCAATTAGCTATGCCTATGCTAAATTTTTTGTTAACGAGTCTTTAATCCTCGTGAATGAGTCTTTTATACTCGTGAACGAGGCTTTTATCTCCGTTAACGAGTCTTTTATACTCGTGAATGAGTCTTTGATACTCGCGAACGAGTCTTTTATACTCGTGAATGAGTCTTTGATACTCGCGAACGAGGCTTTTATCTCCGTTGACGAGTCTTTTATCTCCGTGAACGAGTCTTTTATCTCCGTCGTCGAGTATTAGAGCTTAATTTTTTGAAGTAATATAGCGCTTCTCGCTTGGATGCAATACACTTTGACCTCTCTCCAAACCTCTCTCCTAAAAGGAGAGAGGCTTTGAATCTTACTCCCCTTCCCTTGCAGGGAAGGGGCTGGGGGGTTAGGTCTGTATTCTAAGAAAGGCTCAAAATCTCACGCACAGCTTGTTCTACATCCCTTTGTTTAACTAAAGACTCTCCAATCAAAACTGCACGCGCACCAGCCTCAGCGACAAGAGATAAATCAGCAGGTGTATACAGTCCAGATTCGCTGACAACGGTGATATCTAAGCTTTGTAATTGTTGTTGACGCTCTGCTAAAAGTTGCTGTGTTGTTCCTAAATCAAGGGTAAAATCTTCTAAATTGCGATTGTTGATTCCTACTAAACTTAGGTTATCAAGCTTTAGCACTCGATCCAGTTCAGCTAAAGTATGGACTTCTACCAGTGCAATCATGCCCAAATCGTGAATTACTCGCAAAAAATCTTGGAGTTCTCGATCTGATAAAATAGCTGCAATCAACAATACTGCATCTGCACCTGCTGTCCGTGCTAAATAAATTTGATAGCGGTCAATGATGAACTCCTTGCACAGTAAGGGTAATGCTACTTGCGATCGCACCCTTCGCAGATTATCAAAACCACCCTGAAAGAACTTTTCGTCAGTCAGGACTGATAAACAAGCTGCACCGCCTCGTTCATAAGCTTGAGCGATCGCTACTGGGTCAAAATCTGCGCGGATAACCCCACGGCTAGGTGATGCCTTTTTTACTTCAGCAATTAAGCTCGGTTGGTTGGGGTTTTCTTGTAAAGCAGTCAAGAAATTTCGCACATTCGGGGCTGTATTCAACTGTTGTCGCAATGAGCCTAAAGGCAGTTCTTGCTGCATTTGTGCAACTTCTTGCCTTTTATGCGACACAATGTCTTCAAGAATATGGCGAGGAGGGGCAAATTGGTTAGTCATAATCTAGGTAAATGGGGAGTGGAGAAAGACGCAGGGGAGCAGGGGAGCAGGGGAGCAGGGGAGCAGGGGAGCAGGGGAGCAGAGGAGAAGTTGCAGTAAGTTTTTCCCCTCTGCCCCTCTGCCCCTCTGCCCCTCTGCCTCTTATACCCTATGCCCAATAACCAATGATTCTACAGTTTGCGTATATGCACGCACCACATTTTTAATTATTTCCAAACCGACTTCTCCACCTAAAGTCATGATTGATTCTGGATGAAACTGAACGGCGGCGATGGGAAGTGTCTGATGTTCAATGCCCATAATTACGTCGTCATCAGAAATCGCTGTTACTTTGAGTTCTTTTGGCAAACTTTGCGGTAGGGCAAACAATGAGTGATATCTACCAACTGCAAAGGATTCTGGTAAGTTTTTGAAAGTTACAGAATTGGAATCGGTGACGAAAATCCGTGAAGATTTACCATGTTGAGGATAGTTGAGAACTCCCAATTCGCCATCAAAAGCTTCAACGATGCCTTGCAATCCCAGACAAACTCCGAAAATAGGAATTTGGCGATGCAGAAGGGCGCCAACAGTCTCGGAAACCCCAAAATCACTTGGTCTACCAGGGCCAGGGGATAAAACAACTAAGTCAGGGCGTTCTGTATCGAATAGCGATTCCGAGAAACCATGACGCAGTGTGGTCACGCTTGCACCAGTTTGGCGAATGTAATTGGCTAGGGTATGAACAAATGAGTCTTCGTAGTCTATTAATAAGATACGTTTGCCAGCTGCCGCACTTGGGAGGAGTTTCGTTAATTTTAGAGAACTGGACTCATCAATTTTCTGACTCGTTTGCTTCACACGCCGAATTGTTTCAAATAAAGCAGCAGCTTTGGTAATTGTTTCTTGTTCTTCTGCTTGGGGTATGGAGTCATAAAGAACAGTAGCCCCGACTCGCACTTCCGCGATGCAGTCTTTTAATCGAATTGTCCGCAGAATTAAGCCAGTATTTAAATTCCCGTTGAAATTTAAATAGCCGACTGCTCCACCATACCAACGTCGGGCGCTCTTTTCGTGCCGTTCAATAAAATCGATTGCTGCCCTTTTGGGTGCGCCGGTGACTGTAACTGCCCATGTATGCGAAAGAAAGGCATCTAAAGCATCGAATTGCGATCGCAGTGTCCCTTCAACATGATCTACTGTATGTATCAGGTGGCTGTATAATTCAATTTGGCGACGACCGATGACTCGTACTGAACCAGATTCGCAGATTCGGGATTTGTCATTGCGATCGACATCAGTACACATGGTCAACTCAGCTTCATCTTTATGAGAGTTGAGTAAATGACGAATTTGCACCGCATCATCAAGAGCATCTTGTCCCCGGCTAATAGTGCCACTAATGGGACAAGTTTCTACCCGCCTACCTTCAACCCGCACAAACATTTCTGGAGATGCACCAATCAGATATTCGCCACCTAAATTAAAAATAAATCCATAAGGACTAGGATTTATTTCCTTCAAGGTGTTAAATAGTTTGCTGGGTTCATCTTCATAGCCTTCAAAAAAGTTTTGACTAGGAACAACTTCAAACAAATCGCCTCTGCGGAAATAATCGAGTGCAACCTCAACTTTTTTCGCATATTCGCCTACTTGATGGTCAGCAGTTTGATTTGGTAGCAGATGTTTGCCGCGATAATCTACAGACTCACCAGTTCTTGGAAGATTCTTGGTATTGCTGTGCGCTGTTTTAAAATCATATTGTAGACGAAATGCACGTTGCTGATAATAGTCAACAACAATCAATTCATCTGGCAAATAAAGTACCAAATCGCGCTGATCTGTAGGACGATCCAAATGTTGGGTAATTGGTTCAAACTGAAAAACTAAGTCATAACCAAAAGCACCATACAACCCTAAATGCTCATCTTCTTGACTAGAGAAAGTATATAGAATTTCCCTAACAACGGTAAATGATGAAGGCTGTTTACTACGTTCCTCTTCAGGAAATAATTTTTCTGAAGCTTTAATAAAGCCTACAACAATGTTATTTTCTTGGGTGACATTCTCAAGTTGTTCTGACTGAGATAGTCTCTCTAAAAGGAATGGCAAAAGTACTTGACCGCGTTCATTTAATGCTATCAAAGTGAAAGCATTACCCTGTGTAGTCAACTCTAACGGTGGATTGACAAATCCGATTGCCCATCTTTTGTATCTGCCAGGATATTCGTAGCTACTCCTTAGCAACCCTCCGCGCTGAGAATTTAAATGGAATAGAATATCATCGAGAGCAGTGTCCATCTTAACTTCAGTGATGGAGCGAGAAACACTTACACCACCAAGAGTATTGTAAGAACGTGAATCAAAAACCATGAGTAATTTCTCTAGAATATTTGTTAGTCAATCATTAATCATTATTAGTAGTTATTTTTAAATTTAGAACAGACTTAGAGGATGTTTGAAAAGTCATGATTGATGTGTCAAATATTTTTTACCCCACCCTAACCCTCCCCTTATAAAGGGGAGGGAACCGGATTTTCTAGTTTCCCTCCTTTACAAGGGGGGATTAAGGGGGGTAATAATTCGATTAAAATCACAGCCAACACTTTTCAAACAATCTCTTAGATAATTCTCTATCAATCCAAGCCAATACATTTAATCCGCGTATTCTTTTAAAAAAATGTGATGAAAAACTTTTTAGTTCTTATTTAAGAATACTAGAGATCAAGCAGATAATACATTGAATAATTTTTCGATTGGGTGTCAATTTATTCGCTTTTTATACTGCTTTTCTAGTACATTTACCAACAACCCTAGTTAAACAAATCCGCCTCCCCCAAAAGTAGTAAATAACCTCATAAAACCTCTGCGTTTAAAATTCCCCCCTCACTTCCCCCAACAGCGATATTGCTTGCCGATACAACAACAAATTTACCTCATGAACCTCAATTCTTTTTCCAATCCCTTTTAACAGCGTCAAAGTCAACTCTCCCCCCAAATGTTCGCGGAATTCAGTCAAACCCCGAAACAAACAATCAGGATCTTCCAGATTTGATAACTTCTCAGCCAGTTCTGGCACATACAACGTGAAACCCAATGCTGATAAACTATTTAATATCCGTTGCCACTCCGAACAATCCAGCAATCCTGCTAAATAAGAATAAGTACTATCCAAAGCAATACCGATCGCAACTGCTTCGCCATGACGCAAGCGATAATTTGTCAAATGCTCCAGCTTATGAGCCGCCCAATGTCCAAAATCCAGGGGACGAGACGAACCCATTTCAAAAGGATCGCCGCCATTGGCAATATGTTCTAAATGCAACTGCGCGCAACGATAGATAACCTGTTGCATAGTATCCATATCTCGCCGCCTCAGAGATGCGGTGTGAGAGTGGATAAAATCAAAAAAGCTAGCATCCTTTATTAGCGCTACTTTCACTGCTTCTGCAATCCCAGAACGCCAATCGCGATCGTCTAGAGTTGTCAAAAAGGCAGAATCATTTATAACTGCATAAGGTGGCGCAAATGTGCCAAGAAAGTTTTTTTTACCAAAAGCATTGATGCCGTTTTTTACACCAACCCCAGAATCATTTTGCCCTAACACCGTCGTCGGCACCCGAATGAGACGAATTCCCCGGTGAGCAGTTGCGGCTGCATATCCTACCAAATCCAACACCGCCCCGCCCCCGATCGCTAACACATAAGAATGGCGACATAATCCAGCGGTTTCAATCTGTTGCTGGATTTGCTCTAATAAAGTGCGATCGTTTTTGGCAGCTTCTCCTCCCGAAATTATCATTGGTTCAGCTGCGATCGCTAGTACCTCTGCATAAAACTTGGTATACGCGACTAATTGCTTTACCAATTCAGGTTGATACTTTAATATTCCTGCGTCTATCACTGCAACTAATTTCTTTGGCTTTGCCTCTTCATCCGCACCAATCACTTGGGCTAAGGTGGGATTTTTCAACTCAAATAAATTTTGAGTGAAGTAAACCTCGTAGTTAAAAGTAACCGAAACACGCTGATTAATTAATCTACTTTTTTGCTTAAGATCAGCTACCATGATTTTGCTCTTTAAAGACTAATATTTGTATGGATCTTGGGTTAAAAATCTCGTTGGATAGCCATTGCATTTAAAGGCTGGATAAAAGTATTAAATTTCTCTTCAAAAAAGCTTTGAGCCTTTTCAAATTCCTGAATTAATGCATCTCTATCTTTCATCGCTACTAGTTTTGCCAAACGACTGTAAGTATCAGCTAAAAAGCTAATTGCATCACATCTTTCTTCTGTAGCTAGCATAATATCCACACATAAGTGAGGATTTTGGGAAAACAAACGTTTAACTATGTCAATTTCTTGACGGTAGTTAGAAGTTGACATGGTTAAAGTCTGTTGTATATCAATTTTTGCTTGGGCTAAGAAAACACCAAGACTAAATCTACAGAAATGTTGCGTTGCTTGAACGATCACCATTATTTGATCGTGTTCTTCAGGCGTACAAACAATTAACTCTCCACCTTGACTTTTAATCAAGTCTAAAAACCATTGAAATGAATCATCGTTTCGACCTGGACACACCACTACTTTTTGTCCAAAAAACGATTTTACATTTGGCCCAAACATTGGGTGTAAACCCATGACTGGGCCAGAATGGTGTTCGAGCATTGCTTGAGTTTGCTGTGTTTTAATACTCGTAATGTCACACAAAGCGGTAGTCGGAGCAAGGTATTTCGCTGCCCGCTTGATAACATCAACTGTATGTTCAATAGGAACGCTGACTAAAACTAATTCTGCCTGACTTAATAGTTGATCTGCATATTCCCAATCATCAGATTCGAGGACACTAACATTATTACCTACTAGCGAAAGTTGCTCTTTAAATAATTTTCCCATCCTGCCGCATCCACCGATGATGGTAATTTGTCGGGGAGTGACATGATTTGTTGCATATTTAGGAATCAGAGTAGTATGACAACTATTTAGCACACCTGCCCAAACAGACTCAGGAATACCAGCTTCAGCGAGTAGGGGAGCGACATCAGCCAGTTGTTCATCTAAAGAAGGTGGTTCTGATGCTGCTAATAATGATATGCGATCGCTCAATAAGGCAATCAACCTCTGGTCAGTTTTTTTCAGCCGATCTGAATAAGAGGATTTTAAAGGCATTTTTCCTGGCCCCAATTTTCAAATATCAACAAGTGATTCCTGAGAACTCAATTCGGGCAAGATATCCAAAGTTGTCGTCCGTTTGGAAATCACATCAGTAAATAACTCTTCATACCGATCTAGCGCTTGCTCAAAGGAATAATTTTCTACCGCAAACTTTCTTCCTTCACACCCTAATTTCGCTGCTAATTCTGGCTGATTATATAAATCTAATATCGCACTTGCCAAAGCATCTGCTGATTCTGGCTCAACGATAATACCGCCACCACTTTCTTTGATAGCTTTCGCAGCAGTACCAATTGCGGGAACTGAACCTATAATTGGGCGACCACTGGCTAACAATAGTGGTATTTTAGAAGGCATATTGAAAGAAATCACATTGCCCTTTTGCACAATCAACCCGACATCAGCGGCGGCTAACATTTGCGGTAATTCTTCTCGTGGTTGCAATGGCAGCAGCAAAACGTTATCTGCACCACTAACAAGACAATGTTTTTGCAACCTTTCGAGAGCTTGGGATTCGCCGGCAATGACAAAGACAATTTCTTTTAGATGACGCAAGCGAACGGCTGCTTCTATGACTGTCTCCAAACCTTGCGTTAGAGCAATATTACCTGAATAAAGCACAACAAATTTATTATCGAGTTGATGCGTAGCTCTCCAAGAGTTATTCTCTTTTGCTAAAGGGCGGATAAAATTTAGATTCACCCAATTTGGAATGCAGGTAATTTTATTAGCAGGTACATCTTTATTTATTAAATTATCTACAAAGCCATCGGCAATTACGCTAATAGTATGTGCAGTTCGATAGGCAAATTTCTCTAAAGCTTCCAGAGCGAAAATCATCAACTTATTTTTAATTAGCCCAACACGCACGGCAGCTTCTGGGAGGATATCTTGCACGTTTAGCACTACTGGGCAATTGTATAACCAACCGATTAAGGTGGCAGGTAAGCAAACTAGTAGCGGCGGCACTGTTGAGAGAATTAAATCAGGTCGCTTACCCTTAAGAGCTTGTGGCAAACTTGTAAAAATAAAGCTCAACTCTAGCAGTAGTCTGTCTAAGAGGTTAGGTTTAGACTTAATCCGCAGGTAACTACGCTGAATGGTGACACCATTTTTTTGTTCAGTAACGTATAACTTACCTCGATACCCATCGTAAATCTGGCGCTGAGGATAGTTAGGCATACCTGTAATTACCCGCACTTGATGCCCTCGCTTCGCCAGCCCTTCTGCTAGTTCAGTCATCAAAGGTGCAATACCAATTGGTTCTGGATGATAGTTGTATGAATAAATCAGAATGTGCATGAACTTGAAAGCACCTTGATAATGTTGGCTTTATTGGCTTTATTGTGTTATCCAGTTTTAATCTCCCTAGTTCCAGATTTAATAACCTGAAGGTTCCGTAAAAACTTTGGTAGAGTGTGTTACCGCGAAGCCTAATGCACCGAATTTATTGAGATGGTACATTATGCCCTTGGCTAACGCACCCTACAAAACTGTTACTTAAGCATCAGAACTCAGCACTGTTTTTGCAGTTAATTTCTCTAAACTGAAGACTGGCTTTTGTTGCCCACGCTTCCGCAATGTGACGGTAACAGCCCCAAGTCCAAGCAATGCTAAACCCAATGCTGAACTAGATTCCGGTACTTGCCTTCTGCCCTCTACGTTTAACACTTGGACGCGACCTTGGAAGAAATCGCCCACATAAAGCTTGCCATCTTTGTAGCTTGTGCCACCCGTCCAGTTAAATCTGCCGGGAGTGAGGTCGAGGGGGTTGCCAAAAGGAGGGCCAGTTAATGCTGGAGGCGGTACCGGATTACCTGATGCGTCGCGCGCATTTTCACCGAAGGAAGTCAAGAAGTTACCGTTTTTATCAAATACCTGTACGCGGCTATTGATAGAATCAGCTACATAAACATTCTCTTGGTCGTCCACTTCGATGCCAATTGGCTGAAGAAGCTGTCCAGGACCGCTACCTGCTGAACCAAATGCCAACAGAGGATTACCATTTGGATCGAGTACTTGAACGCGGTTGTTATACTGGTCAGCTACAAAGATATTTCCACTAACTGGGGAAATCCTTACACCTGCTACACCTTGGAATTGTCCAGGTGCAGTGCCCACAGTGCCACCAATGACACCAATTTGCTGTCCGTCAGGTGTGAATTTAAGGATTCTTTCGCCGTTAAAATCACCTACGTAAACGTTGCCAGTTTTGTCAAATGTCACACCAGATGGCCCAAAGAAAAGCCTACCCTGTACGAGAGGGGTAAATTCTCCATTTGCAAAGGATCTAATAAAGTTACCCTGAGAATCGAATTGATTGATGCGGTTGTTGTAAACATCACCTGCATACAAATCCCCTGTTACGGGATTAAAGTCTACAGTTGTTGGCTCGTCAAACTGTCCGGGCCCTGTGCCGCCGGAGCCAATTGCTCCAATATACTGACCGGTTGGACTAAATTTTTCAATTTTGTTACCGAGGTTGTAGTTAGGAGTACCATCTGGGTTAACACCGCGTCCGTTAGCTATGAGGGTATTCCCTTGGCTATCCACCCCTATACCTTGAGGGACAAAGAGTTCTCCAGGGCCAAAGCCGGGGCTACCAATACTTCTGTCGTAAGTTAATGTTACAGCCTTGGCTTGGGCTGCTGTTGCCAACACCATGAATCCAGTACCGAGAATGCCGATTGACAAATTTTTGACTAATCCCATAAGTTTTAAGCCTTGGTTCTATGAGGTATACTCGTTCCTAGACTAATTTCGTTCCCAGTCCCAGTTTGGGAAATCTAAAATTTGGGCTGCTGCCTCTTGTTTGAAATGCAACTTTCTCTGTGAGGCAGCAGCTTATTCTGTAAGCTTTACCAGGAATTAGACAGTCTCTGCTTTCACTAATTCTTTGCTGCGTTTGCGCTTCAGCATTGAAGTTGCACCCAAAGCACCAGCTACTATCAGACCCATTGCAGAGGTAGGTTCGGGGACTTTGGTCACTCTCGGATCGATCTTGATAACTTGTCCTGTTCCTGCCAGTCTGGATCGGTTGGCGATATATAAATTTCCATCAGGGCCATAAGTGATGCCAGAAGCAGCTTCTAGTCCATCACCACTCCAAATCGTTTCACGAGTTCCATCGGTGGCTATCTTGATCAAGGAACCACTAATATCACCAGTGATAATACCGCCCTGTTGAATTTCCTTCCATTCTGAACTATTGATGTGTTGCAAAGCGTACAAATTACCGTTGGGGTCATAAGCTACGCCAGTCAGTTGCGTAAAGCCATCTTCGATGACTTTTGATTGCAAGGTATTGGGGTCAACGCTAAAGATACGTGCTTCTTTCTCTGGATAAGGAAAATAAGTGTATTCGCTAACTGTTAAACTGCCATCTGGAGCGATCGCAACCCCAGTCGGTACTGATTGTTGGGTTATTGGTAGCGCAGATGTATCTATACTCGGCCCAAGATCGGGGAATTCAAGTTTATTTCTATCTATTAGTTTCTGAGGGACTCCAGCTACGTTCTTAATACCACTGCCATCGAGTCCTACAGAATATATGCTGTTTCCGCCGCCATCAACTATGTAAGCAGTCTTATCTTTAATGGCAAAAGCATAAGGGTTGGAAATCAAATCAGTACCATCAGGATTAAATGCAGTTTCATAAGCTGCAAAATCGGCAAGAGTTGTCAACCCACCAGTGTTTAAGTCTACTTTGTATAATTTACCGAGGTCAGGCGATTTTAAAACGGTATCGCGGTTAGTAGGATCTCCTGCAAGACCGGTCAATAGATAAGCGTTACCTAGAGAATCAAATTTGATGTCAGCAGGTCCGGCTGCTTGTTCTCCAGAAGGGGATAACGCTAAAGAAGTCAGATTGGAAATTATATTTGTTTTTGTACCGTCCTTAGCAATTTTGAGCAGGGAGCCATTCTGACCAGCACATAAAGGAATATACCCGGCGCTAGGTGATGCAATACATCTTCCATCTTTGCCATCGCCGCCAGAACCACTCTCTGTCACAAAAAGATTCCCACTAGAATCAAAGCCGATTCCGCGTGGATTACTAAGACCATCGGCAACTACCGTTAGGCTGGCGGCTTCGGCTGCTTTTGGTGCAGATACGGCAGCAATACAAACAGTCAAAAGTGTAAGAGTAAATGATTTGAGTTTCATACCTTTAAAGATTGAGAGTTAGATAAGTGGAAAACTTCATAGTTTTGAAGACAATGAATCCCAGTCTTTGAGGAACGCAGAATTGGTTTGAAACTCTTTAATTGAGCATCACAATTCATTTATGGGAGGTTGGGGGATTCTTTTCTTGTGCAACCAAGCAACGCCCAAGGCAGCGATCGCTAATACACCGAAAGCAGAACTAGGTTCAGGTACAGATTTGATATTTTCAATTCTGAGAACTTGTCCTTGACCAGGGCGATCGCCTCGGTTGGTGACGTATACTGCACCATCAGCACCAATAGTCAGGGCGCTAGGTGACTCTAATCCATTGCCACTCAGCAGAGTTGTGCGTGTGCCATCGGCAGCTATTTTGATGACAGAACCATCAAAATTACCCTTCCAAGCTGACTGATTGGCGTACTGCAAAGCATACAAATTGCCCGCAGGATCGAATTGCAAGTCGGTGAGTTGGGTGAAACCATCGGCGAAGACTGATGTACCATCAGCACCAACTCGATAGATTTTTGCCCCACTTTCAGGGAAGGGAAAACCAGTAAATTGGCTGACATAATAAGCACCATCAGGCCCTTTTGCCACACCTGAAGGTACTGGTTGAGTTGCAAACTGCGATCGCACCACTTCCCCTTGAGATGGTACCTGTGCCGGTTCATTGGATGGAGTACCGGAGAGTGGGAAGACGGGATTAGCTAATATGTCTTCGGGGAAGGTAGTAATAGCTTGCAAATTAATGCCACCAGTACTCACACTGAGTAAGTCATTTGCCCCTGCATCAGCTGCAACTAACTTATTACCATCTATGACAAAACCCAAGGGATTGCTACCGACATCACCACCATCGGGATTATTGACGAGTTCATAGTTAGCTATATCAGCAACACTCATCCAGGAATTGGTCTTAAAGTCGGGAGCGATAATTTTACCGAGGTCAGTGTAACCTAAATTGCGATCGCGAAAGGCTGGATTAGCCCCATATCCAATCAGAACATAAGGTTTACCTGTAGCATCAAATTTAATATCACGAGGGCCTGCGGCTCCAGTGCCATCTGGTAATGCTAAGGAAGGAAGTCCTGTAAGTATGCGTTCGGTTTTACCATTCTCAATTTTGGTAACTGCCCCACTTGTGCCATAGCATAAAGAGTCACCTTGACCACTTGCTGGTGGAACGCAAGCTCCACTTCCCCCTATTCCCGCCTCTGTAACATAGAGATTACCATCAGGACTAAAGCTCAGACCGCCGGCATTATATAAACCGTCGGCGATTACTGAAAAGGATGCGGCTGACGCAGCTTTCATTCCAGAAAAAGCGGTAACACAAAAGGTGAGGATAGTAATAGTAAGTGGCTTCAGTTTCATGTGTTGCAATAAGGCTAATCGTGGGGAATTGAGGGGTGTAATTTTAAACGCAGAGGGACGCAGAGGGAAGCGCAGAGTAGCGCTGAGGTTTTAATTAGTTAGTAGTGATTCTTGAATTTTTGGTAGATAGCTCATTCCTCGGTCAAATGATTTGAGGTTGCCAGCCTTGGCTTCGAGTAAACGTTTGATGTTCATGCTCTCAGCGCCAAAGTCTTCAATTTTAAGTTTGCCGTGGGTGACAGTTCCATCTATTTTCCAGAATGTGATTCGATGCAGAATGAAACCAGAAGCTTCGGGATCAGCGAAAGCATAAGCGGTTGGGATAAGTAACGCTACAGAACGCTGATAATATTCGTAATCTGGATAAAAATGTTCTTGTTCAAGTAAGTAGTATTTACTTAAAGAATGAACTCGCACAGACACTTTTACTTTTTGGTCATATTCATCTTTGAATTCACCTGATTCAGAAGTTATATCACCATTGGGTCGCAGTAAATGCGCCCATTCATCTACGTTTTTTAGGTCTTTTAGGTATTCAATGCCGATTTCAATTGGGGCATCAACATAAATGGTATCTGTATCGATAAAGTGGCTTCCTTTCGCTGCTGAGGTTAGACCAGCTTTGCGTTCCAAATTACCTTTGAGAGAACGACATTCAGAAGTGTGTACTGTATGAATTCCCTGCATAATCATCTGAGTCTGTCGTTTGGGATCGACAAAGCTCAACCAGTGAAAGTACACACCTTTTTCATCTGTTCCTGGCTCGATATAGTCGGTGGGAAATAGCAAGACAGGATAAACCTGAAAATATTTCTGATACTCTAATCCACAGTGCCACTCAATGCCGTAGAAAAGGGGATTTTCTAATTTTTTAACATGATAATAGAGATTTTTGTGATAACCAGACGCAGTTCCCAGCCAAGTATCTTCGTCAATTTGCTCTTTCATCCGGCTGTAAAGCGTCCATTCATCCAAATTCTTTAAACTACAAAGGTAGTCAAAAGCGCTCTCTGGTGAAGTAGCAATATATGCTGATGTAGCAAAGGTATTTCTTTCCATTGTTCACTCCTGAAGATAATAATAATTAGGCTGCGATCGCTGTATTCTTGGTTCGCTTACTATTGTTGATACGGTCTTCTGCTAATCGTCTAGCAGCATCGTTAGTAGTAACTCCTTGCTCTTTCGCAATATCAAAAATTGTTGATAGCGTGTCATAAATGTTATGCACTTGCTTGAAAGCTTTTTCTTCATCATAACCAATCATTTCGTTGTAAACATTGATTAGTCCTCCAGCATTAATTACATAATCTGGACTATAAAGAATCCCTTGTTTAGCAAGCATTTGACTATGTAGTTGCTCATTCTCTAATTGATTATTAGCTGCACCAGCAATAATCGAGGCTTGCAGGAAAGGAATTGTATGACTATTAAGAATTCCTCCTAAAGCGCAAGGAGCGAATATATCTACATCAAGTGAGTAAATTTCGGTTGGTTCTACAACAGTTGCGCCAAAAAGGCGTTTCACTTCTTCCGCTTTTACTGGATCTACATCGCTCACAAAAAGTTGGACATCATGCTCATGTAAGTGACGACAGAGATTTTTACCAACATTTCCTAAGCCTTGAACTGCAACTTTCATGCCATCAAGTCTTTTGCTCTGCCAACGAGATTCTACAGCAGCTTTAATTCCGAGAAAAACTCCTAGTGATGTTATGGGAGCAGGACCACCAGATTTTTCTGATACCCCAACAACATATTTCGTTTCTTGACTAATTGTCCGCACATCATTAGGAGTAATATTGACATCTTGTCCGGTAATAAAACGCCCATTCAAGCTATCAACAAAACGCCCATAAGCTCTCAACAGATCATCTGTCTTATTTTCAGGATTAGCGATAATGACTGCTTTTCCGCCACCAGCCGGGATGTTTGCACAAGCGGCTTTATATGTCATCCCACGGCTGAGACGAAGTGCATCTTTTAACGCAGCTTCTTCGTTGATATAAGGCAAGATTCTTGTAGCTCCCATCGCTGGGCCCAAGGTTGTGTCATGGATGGCAATAATTGCCTTAATTTCGGGATTTTTACCATGACAAAAAAGAACTTGTTCGTGACCCATTTCTCTAACAGTTTCAAATAGTAGCATCTTGACCTCTCGATATTGTTTAGGATTGGTTAGAGAATGTAATGACCATTACAAAATGTAAATATATAGACACAAAACAATTCTCGAAGATTAAGATTAGATGGAGTTAAGAAGAGACTTTAGGGTTTAAAAATCAAAAATTTAAAATTCCAGTTGATTGGGTATAGTTTTTGGCTGGAATAAGGTTTTTGCAGCTTCTAAATTTATCCTTTGTCTTTTGTTGAATTGACTAATCCAAACTGGATTGTAAAGTCCAACTTGTTGAGATGTTTTAGTATCTATAAAAATTGCAGGAAATTGCTAGGTTTTAAAGTCAAACCATTGGGAATGAAACTTGCTTGACTGCATTTTTAGCAGCACTTGATTTAATTCCTTGGGCTGCCAAACTTTTATTACGTCCACCAGAAGGTGCTGGTCGATCGGCGTCAATCACTACATCGATTAAAAAGGGAACAGTTGATGCGATCGCTTGTTCTAATGCCGCTTCAATATCCGACTCTCTGACGACGACGATCGCTTCTGCTCCCATCCCACGAGCAATCATGGCGAAGTTTGTCGGTGGAAGTGTTGCATCTGCGCCCTTTAGTCCCAAGATTTTCATCCCTTGATGGCACATGTTGTAACGCGCATCGTTAAGTACAATCCAGATTGCGGGAATTTTGTATTTCAC
The DNA here is from genome assembly GCF_017114965.1 of Nostoc sp. JL31. Lineage (NCBI taxonomy): Bacteria > Bacillati > Cyanobacteriota > Cyanophyceae > Nostocales > Nostocaceae > Nostoc > Nostoc sp. JL31. The sequence continues at coordinate 95,072 of NZ_JABXKO010000044.1, forward strand.
AGCTGTGCTGATTTCGTTATTCATTAGCATTGCTCCATCGCCAACAATTCCTACAGCCTTGCTTTTGCTTGCCAGTGCTGCACCCAATACTCCTGTGACGGCGTGACCCATTGCGCCGACTCCGGTACTGACTCGGTAACGATTGGCTTCGGCAAATTGGAGTAGATGAGTTGACCAAGTAAAGGAGTTACCACACTCTGCCATCACTACAGCATCGCTACCCTCAACAACGATCTTTTGAATTGCTGCCATCAATACTTCTGGACGTACTGGATAATCTACGTCTGATGCCGGTTCAATTGCTTTGTGTTCTGGACGAGGTAGCGGTATTGTGGAATAAGAAGCATCTGGCAATTGCTGCAACAACTCTTTTACAAAAGCTTTGATGTCAGACCGAACTCCAAAAGTTTCAACGTGAGGATAGGCTACACCTGGCACTTCCGGGTCAATATCAACATGGACAAAACCTCCTTTTGGAACCAGCGCCGAACTCCAAAAAGAAGTCGGTTCACCAAGGCGGGTTCCTAATACGAGTGTGCGTAGTGGAGGTTGTTCTTCCATGTAAGTTAAGACGGAAGCATGTCCACCTAAACCTGTGACACCCACAAACTGGGGATGATCTTCGGGGAAGATACCTTTACCACGGGGTGAGCACATGACGGCTGCTCCGGTTTTTTCAGCGAGTTCAAGGATTTCCTCTGCTGCGTCACGCGCACCGAAACCAACCCAGATAGCAAAGGGGCTAGATGATAATAACTCTACAGATTTAGCGATCGCTTCTTTGGAAGCAGTCATCGGAAACGGAGTAACATCTAGTTGAGGCAAGGATATATCCTCAACTAAACTTGTCTGCACAGCAGTGGGAATGCTCAAATGGGCAACAAATCCGCCTGGTTGCGCCATAGCTAAAGCAAGTTTGCGGAAAATCTGCGGTAGTTGAGCCGCAGATTCAATCGTGATTGCATAGTTGAATAGCGCTCCTGGGGTAAAAATTCCCCCACTTGGCAACGTGTAAGTGCTAGTTTCTTGAATTGCCCAACGTCCACGCTGCGGTGCTGAGGTGCAAGCTGACAGTAAAATCACCTTTGCACCTTCACCACGAGCTGCAAACAACCCAGTGAGGGCGTTAGTGATCCCCGGCCCGGCTGTGGTAAAAACTACAGCCGGGCGATTATTGGCAAAGTATGCTTCGGTGGCGGCAAATGCGGCTCCGGCTTCATGGCGGAAGTTCAACACCTCTATACTACTATTGGATAGCGCACCCCAAAGGCTGGCCATTGCACCACCAGCGACACCAAAAGCGTAGTTTACTCCCAAATTTTCCAACATTTGAGCGATCGCATCGGCAACTGAGAGTGTTGGAGCTATTTCATCGTTTAAAAAAGGCTGAATTCCCCCATTCTTCTCTGATTCATCAAGCTGACGGGAGTCAGACACAGATTCTACATATCTGTTTGCTGGAAGTTCCTTGTATGGCTCAGTGGTGATGAGAGGATTTGAACCAGTATAGTTTTGACTCATTAGTTTCACGTAATTACAAAAAGTTACACAAAGGCTTTTTAGTTTACAATCACAGCGCTAGAAATATTTATTACAAACAACTCTGTTGTTTCTTGCAGCGATGATCTAGCTTGGTCAAGAGTAGAAATGGCTGATCGCTGCTGATTGATGCTTGTGAGCGCAGTACCAAAAAATTTTTACCGAAAGCATACAACAGTTGAGGCTGTGCTTCTTGTCACCAGAATAAAGGAGATGAAGACTGTCGTGCAATCAAAAATCTTTTGATGGGGGTGTCAAATTTTTCGCTTCTATGGTGGTGACTACAGTATTTAAGTAGATTAGCGGGGAAAAACTAAATGGTGTAAATATATATAAACTAGCAATTAACCCGAAGTTAAGCGTGTCTCAGAATCTTTAGAAAACTTCATATAGCTAGCTTTAATAGCACCGATCTACTCAATAAACCCCTGGTGAGGTTCTTATCCACTACAATGAAAACCTAATTTACAATGAAAAATCTTTTGGTATAGGTGTCAATTCTTTCGCTTTAATTGTGATTGTGACATTTGCAACTTAGTCACCTGAAAGATTGATATTCTGCGCTCGCACGAACGGTACATTAATAAATTTACAATAGGAAATCTTTTGATGTAGGTGTCAATTCTTTTGCTTTAGAACTTACACAATTTTTTATCCAAATTTAAGCATGAGGAGATTTAGCGGTCTTTATATTGCCAAGAAAAACTTTTTGAGTCAATTATTTGTAACGATAAAGACATCATTTTTCAACTTTTTATAGTTCTTTTGAGGGATGACAAAGTATTTAGTATGTAAATGCTTTAGAATATGTTTTAAAATATACATATACAATCATATACTTGGTATACAAATGCAGTGTTTCTTGAGATAAAACAAACACAATCCTATACGTAAAAATATACATATTATTTTAATACAAATGTACTTCTTGCGACGGATGACTAAGCATATTCTTCTATAGTTAAATCCCTGAGAGAGTAAGTTAAGATAAATTAAGAAAATGAGTTGATGAGTTGAAGTTTATTCAGTTAAGCCAGGTTCAGCACTGCAAATTCATTTATGTTGAAAATCAAACGACTCTACACAAGTAGTTCGCCAAAGTCCTTGGTAGGGAAAATGTTAAAGGATAAAAATTTTTATCCTTTAACCTTTCCCCAGTGGAAACCCAGGAATCTTAGGTTGATGAACTTTTGTAGAGACGTAGCAATACTACGTCTCTACAAGAGTTATTGATAACGCATAATTAATTTGTGGAGATGTCTATGAATTAGTTCTGGTGCAGAACGAGTTTAAATTGAAAATATCTTTTCTACTTATAGATTAAGAGTTTTGAACTCTTATCTAATAAGATTGATTGGCTAATCTAGATTTGATTTGCCTAAATCTTGTGCTGCTAGAAAAAGCTGTTTAAGTCAAGAAGAATTTTTGAAAATATTTAGTTTTTTTAGGAATATTTGATTCAATAATTTACATTTTATTGGTATGATAAGTTTTGTTAAGGCAATTAGTAATATTTTTAATATCCTAACAAATTTTATTTTTTCACAGCCGAACAGTACACCAAAGATTTTAGTAAGTTATGACTATTAACTCATTAATGGGAATGGTGCTGATTGATTACCAGGAGGAAGTATGAATATGAATTCTGGCGAATATACACTAGCTAGATCAAACAATCAATGGGCACTACAACCAGAAATAGAGATGAAGTTTGCTCACTTTCTAATAAATCACGCTGTAGATGCTGCCTTCTGTTTAGGAGCAAACGCGCAGTTTCTTTACGTTAACGATGCCACTTGTCTGATGACTGAGTATTCCCGTGAGGAATTACTTTCTATGAGGCTGCATGATATAGATGTAGATTTTTCGCTGCATAATTGGTCAGATATTAGCTCACAGGGTTCCCTTACCTTTAAATCTCGCTATCGAACAAAAGGAGGTCGGATATTTCTGGTAGAAATATCCATGAACTATGTAAAACACCAAGATATGGAATTTGGCTGTGCCTTTGCTCGTGAGAAAACTGATGAAATAGTAGAATTAAGCGTCCAAAAGTGGACTGATGGATTAAGAGATGCCAAAGATAATTTGCAACAAGAATTTTCTCAAGTCAAGGCAAAAGAAGTAGAACTAGAAACATCTCTTTCTTTACTTCGTTCTACTCTTGAGTCTACTGCCATTGGTATTGTTGCAGTTAACTTTGAGGGAGATATTCTAAGCTTGAATCAGAAATTTGTGGATATGTGGCAGATCCCAGAGTCCCTAATACTATCTAAGAAATGTCCTCAATGCAAAGCCTTTTTTGAGAACCAACTTAAAGATCCACAAACCTTTAGTCGGCTGATTTGGGAAGTATCTAGCCAATCTGATTTCGAGAGCTACGATATTCTGGAGTTGAAAGATGGAAGAGTTTTTGCACATTACTCTAAACCTCAGTTGCTTGAGGGCAAAATTATTGGGAGAGTATGGAGTATTTGGGATATTACTGAATCGAAACAGACTGAAGAAGCATTACGACTGAACGCAACTAGATTTCGGACAATAGCCGAAACGACAGATGCCGGCACTTTTCTGATTCAAGGTACGCGGCTTTGCTATATAAATCCGGCAGTAGAGCAACTCACTGGCTACACAAAAGAGGAACTGCTAACAGGTTTTGATCTTCGTCGGCTGATTAAAAGCAAAAAACGCAGGCAAGTACGTAAGCAGGATGAAGCAACTAACTTTGAATACCAGGAGATGAATATTTTAACAAAAAACGGCACGGAGCGCTGGCTAGCTTGTGCAGTTGCCAAGCTTGATGGAGGGCCGGATTTTGGGGGAAACCCAGTCGAACTGATTGCAGGTATCGATATTACCGATTACAAATATGCAGAATTAGGTCTTAACCAAGCTTTAGAACAAGCCAAACAACTTAGCGAACTTAGAGCGCGTTTTCTTGCTATGGTTTGCCATCAATTCCGAACCCCACTGAATATTGTTTCATTTTCTAATAGTTTACTTAAAGAAGAAGTAGACAAACGTACACAGAAGAAAATCCAGCCATTACTCGATCACATTCAAAAAGCCACCGAACAACTGAGCCTGATGTTGGATGATATTTTGTTTTTCTCTAAAGCAGAATCAGCAAAATTAAACTTTGAACCAAAACCGCTTGAATTAGTTCAGTTTTGTCAGGATTTAGTTGCACAAATGCAGATGAATCTTAGCCAAAATCCCATCAATTTTGTAAGTAAAGATAACTCTCTAACAGCCTATATAGATAAAAAACTGTTAGAGCCGATTTTGAAGAATTTACTTGATAACGCGATTAAGTATTCTCTCTCAAATCAGGCAATTAATTTAGAAATATCTTGCCAAAATGAAAAATTAATTTTCCAAGTAAAAGATAGAGGTATCGGTATTTCAATAGTAGATCAACAACGAATATTTGAGCCATTTTACCGTGGTAGCAATATCGATCATATACCTGGTACTGGACTAGGACTATCGATTCTTAAAACCCTTGTAGATTTACATCATGGTCAAGTTTCTGTAGAAAGTGAAGTTGATGTTGGCACTACGTTTACTGTAATACTGCCATTAATCAAATCAGAGTTTACCTGTTCCGAGTTATGAGTGTTGAAATGAAGATAGTTGTTAATTAAAAACTTAACAATCATAACTCTCGGAACGAGTTAATTAATTTCATTGCTATTTAGATACTCTCCAAAGAGTCTAGTAAGTACCTTCTTTCACATTTATAGTAATAGAAAATCATGTACGAATCATCAAAGAAAATTCTCGTGATTGAAGATGATAGCGTTACCCGCAATCTCTATTTAAAGGGTCTTGAGGCTAAAGGTTTTGATATGATAGGCGCTCAAAACGGTCGTGTTGGTATCCAACAAGCACAAAAGGATGTACCCGACTTGGTGATTTGCGATATTACAATGCCCGATATGGATGGTTATAGCGTTTTAAATACCCTACGCCAAGATCCTCTGACAGCAATTATTCCTTTCATTTTTCTGACTGGCAGTAGTACTAAAGCAGATGTTCGCAAAGCTATGGAATTGGGAGCAGATGATTATCTTACCAAACCTTCGACACTAGAGGAATTGCTCAGAGCGATCGCTACTCGCTTGGAAAAGCAAGCTAATCTCCAGTACTGGTGTGCGATGAAATTCGAGAAAGCTCCAAAATCATCAGCATTTACAGATGATACTACAGCGATCGCTTCCAGTGTTGCCGTCGCCTCTGATAAAGAAGTCAACATTCGTCCTAAGTCAATCTTTCCCTGCATTCCGCAATTAAAAGAAGTTTTCGACTTTATCGAAGCTCATTATCATCAAGGAATTACTTTGTGTGATGTGGCTGTTGCTGTTGGTTACTCATCGGCTTACTTAACTAACCGAGTAAAGGAGACAAGTGGAGAGACTGTAAACTGCTGGATTGTCAAACGCCGGATGGCGGAAGCTTGTTTTTTACTCCAAAATAATAATCAGACAGTCGAGAAGATAGCGAAAGCATTGGGCTATCAGGATGTGTCTCATTTCTCCCGCCAGTTTCGCCAACATCACGGTTTACCTCCCCAAGCTTGGCGCAAAGAGCATCAGCTTATATCGCAAAAACAGGTGAAACTGTGGTGAAAGTAGATTTCAAACAAATAGTTGTGTAAACTCATATATTAAATCCACTCTACCTTTACGTAACATGGCTGGATCTAATCTTTCAGTAGTGTTACAAGTCATCAAAATAACTAACCGTTGCTGCATTTGAATACCAGAGTCATCAATTACACTCTGATACAAAGTGCCATCCAGCAAGCTCAAAATGTGTTCGGTTTTGTTATTGTATTGCGCTACCTCCGAAGCACGATTTTGCGCTAGATTATCAGCTTCGTTAATAACGATACAAATACGCTCTATGTAAGTCGGGGGGACAAAATTAGCGATCGCATCATGATCTAAAATAAAAATTACATACCCTAAAGGTACAAGAATTTCTTTTGCTACTGCCTGTGTCCACACTGTTTTACCAGTACCTGGTTGTCCATGTACAACAACCGCTAACTGGTTTTGATTGAGAATCGCTTGCTGTACAGAATCAGTAAAGTTTTGGATATCTGCGGGAAATGTCCGGATGTTAAATTGACTATGAACTTTGCCTACACGACTTTGATATCCACTCAGCATCACTGCTAAGTCGTAAGTTGCTTTGTTAATTAGTGGCGCGAGATTTTTTGCCATTAAACTATATTCTCGTCGCCCGCGATCGTAGGGTTCAATTTGCAACCAAATGTCATACTTAGACCAGTAAGCGTAAACAGTATTAATAACATCTAAGCGTTCCCAGCTAACAAATTTATCTATAGGAAAGTAAAAATCTCTTTCTGAGTAATACTGGGTAATAATATCAGGATTACCCAACACGCCTAAAACTCGCAGTACAGTAATTTCTTGCAGTCGATTAAGAACATAATCAATAGGAATACTACTACGACTGACAAATTGGACGATGGGCGTTTCCGTACTCAAAACATCTTTGTAGCGATGATCTGGTGATTGAGGATCTGGCGTGATGTAATTCCAAAACTTTTCAACTTCGTAGCGAGTATTGTCAGATACAACACTTAATAAATTAGCCCACCAAGCATAATTATTTCGTCCTAAAACATCAGCAAAATTACTTGCTAAATTCAAACTTTTTTGACTTAATTCGCGGGAGTCACTGTACAACAGTTGCCATAAAAATCCCCAGTCTAACTCTCGATTAAACGGTCGCCAACCGCAAGCAATTAAGCTTTGCCGAGTATTATTTGTAGGAGTGCCTTCGTTGCTTTTAAAATAGTCAAAAACCATATTTATCGGTTATGCAGCGTTAATTAAGTTATTTTGTGTTAAGTAGGAAGTTTTGAAAATTTTTTCTTGTAATATCAACTAATTGCATACAAATGGTAATTTTATTTCCACTCTAGTGGCGAAGAAGTCTTTTTAATCTAACTCATTACTTATGTAATATACTGTATTACATAACAACTACTTGTGTCAACTTTTTTGACAAACCCATTGGTAAGTCAGTGTTTACTTTTAGCGATTGATGTACCTGCACTACTTATCCGTCTGTAGATGAGGACTGACAGCGCATTTCAAGTTGATGAAGTACACAAGCTAGTCTGAAAGTTAGGTATAAAGCTTGTTTTACTTTTGAATTCTGAATTCTGACTCCTGAATTCTGCTGTATATCATGTCCGTGGAATTGCCCAGCAGAATTCCCTACATCCCAAAAATAAAATTTTCACCCTTTGGATTTATGACACAAAGGCGAAAATTTTGAGGGAATCTCCCTCTTCTCTCTTCCTCTGTGTCCTCTGCGCCTCTGCGGTTCAATTTTCATGCTGATTGTTAAACTACGTAGGCGTAGCTCATCGTACAGAGGCTCAACTGCGGCAATATTAACCTTACAACTATATCAACAAGTAAAAACTCCATAGATACTTGAACATTAAAGATAGCCATCTATGGTATAGAAATGTATAGAATCTTGTAAAGATATAAAATATAGTTGTTAAATGCACACATTTCTCGCTTCTTCCTCAATGCAGCTGTCTGTACCACCAAATCACTTTCAGCCTATGAAGATTGTCGCACTGGGGGACAGCTTAATTTATGGATTCGGCGACCCGGAAAAAGGAGGCTGGATTGAGCAACTACGGCGATGGTGGATGTTACCGGATAGCGCCGGTCATATTCTTTATAATTTAGGGGTAAGAGGCGATCGCACGCAACAAGTAGCCCAAAGACTGGAAGTTGAATTTCGCCACCGGGGTGAACTGCGAAATCGTGTTCCCGATTTGATTATTTTATCCGTAGGCGTGAATGACTCAGCCCGGTTGGCGCGTCCCGATGGTCGAAGTTACACAGATTTTACATTGTTTGAAAAAGAAATTGCGTCTCTGCTAGATTTAGCACAGCAACTCTGTCCTGTGTTATTCGTCGGTATGGTGCCAGTGGATGAAACCAAGATGCCATTTTTAGATTGTTTTTACTATAATCATGCCGACCAGTACCGCTACAAAGAAGCAACTCGAATTGCTTGCAGCCAAAGGCAGATTCCCTATTTGGATATTTTTGAGCAATGGATGGAACGTGGTGAGAGTTGGCGGCTCAAACGCTTGAGTGAAGATGGACTTCATCCTAATACACTAGGTTATCAAGCTTTGTTAGAAGATGTAATCAATTGGGACGCCATACCTTCTCTACGAGACGCTACGCGAACAATGGACTTTGCCAATGCAGCTTACCATTCTAAATTTGATTATCACCTAAAACCATCCTAATAATATAGATGTGTTGGTGCTTTGGGGCTAGCCGATATTATCGTATTTGCTATACTCGCAAAAAAGACGCGATGAATCGCGTCTCTACTTTTATCAAAAAAGTAAAAGTTCAAAACCTCGCCCGCAAGTGGCGTGAAAAAGTCCTTGTATCTCAAGGTAGATAAAAAACCCACCCCTTGTGGGTGGCTTAATTAAATTACGAATTACGAATTATTTTTATGACATCAACCTTATTTGGTCGCTGGCAAACTCGATTATTATTACTTGCAACTATCGGCGTACTCGTATCTTTGCCATTTGCAATAGGTTGGATTGGCCCTGGTGCTAACTCGGTTTATTTTTGGATACTTGCTTATGTCGCCATCTTTGGCTTAGGTTGGGATGTACTTTATGACTATCTCCAAAAATCCCGTTGGGATAGAGATTGGCCCGCAGCTTATCAACTCTTAGCTGGTATATGGGAATTAATATTTATATTTTGTGGAGTTAAGCTATTTGGCTTCTTGCCAATACCTTTACCGAAGGAAGAACTTTCGCCAGGAGCTTTTTTATTGCACTATAGCATCGTGTGGCTAGCAGTTTTTATTAGTTCCCAAAGCTTGATGCGAATTATCTTCCCTCGTTGGCGTTTCCGGGGCGGTGAGTGGTTGTAAAATTTCAAATTCTCGAACTAATTTAATTAAAAATTACAGTAATTTTCAGGCTATTCAACCGTAGGGTAGGGACGCACAAATGTACGTCTTTACAGTCGATTGTGTCTCAAACAGATAAAAAAAGCTATAAATCAATACGCTTGAGTTAGCGCCAAAAACCTTAAGTTGTGTAGGTTGGGTTGAGGAACGAAACCCAACATTTTCATAGCTTTGTTGGGTTACGCTTTGCTTCACCCAAGCGTATTGGGCTATAAATCGCAAATTAACAAATCATAAAAATCATATAGCAATCCTATTTGAGTTGTGAAAAATATAGATTAGGAAACGAACCGCCAAGGACGCCTTCGCGCAGCGTCTCGAAGAGAAGGACGCAAAGGAAAGAAAGAAGAAAGAGAGATATAATTTTCACGAATGATTTAGGACTGCTATATATGGCGGTTTTAGTTTGGATGCAATATGTTGTATTGACGTACAGTTGTGTGCGTTATTAAGAACAAGATGACTTTGGAAACCAAAGCAACGTATTGCTTGTTGTATCTCATCAAATTACAAACAGCTATCTTATGTTTACAAAATTGGCATTTGTGCTGATGTAGTAATCATATATGAGTAAAACAGGACAAACTTTAGAGTCTAGGGAGATTCTTCAATGCAGAGACATAAATTAAGGAAGTGCAATGTCAAATTTTGATCTGGTTATTCAGCTATTTCTGCAACTCACAGTTATTTTAACCACTTGTCGCATTGTCACGATTATAGGACGCCGCTATCTTGGTCAAACCGATGTTGTTTGCGAAATGATCGCAGGTGTAATGCTAGGGCCATCACTTCTAGGATTGATTGCACCAGATTTTCAGCAATGGCTATTTCCTAAGCTTCCCATCATCACTGCTGTCGGACTCAAAATACCCAATCCATCGATGTCGATTTTATATGCTATCAGCCAGATTGGGTTAGCAATTTATATGTTTTTGATTGGTTTAGAGTTTAATACCAAACTCTTAAAGCATCATATTAAAAGTGCAAGTTTGCTATCTGCGGCTGGGATTATCACTCCTTTTATTTTAGGAGCGATCGCATCTTTTTGGTTTTATCACAACGGTGATTTCTTTCAACCAAAAGTCATGCCTTGGTCAGCTGCTTTGTATCTGGGTGCGTCGATGACAATTACAGCTTTTCCAATGTTAGCTCGTATTCTTTACGAACGCGGTCTTGCACAAACTCGCTTCGGTACTTTGGCTTTAGGTGCAGCATCGGTAGATGATGCAGTTGCTTGGTGTTTGCTAGCGATTGTGCTGGCTAGCGTGAAAAATTCTTTAAGCATAGCCATATTAGCAATTGGTGGTGGCATTTGCTATGTACTATTTGCGATTTTTCTCGGACAACCTCTACTGAAAGCGTTTACACGCATGACAAAACGCCAAGGTGTGAACAGACAAACGCTGACTTTAATGTTGATAATTTTGATGTTTTGTGCATGGTTTACTGATGTTACAGGTATCTATGCAATATTCGGTGCTTTTGTGTTGGGAGCAGTGACACCACGGGGAGAATTCGCCCAACAAATTCGCCAATATACAGAGTTTTTAACTACTTCTTTTTTGTTACCAATATTTTTTGTCTTCTCTGGACTAAACACTCAAATTGGATTGGTAAACACGCCTACTTTATGGGGAGTGACGCTATTAATTATTGCGCTCGCAATTCTCGGTAAAGGTGTTGCTTGTATGTTGGCTGCAAAATTAGCGGGAGAAAATTGGCGCGAATCTGCAACTATCGGCGCTCTGATGAATGCGCGTGGTTTGATGGAGTTAATCATCCTCAATATTGGTCTGGAACAAGGTATAATTACCCCAACTTTATTCACTATAATGGTTATTATGGCAGTCATTACTACCCTGATGGCATCACCACTGATTGCCTTCTTATTGCACGGTACAAGCTATGAGAAATCTTCTAATTAAGCAAAATTAAATATCAGATTAATTAAGTATCTAGTACCATGACCAAGCTAGTTTTGAGGGTTTGTAGTAAGTACTTTAGGACTGAGCAAATTAAGGACTAAAGTCCTTACTACGAACTTAATTACCTGGGAATTTAAATTTTACAGACTACTAGTAATTGGGTAAATTTCTCTTCTTTGACTGCTAATTTATTTGTAGTGGCGATTAAGTAATACTACAAACTGACTCCCTATTAACTCGCTTTATTGCTATCGTTAATTCGGAAGTTATTCGAGATATAGCTCCTTAAATCATCAGAATTCATGTTTCACGGCTGCAACTAAATCGTAACAATAATTAATATAACAACGAAGCACAAATTACTCTTAGTTGTATCTAACAAGCTTGACATTTTGCAGTCTTTTAAAGAATTATCTTAGGGAAACCAGATAGTTAATTTTGAGGAAACCATGCACATAGTTATTCTCGTTCTGGTTGAGGTGCTGATTGTTATTGGGCTTTCACGGCTAGTAGGGCTAGCATTTCGTTCTATTAAGCAACCGCTAGTCATTGGTGAAATTGTCGCCGGAATTATGCTCGGCCCATCTTTGTTTGGTTTAGTTGCTCCCCATCTAGCAGTTAGCTTGTTTCCACCAGAAACTTTTCCTTTTCTGAATGTTTTGTCTCAGGTGGGATTAATATTTTTCATGTTTCTGATTGGGTTAGAACTAAATCCCAAATACCTCGGCGGACAATTAGAAGTAGCAGTTTTAACTTCTCATGTCAGCATTTTGGTACCGTTCTCTCTAGGAACATTGCTAGCGGTGATCCTTTATCCACTAGTTTCTAATGCAAGTGTATCATTCACCGCCTTTGCTTTATTTTTGGGAGCGGCGATGTCGATTACTGCCTTCCCAGTGTTGGCGAGAATCATTACTGAAAACAATTTACAAGGAACGCGTTTAGGAACGTTGGCGTTAACTTGTGCAGCAGTGGATGATGTGACAGCTTGGTGTCTGTTGGCTGTTGCGATCGCAGTTGCGCGAACTGGTGACTTTGCTGGTGCTATACCCACAATTATCGCCAGCATAGTTTACATCGGCTTGATGTTGACAGCCGGTCGTTGGTTCCTGCAACGCCTTGCCAAACACTATCTCCGTGCGGGACGACTCAGCCAATTGCTGCTAGCTGGGATTTATATGGGCGTGGTTGCGTCAGCACTAATCACTGAACTAATTGGGATTCACTTAATTTTTGGAGCATTTTTGCTGGGAGCAGCCATGCCCAAAAATGAAGATTTAGTCAGGGAATTGGCAGTGAAAACGGAAGATTTTGTCCTAATTTTCTTGCTGCCCATATTTTTTGCCTACAGTGGTTTAAAAACGCAAATTGGCTTGCTCAACCGTCCCGAATTGTGGCTTTTGTGTGGGTTGGTTTTAGCTGTGGCGATCGCAGGCAAGTATGTTGGTACTTATGTAGCAGCGCGTGTCAGTGGCATTAGTAAACGGGAAGCCTCGGCACTTGGTTGGTTAATGAATACTCGCGGCTTAACCGAACTGATAGTGCTAAACATTGGTTTAGAGTTAGGGGTAATTTCCCCCTTAATATTTACCATGCTGGTAATTATGGCATTGGTAACTACCTTCATGACCTCGCCACTGCTGGAATGGACATATCCTAAAAAGCTGATCAGGTTAGATGTGGTGGAACCAGAGTTAGAAGCACAAACAGCTGCAAGCGCTACTGATGCCGAAACTTACATTCGTCCCTACCGGATTTTGGTGCCTGTGGCGAATCCGAGTACCCAAAAAGGCTTGGTACAGTTGGCAGCAAACATTGCCCTCAACTCCCGATCTCCGGCTGTTGTAAACCCTCTGAGCCTGATTGAATTTGAAGAAGATTATGCCTTTGAAAGTACGCCAGTTGAAGCAGACCGATTAATTGCCCAGCGCCGCCAGCAGCTAGAAGAATTGATTAATACTCTCGAACCAGTAGAAACACGCTCTCATGTGCATCCCATTATTCGCATATCTAGTAATGTTGCACGGGAAACTGCACAGATTGCCGCACTCAAACAAGTTGATTTAATTCTTGTGGGATGGCATCGCCCAGCTTTTAGTAGCAACCGCTTAGGTGGAAGAGTTGGTCAAATGCTCACTACTGCGCCAGTTGATGTTGCAGTGTTTGTGGATAGAGGAAGCGATCGCTTAGAAAGCTTGTTAGTGCCTTATTCGGCAAATATTCATGATGATTTAGCACTAATAATAGCTCTGAGACTGCTAATTAACCGTGAAACTTGTATATTACAGGTTTTGCAGGTTGTACCCGAAAATCAGCTTAAGGATGAATTGAGTTATGAGTTAAATACGATGATGGAGCAATTACCGACTAGTGTACGCGATCGCATCGAAATCAAAATTGTCCAAGCTCCAGATCCAATCCAAGCTGTAGTCGAAGCCTCAAAAAATGTAGACCTAACAATTGCAGGCACTAGCCGCACTTGGGGTATCGAGCGTCAAACCTTGGGAAGATATACAGATCAACTAGCCATTCAATGTTCTTCTTCCCTGCTGATCGCTCGCCGTTACAGTCAAGTCACCGCTCATCTGGCTTCCATGCTTCCTGATGTTAGCAGTCAAGAGCCAACACTTAGGAGTTGAGAACATGAATCATTTCAACTTCAAATCTTTAGCTTTTTACGGAGTAGCAATAATTTCAGTGCTACTGTTGTTTAAAACTGTCAGTGCTTACGGAGAAAACAAACTCAAGGCTCCTCCGCCAGTTAACGGTCGCTATCGTCTAACCCTAGCGGAGAATTTGCCTAACTGTGAAAAATCGGATACTCTGACGTTAAACATTCAGCAGTCAGGTATTTACTTAAATGCCTCTGTATTACCGGCAAACGCTAACACCGACACTGACGAAAAGCACTCTCTGGCAGGCATCTTCAGAAATCAACAATTAAATTTATCTGGGAAAGTTGGTAAATCAATCCTTTGTAATATTCCTTACCCCCAAAACGATCCTCTAACCTCAGTCACAATTCAAATGCAACTTGTGGATAAAGGTAATATGACAGGTCAATTAACCGTAAATGGTATTCCACAAACTCTGAAATTTACTGCTGTGCCTCAAAAAGCTAATTGAATTGGGGGATTGGTAGAGACGCGATTCATCGCGTCTACGGGATTGGAAGCGCGAAGTAAACAGCAATGTAAGTGCATTGTATGGGTTTTATGGAGCAAATAAAAATAATGGATCAGGTACTAAAAACTAAGCAATCTTACCAATGGGGCAAGCAGTTATTTAGCATCAGTATATTAAGTTTTTATGCAGCGATCGCCCTCGAAACTTTCACTACTGCTGCTACACCAGGGGCAAAGCTAAATAATTGGCGTTTTTCTCCCAAGACACAGCAACTCGAAATCACTCTCTCAGCAGCCACAACCCCTCGTTATTTCTACCTGGCCCAACCCTCTCGTTTGGTTGTAGATTTACCGAATACTAAGTTGGGCAAAGTTAGCACGCAACAAAATTATTCTGGAGCAATCAAAAGCATTCGCATTTCTCAACTCAACGCCAACGATACACGTATTGTCTTAGATTTAGCAGCAGGGACTGTTTTTAACCCCAAAAAGGTACAACTGCAACCCGTTTCTCGAAAAAACTCCACTCGCTGGGTATTACGTCCGGTTATTTCTGGTAAAACTACCGCCGTAAAATCGGGAAATTCCCCTCCTTCAGCCAAGAAACAACCTCAAACACTCCAAAAGCCGCCTAGTAACTTACCCGTAACTACTAACCCACAATCCCCCCCACTCACAGCTCCGCCTCCATCCAATGAACTGCCCTCAACAATTACTACTAACTCAGGGCAACCTTTTGTCACCGTACCCCCTTTAACTCCAAATACATCCTCTCAACAACCTGCTTTGAGTCTTCCCCCTGCTTCTTTCCCAAATCAACCCGGCAATTTAAATAACATTCCTCCATTCGGGATGTCGGAATTTCCAGTTCCAACAATCCCCAATGATCCTGAACCCCAGGTAATCGAGTTTGGTCAACCTTTACCTAAAACTAAATAGAAAATTGGGAATTGGGCATGAAAAAGAGGCAGAGAGGCAGAGGGGCAGAAGGGAAAAACTTACTGCCACTTCTCCCCTGCTCCCCTGCTCCCCTGCTCCCCTGCTCCCCTGCTCCCATGCTATGCCCTATGCCCTATGCCCTAATAAATGAATTACTTTCCTCCAACTAACTCCTTCACCTTGTTGATGATGCCGACTGGATCGATACCTTGATATGGGTACTGTTCCCACAAACCGCCGCAACCTTCTTTATAAGTTCCAAGATGGGCATATTTGGGAGTCAACCCCCGCTCTAGTAGCCAAGAGCCGAAACGACTACCTAAGCCAGTGCGACGGTTGAAGGGTTCTACTACAAGCACAAAAGGAGCATTACCAACTTTGGTAATCATTTCTTCATCAATGGTGTTTAAAGTTGTTTTGTTAATCAAACCAACGTCCAGTCCTTCTTGTTTCAGACGCTCTACAGCATCAACGGCACGGTAGAGAGCATCGCCAAAACTGATAATGTAGCCTTGCGTCCCTTCTCGTATAACCTCATCTTTACCAGGAACAAATTTGTAGCCATTTCCAAAGAAGTCATTGCCGTTGCTGTCCTGAATATTGGGGACTTTGGAACGGGTGGAGAAAATAAACCGCAGTCCAGGCTCAAAAAACACAGCTTCTACACAAGCTGTCATTTGATTATTATCTGCCGGAAAGTACAACTGTGTTGGGTAGCCATCATCCAAGCCATTGTCGGCAAACATATTATTTATACCAAAGTGGCAGCTGTTATCTGCCATATCATCTATACCCGCATGGGAAAAATGACACAGAACATTGGAATCGTTCAGCCGTGCCATCGTGATTTCTGAGATACACATTTCTAAGAAGGCGCTGAAGGTCGCAAAAATACCTTGCTTGCCCTTGTCCATCCCGAATCCAGCCGCAGCAGAGAAGTTGCTCCGTTCCATAATCCCGGAGGAAATAAATATTTCTGGGTATATTTCATGAATTGTCTTCAAACCGCAGGAGCCTTCTAGGTCGCTATCAATGACCATGACTTTTTCTTTACGCTCCGCCTCATTCATGCGACTGAGGACACCCACCACGGCTTCACCAAACACATTACGGTTAGCGCCCCATTTGTCGCTGGAACCCAGAAATATATATGTTTGCTTGGGTTTCTCAATACTTTTAAGGTATTCGACAGCCGCAGTTTGTCCGCGAGATTCTAGATACTTAACTGCTAAATCTACAGGAATTACATCATGACCATGAGTGGAGCCTTCTAAACCTTCAATACCAGGACACATCGGGCGTTTATTGATAATAGCGATCGCTCCGGGAGTATTTACAGCTTCGCAAATACGATGGTATAAATCGTCTAAGTCTTCGCCGTCTCCCGGAAGTACTTTCAACCCGTGCCCTTCTAAGGTTTTGGCTACGCTGAAACCAGGTAAATATTTAGAAGGATGTCCAGCGATCGTGACATCATTATCATCAATGAGCAGCTTGACGTTGAGATGTTGAGCAACAGCCAAGCGAGCAGCTTCAGCAT
Source organism: Nostoc sp. JL31 (assembly GCF_017114965.1). Taxonomy (NCBI): domain Bacteria; kingdom Bacillati; phylum Cyanobacteriota; class Cyanophyceae; order Nostocales; family Nostocaceae; genus Nostoc; species Nostoc sp. JL31. The sequence continues at coordinate 112,153 of NZ_JABXKO010000044.1, forward strand.
CGTTGCCTTCTTGCTGCGAGCCATCAGAACCGAGACAGAAAACAGCCTTGCCTGGATTCGCCATTGCCACACCATTGATGTAAGGCCAAATATGACCCAGGCGGCCAGAACTAAATTTCACACCAGGAGTTAGTTTTAGTTCCGGGTGTCCCGGTAAATTGGAATGTGCTTGCCGATAACGTAAAAGTTGCTCGGCAGGTAAATCACCATGCAATGTTGCCATCAGATATTGAGTGGCAACTCGATGTCCTGCCTCATCAAAGAAAATCGGTACAAATTGCTCCGATGCTCCCCGGAAAAAGGCATCGAGAATCATTACCTCTGGCACTGTATCGTATGGCCCCCCAGTATGACCGCCGACTCCGCTAGCAGCGCCAGTCGCTGTAAAAAAGACGATCGCATCCCGGCAGAGTTGAATATTCGCTTTTAGAGTCTCTCGCTGTTGGGCGGTAAGGCTGGAATTTGCTGGATTGAGCGCTAAAAATTGGTAAGCACCGAGATCAATCGGAAATTGGGTATTAATAATAGTCATGGTTTATTGATTGAATAAAAAACAATTTGAACAGATGGGATGCGCGATCGCACTACAAAAAAAATTGTTAAAACCCCGATTGGGCAACAATTATCCAAGCTCAAGCCAACCACTCGGAACCATTGTGGAACCGTGTGATTTCATCAAATGCGAAAATCAATACATTCAATTGTGCATGAATGTGCTTGAATTCAATTGAAGTTACGGATTACCGTACAAAAACTTGCATATCAATAAGTATAAACTCACAAACGTGCAATTTCAAGCCCAAAAACGCATTTTCAGGAAAATTAATTATGCTAACTGCTGAACGACGACAATTCATCTTAGAAATTCTGCGTCGTGATAAAAAAGTACTTTCGACAGAACTTAGTACTGTTCTCAAAGTTTCTGAGGATACGATTCGGCGAGATTTGCGAGAACTGGCAGAAACGGGACTATTGCAACGCGTTCATGGGGGAGCGCTCCTCAAATCTCCAGCCACCGCCAGTTATGCCGATCGCCAAAAGCAAGCGCCAAAAGAAAAGGAAGCGATCGCTCGGACAGCAGCAAAATTAGTTTGTACAGGCCAGGTGGTGATTTTAGATGGAGGTACAACAACTCTCCAAGTAACCCGTCATTTGCCCCTAGATTTGCACGCAACAGTGATCACAAATAGTCCGCCAATAGCAGTTGCTTTAGCAGAACATCCCCATATAGAGGTTGTGATGTTAGGTGGACAACTCTACAAAAAAGCTTTGGTGAACGTGGGTACTGTCACAATTGAGACATTACGGATGATTCGTGCAGATTTGTGTATGTTGGGAGTTTGCAGTTTGCATCCAGAAGTTGGGATTAGTGTACCTAACCTCGACGAAGCCCACGTCAAACGAGCCATGATTGCTGGCTCGGCTGAGGTAGTAGGATTAGTGACAGCAGAAAAATTAGACACGGCTGCTCCTTATCTAGTGGAGTCGATTCATGCCCTGACTTACCTAGTAACAGCACCAACAGTATCTAATAATATGCTGAGTGCCTACAAAGCTTTAGGTTTGACAATTATCCGTGATGAGTACGAGTGATCTGATTTTGAAGATGCGATCGCTGGGGATTGGGGAAGGGAATAGGGTACAGGTTAGAGGGTACAGATTAGTCCCTGTTACCTGTCACCTGTCACCTCTTCCCTAACCCCAATGCCAAATCAAAATCTATCCGTTTCTTGAGGTGTTCCAACTGCTCCCGGTTGAGCCGTGAAGAAGTTTTGAGCAGCTTCATTCTGATATATACATCTAATATCAGGTTTGTCACTGTCCAAGTTACCTGTGAAACCAAAGGTGTTCAGGCGATTTTTGCAATCTCTAACCTGATCGGATGTTACTAGCTTACGTTGCTCTAAAAGCGCCCAGTTATTTTGTCGGATCACGCATCCAGGACGCATACTAGGCTGGGCAACATACACATTAAAGGGGTTGAGAGTGACGAACAGTCTAGCGTCCATCACCATCGCGCTGGCTCCGTACTGCACACAAATTTCAGGGTTTGGTGCTTTGGTGTCTATAAATTCACGGGAAGCTACGTTTGATGGGGCCAATGTGGTTGTAGAACTAAAAGCAATGCCAATCCCAATTCCCAAAATCAACACCCCTCCCATAATTGCGATGGTGGTGAAGTTAAATAGAGGGGATTGGAAAATAGAGGGTTTAGAAGTAGTAGCCGGTCTACCAGTAGATTTGCGTCTCATTGTTGCTTAATCACCTTCACGCCGATTTGGGAGGGAGTGGTCTAAAGTTTTTTCTCCCTCTTTCAGTATGCCTATTCTTGACTGTAATTGCCTGTGATTTTCTCTGCGATATTCTTGTTAAATGAGAAAAATACTAGTTTATCTAGATATTGGGACAAAATTTTAATACTTTTAATTATTATCAGATATAGCTAATCTACTTTTCACAATTGATATAGTCAGAATGCTTAAACTATCTAACTTTTGTTATTAATTTCCCATTTCTCGGATGAGATATTTTTGTTACCCCTAGTAATTGATGTGTAAAACAATGTAAATTAACATTTAATGAAATTTTAATAACTAATTGAAAGCAAGTGACATCTCAAAGAGCGCTATCTTCGGGCAAGAGGTTCAAAACTTCGCAACTTCAAATCTTCCTAGCTGATAGTCTGACTATTTTTTGGGGAGATTGGTTAGATTTACGCGTAAGAATCCTACCAGTTGCTGCATCAGGTTTAATATCCCCACTGATATATATTTTAGCTTTTGGCTTGGGTTTGGGTAGTTCCATCAAACCCGGTTCGGGAATTAGTGGTAACTATGACAACTATTTGGAATTTATATTACCGGGAATGGTGGCGCTGTCGTCGATGACGGTTAGCTTTGCTGGAACGACATTTTCAATTTGTGGAGACAGACTATTTACCAAAACCTTTGAGGAATTGTTGTTAACTCCCATAAATCCCTTAGCGCTCTACATCGGTAAAATGCTGGCGGGAGTCGTGCGGGGTTTGATGACTTCCGCTTCCGTGATTTTGGTAGCGCTGCTGTTGACAGGAAACTGGAATTTTCTCAACCCACTGTTTTTACTGTTAGTGGTGCTCAATTGTGCGGTATTTGCTGGATTAGGGGTAATTGTAGGGTTGAGTGTGCGATCGCTCGAATCAGTCGGACTCTACAATAATTTTATCATTATCCCCATGTCGTTCTTAGGAGCGACTTTCTTTGACCCTGCTACATTACCAGCGGCTCTCAAAGTTGTAGTTTACCTGCTGCCACTAACTTACGCCAGCATTGGATTGCGTGCAGTTGCTCATTTACCCTTGTCTCAGTTTCCTTGGTACAGCATACCGATTTTGTTGGCGATCGCGATCGCTCTTTCTCTCTGGGGCGGTTATAAATTTGCTCATCAACAAGATTAAAGCCTTGATTACAACTTGTGCTTTAACTGTTGAATTTTCTGTAAAACTTTTTCCCGATGCTGCGTCAGCTTGATCCATCGTGGTAGGCGACTAGCAAGACTGCCATTGTGCCAGCCTAATGAGTCATCTGGCAAGCGTTCTCGCAACCTTGATTGAACATAGCTTTCCAGGAAGTTCAAATGAGCTTCATTATATGCCCATAGCAATTGACCGCAACAAGAGATTTGTAGCCACAGGGGCAAGCCAAAAAAATGGTCTAGTATTCCATCGCTGGAATTTCTTTTATCCCTGTAATTGTTCTGCCACAGTAGCAATGCAGCTTTTCGATTGCCATCCTTTGACTTTTGTTTTGTATAGCTACAGTGCTGACAGGTAATTCTTTTGATGGAACTGAGATTTGATTGCTCAGAGTTGACAGTCAATATCTTGGCAATGCGATTGCATTGGGGACAACATACTAAAATTTCTTGCTCAAAATCAGAAAGTCGTTTGCCATAGTCTCTAAATCTTATAACCATTTCACTCTAGACAATTGGGGAATGGGGAATGGGGAGTAAAA